>VRUE01000003.1 GCA_019456285.1 Solirubrobacterales bacterium | reverse complement strand
TGCAAAGCGTCGAGCTCCTCGCGGATCTTGCGGGCGCCGAGGTCGGCGGTGATCGCGGTGCCGGCGACGCCGGCGACGACCACCGCGGTGACGAAGGGGGCGAACTCGCGAATCGAGGCCAGCACGAAGAAGCCGCCGAGCCGGTCCAGCGCCCCGAACAGAGAAAATATGTTGGCCGCCTGCAGGCCGGGAGCGCCGAAGCCGAAGGCAACGGTCGAAATCAAGAGCGGGAACCAGCAGAGCCGCAGGGCGAAGAGGAACTGGCCGATGAACTCCTCGCCGTACGGATAGGGGGGCTTGACCGCGGAGACGAGCGTCCGCGCGGTGAGGATCATCATGTCCCCCGCCTGCTCGAACAGCGACTTGGTGGGCAGGAATGCCCTGTCTACCGCGGATCTGACCATCTGCTCCTCCGGAGAGCGGGACCGCATCCACGCGGCCCCTGCTCGGTACTCTGAGTCTATGGGACGCATCGCCGCTGACCGTTAGACGAGTGTTGAGATTCGGCTAACGCCGCCGATCCCGCGAAAACGGCGCTGGAGGCAGGCAAACCCCGTGGTATGTTCCGGCCGCTTTGGGGGGGAACCGCACACATGCCCGGCGTTCCCGCTATCGCGCTGTCGCGGCCGGCGCTGCCGCCGCGGCCCTGGCGGCGTCGGTCGCCGCCTGCGGAGGGGGCTCTTCCCCGGACGCGAACGAGCCGGCCGGCGCCTACCGGGTCAAGGTCGTCACCGCGGAGTTCCCGGCCAAACAGCGCCTCGGCCAGACCTCGCTGATGCGAATCGGCGTCCGCAACACGGGCCGTAGGACGGTCCCGGCGCTGACGGTGACGGTCTCGATCGCCGGCCGGGCAGGACAGACCTCCTCGCTGCCCTTCGCGGTCCACGGCCCCGAACCCGGCCTCGCCCAGCCCGACCGTCCGGTCTGGGTCCTCGCGGCCCACTACCCGAAGCGGGCCGGGTCCTCGAAGCCGGGCGGCACCCAGAGCGCCAATCAGAAGACCTTCAACTTCGGTCCGCTGAAGCCCGGCGCCACCGTCGAGGGGGTCTGGAAGCTGAGCGCCGTCAAGACCGGCAGGTTCGCAGTCCTTTACGAGATCGACGCCGGGCTCAGCGGCGCGGCCAGGGCCGAGACCGCCTCCGGGGTCGAGCCGGGCGGGTCCTTCGCGGCGCGGATCTCCGAGGCCCTGCCCGAAACGATCGTCACCGACAGCGGCAGAGTCGTCGAAATCCCGAAGAAGCGGAGGCGCGGCGCCCGCTAGCGTGCTCGGCATGGGACGTCGCGCCGCCTCGTGGGTCGCCGCCGTGGCCCTCGCGACGGCCGCCCTCCCCGCCTGCGGCGAGGCGCAGGAGCCGCCCGAGCGGCGGGACGGGAGCGGGGGGACGGCGACCGGCAGCGCCAGGGCGGGCGGGGGCGGCGTCGCGCTGAAGCGGATCGGCCGCTTCGAGAGCCCGGTCTACGTGGCGGGGGCGCCGGGCTTCCCGAAGCTGCTCTTCGTGGTCGAGCAGCCCGGCCGGGTGCGGGTCCTGCGCGGCGGCCGCGAGCGGCGGCGGCCCTTCCTCGACATCTCGGGGCTGGTCTCCTCCGGCGGCGAGCGCGGCCTGCTCTCGATCGCCTTCCCACCCGACTACCGGCGCAGCCGCCGCTTCTACGTCTACTACACCGATCGCCAGGGGGACATCAGGGTCGACGAGTTCAAGCGCCGCGGCCCGGTGCGGGCAGCGCGCGGCTCGCGGCGAGCCGTGCTCGAGATCCCCCACCGCGCCAACTCGAACCACAACGGCGGCCAGCTTCAGTTCCTCGGCAACCTCCTCTTCCTCGGCACCGGCGACGGCGGCTCCGGCGGCGACCCGCCGAACAACGCCCAGAACCTGGGCAGCCTGCTGGGCAAGCTGCTGCGAATCGACCCGCGGGCGGCGCGCGGGCGGCGCTACTCGATCCCGGCCTCCAACCCGTTTGTGGGCGGGCCGGGCCGCGACGAGATCTACAGCTTCGGCCTGCGCAACCCGTTTCGCTTCTCCTTCGACACGGTGACCGCGAAGCGGCCCCGGATCGCGATCGCCGATGTCGGCCAGAACCGCTTCGAGGAGCTCGACTACACCACGGTCGCGGCTGCGCGGGGGGCCAACTTCGGCTGGGACGCCTTCGAGGGCTTCTCCCGCTACCGCGACGAGAACAGTGGCACCCCGAACCCCGGCGGGACGGTGAAGCCGATCCTCGCCTACCCGCTGAGTCGCGGCGGCGGCAGCTGCTCGATCATCGGCGGCTACGTCATCCGCGACCGGCGCCTGCGCGCGCTCTACAAGCGCTACGTCTACGCCGACTTCTGCGAGGGCGAGCTGCGCAGCCTCGTCCCCCACCTGCGCCGCGCCGGCCGCGAGCGCAAGCTCGGCCTGGCGGTAAGCGCCCCCTCCTCCTTCGGAGAAGACACCCACGGCCGGATTTATGTCTGCTCGCTGGATGGTCCCGTGTATCGGTTGGTTCCCGGTCGATAGCCATCTGTAGAGCCGCGGGGAAGACAAGCGCGAGTCCGCGCTCGTCTTCCCCGGGGCTCTACCCTTGGCTGACCAGCCAACTGGAGGGAGCGGTCAGGTGGAGAGCGGAACTGCGCAGTCGAGCACGAAGGCGACCAACAGCGGCCCGGGCGGCGATGCAGCAGACCAGTTGGAGGTCCTCAACCCGGCAACCGGGGCGAAGATCGCCAGCGTCGCGATCGACTCCCCGCAGAGCGTCGCCGCCACCGTCGCCCGGGTCCGCGCCAACCAGCCCGAGTGGGAGGCGCTCGGGATCGAGGGCCGCTACCGCTGGCTCGGCCGCCTGCGCGACTGGCTGCTCGACAACTCCGACCGGGTGCTCGACACGATGCAGGCCGAGACCGGCAAGGTCCGCGCCGACGCCTCCAACGAGCCCGTCTACCTCGCCGACCTGATCAACTTCTACGGGACGAAGGCGGCCAAGTTCATCGGCGAGGAGAGCGTCCGCCCCCACACCCCCCTGCTCGCCGCCAAGAAGCTGCGTGTCCAGTACCGGCCCCACCCCGTGGTCGGCATCATCAGCCCCTGGAACTTCCCCCTGATCCTCTCCCTGGGCGATGCGGTCCCGGCGATGCAGGCGGGCGCCGCGGTCGTGATCAAGCCCTCGGAGTTCACGCCGCTGGGCCTGGCCGAGGTCGTCGAGGCCTGGCGGGAGGAGATCGGCGGGCCCGACGTGCTCGCCTGCGTGCAGGGCGTCGGCGAGACCGGCGGCGCCCTGGTCGACGAGGTCGACTTCGTCCAGTTCACCGGCTCCGACCGGACCGGGCGCAGGGTGATGGCCCGGGCCGCCGACACACTCACTCCGGTCAGCCTCGAGCTGGGCGGCAAGGACCCGATGATCGTCCTCTCCGACGCAGACCTCGACCGCGCCGTCAACGCCGCGGCCTGGGGCGGGATGATGAACTCGGGTCAGGTCTGCATGTCGGTCGAGCGGATCTACGTCGAGGAGCCCGTCTACGACGAGTTCGTGGCGAAGCTGACCGCCGAGGTCGGCAAGCTGCGCCAGGGGGCGGACGACGCAAGAGACTGCAAGGAGATCGGCGCGATGACCTCCCCCAAGCAGTCGGCGATCGTCGAGGACCACGTCGGCGACGCGCTGGCGAGCGGCGCCAAGGCGCTGACCGGAGGGCGCCGCGCCGAGGGGCCGGGCGACTACTTCGAGCCGACCGTGCTGGTCGGCGTCGACCACTCGATGAAGGTGATGCGCGACGAGACCTTCGGCCCGGTGGTCGGGGTGATGAAGGTGCGCGACTCCGAGCAGGCGCTGCGGCTCGCCAACGACAGTCGCTACGGCCTCTCGGGCTCGGTCTTCGGCGAGAAGGAGCGGGCCGAGCGGGTCGCCCGCCGGGTCGAGTGCGGCGCGGTCAACGTCAACGACGTGCTCGTCAACTACTTCGCCACCGATGTGCCGATGGGTGGCTGGAAGGAGTCGGGGATCGGCTACCGCCACGGCGAGCCGGGGATCAAGAAGTACTGCCGCACCGAGTCGGTGGTGATCACCCGCTTCGGCGGCAAGCGCGAGCCCACCTGGTACCCCTACACGAAGAGCCGCCGCGGCCTGATCGTCCGCATCGCCCGCGCCTTCAACGCCCGCGACTGGCGCCGCCGCCTCGGCCTGCGCGGCTGACGCCGCCCAGCGATCCAGACCCGCCTCGGTAGCCTCTTTTGGTCATGGCTGAGCGCGACTACATAGCGGCGATCAAGGAGCGCATCGTCGTCTTCGACGGCGGCATGGGCGCGACCCTGGAGCAGTTCGACCTGACCGAGGCCGACTACGGCGGCCTGCAGGGCAAGTGCCACGAGGCGCTGGTGCTCAACCGCCCCGACGTGATCGAGGGCGTACACACCTCGATGCTGGATGCCGGCGCCGAGGTGGTCGAGACCGACACCTTCCAGGGGTCGCGGCTGAAGCTCGAAGAGTGGGGGCTCGGCGAGCACACGCCCGAGATCAATGCCGAGGCGGCGCGGATAGCCCGAAAGGCGGCGGGCGAGGAGCGCTTCGTCGCCGGCTCGATCGGGCCGACCGGCTTCCTGCCGGCCTCCACCGACCCGACCCTGGGCGATATCTCCTTCGCCAAGCTGGTCGAGGTCTTCGCCGAGCAGGCCAGCGGCCTCGTCGAGGGCGGCGCCGACCTGATCATCGTCGAGACCGCGCAGGACATCCTCGAGGTGAAGGCGGCGATCTCCGGCGCTCGGCAGGCGTTCGAGGCGAGCGGCCGGGCGCTGCCGATCCAGGCCAGCGTCTCGCTGCTGCCGCAGGGCGGCAAGATGCTGCTCGGCACCGACATCCAGGCTGTGCTGACCACGCTCACCGCGCTCGACATCGACGTGATCGGGCTCAACTGCTCGACCGGGCCCGAGGACATGCGCGACGCGATCCGCTACCTGGGCGAGAACAGCCCGCTGCCCGTCCACTGCATCCCCAACGCGGGACTGCCCCTGCAGGGGCCCGACGGCGAGACGATCTTCCCCGCGGAGCCCGAGCCGCTCGCCGCGACCCTGGGCGAGTTCGTCGAGCGCTACGGGGTCGGCATCGTCGGCGGCTGCTGCGGGACGACTCCCGAGCACATCGCCGCGATCCGCGAGCGGGTCGAGGGCCGCCTGCCCGGCGAACGCCCGGCGCCCGGGCCGGCCCGGGTCTCGTCGATGATGACCTCCACCCCGCTCGTCCAGGAGCCGCGCCCGACCCTGGTCGGCGAGCGGGTCAACTCGCAGGGGTCGCGCAAGGCGAAGGAGCTGCTGCTCGCCGACGACTACGACGGCCTCGTCCAGATCGCCGAAGACCAGGTGACCGGCGGCGCCCACGTGCTCGACGTCTGCGTGGCGCTGACCGAGCGTCAGGACGAGGACGAGCAGATGGCCGCGGTCGTGAAGGGGATCTCACTGACCCAGCCCACCCCGATCCAGGTCGACTCGACCGAGCCGGAGGTGATCCGGGCGGCGCTGGAGCAGATCCCCGGGCGGGCGATCGTCAACTCGATCAACCTCGAGGCGGGCCGCGAGAAGGCCGACGTCGTCGTGCCGCTCGCGAAGGCGCACGGCGCGGCGCTGATCGCGCTGACCATCGACGAGGTCGGGATGGCGAAGACAGCGGAGCGCAAGGTCGAGATCGCGAAGCGCATCCGCGACCTCGCCTGCACCGAGCACGGCCTCGACCCCGAGGCGCTGATCTTCGACGCGCTCACATTCACCCTGACCACCGGCGAGGCGGAGTGGAAGCCCGCAGCGGTCGAGACGATCGAGGGGATCCGCCGGATCAAGGCCGAGATCCCAGGCGTGAAGACCTCGCTCGGCGTCTCCAACGTCTCCTTCGGCGTCTCGCCGCGCCCGCGCGCCGTCCTCAACTCGGTCTTCCTGCACCACTGCGTCGAGGCCGGCCTCGACCTGGCGATGGTCAACCCCAACCACATCACCCCCTACGCGGAGATCTCCGACGAAGAGCGAGAGCTGACCGACGACCTCGTCTTCAACCGGCGTGAGGACGCGCTGGAGCGCTTCATCGCCCACTTCGAGGCGAAGGGCGAGGAGGCCGAGGAGGAGGGCGCCGACCCGACCGAGGGGATGGAGCCGGAGGAGGCCCTGCACTGGCACATCCTGCGCCGCCGCAAGGACGGCGTCGAGGACTGGATCGACCGCTCGAACGAGAAGATCGGCGCCGTGCCGACTCTGAACGAGGTGCTGCTGCCGGCGATGAAGGAGGTCGGCGACAAGTTCGGCGCCGGCGAGCTGATCCTGCCGTTCGTCCTGCAGTCGGCCGAAGTGATGAAACGTGCCGTGGCGCGGCTGGAGAACTACCTGGAGCAGATCGAGGGCCACACCAAGGGCAAGGTGGTGATCGCGACCGTGTTCGGCGACGTGCACGACATCGGCAAGTCGCTGGTCAACACGATCCTCACCAACAACGGCTACACGGTGATCGACCTCGGCAAGCAGGTGCCCGTCGACACGATCATCGACGCGGCCGTGGAGAACGGCGCCGACGCGATCGGCCTCTCCGCCCTGCTCGTCTCGACCTCGAAGCAGATGCCGATCTGCGTGCAGGAGCTGCACCAACGCGACCTCGGCTTCCCGGTGCTGATCGGCGGCGCCGCGATCAACCGCGACTTCGGCCGCCGCACCCTCTACCCGCTCGGCAAAGATTCGGACGAGGTCTACGAGCCGGGCGTCTTCTACTGCAAGGACGCCTTCCAGGGGCTCGACACGATGGACGCGCTGATCGACGCGGAGGCCCACGAGGCGCTGGTCGAGCGGATCCGCGGCGAGGCGAAGCAGCTCCGCGAGAAGCCGGTCGCGGTCGACGACGCGCCGCCGACCAGCGACGACAGCGTCCGCTCCTCGGCGCGCACCGACACGCCGGTCCCCACGCCGCCCTTCTGGGGCGTGCGCGAGGTGGAGATCGACCTCGACGGGGTCTTCCCCTACCTCGACCGCCACGTCCTCTTCAAGCTGCACTGGGGCGGGCGCGGCGTCAAGGGCGAGGCGTGGCGGGCGCTGGTCGAGGGCGACGGCGAGGAGGAGGGCTTCGCGCCGCGGCTGGAGCGGATGTGGCGCGAGCAGGACTACCTGCGCCCGCGGGCGCGGCTCGGCTACTTCCCCTGCGCCACCGACGGCAACGAGCTGGTCGTCTTCGACCCCTCCGAGCCCGAGCGCGAGCTGGAGCGCCTCGTCTTCCCGCGCCAGCCCAAGCACGACCGGATCTGCCTCGCCGACTTCTTCCGCCCGCTGGAGTCGGGCCAGCGCGACGTGGTGGCGCTGCAGGGAGTCACGGCCGGCCCCGAGGTGACCGAGCTGACCGCGCGGCTGGAGCGCGAAGGCGAGTTCGCCGAGCAGCTTTACGTCCACGGCGTCGGCGTGCAGTCGGCCGAGGGCCTGGCCGAGTGGCTGCACTCCGAGGCACGGCGCGACCTCGGCATCGAGCGCGACCAGGGCCGCCGCTACTCATGGGGCTACCCCGCCTGCCCCGACCAGTCCGAGCACGAAAAGGTCTGGCGGCTGCTGGGCCTGGAGGAGATCGGGATGACCCTCTCCGGGGGCCACGCCGTGATGCCCGAGCAGTCGACGGTGGCGATCGTCGCCCACCACCCCCAGGCCGTCTACTTCGGGATGAAGTCCGGCTTCATCCCGAAGGGCAGGGCGTCCGACGAGCTGATCGCCGGCACCAAGCGCGGCGGCGAGCTGCCGCCGGAGTCCGAGCCGGCCGAGGAAGAGCCCGAAGGGGCTCCGGCCGAGGCACTCGGAAGCTGAGGCCGCGATCCGCCGGACGCTGGGCGCGCCGATCCGCGCATAAGAAGCGGCGCTACGCGGTGTCCTCGGCGTCGACCCCGACGGGCTCGTTGGGGGTCTCGGGCCCGATGACGCGGGCGAGATCGGCCTCGGTGATCAGCACCTGGCGCGGCTTCGAGCCTTCGTAGCCGGAGATCACGCCGCGCCGCTCCAGCATGTCGATCAGGCGGCCCGCCCGCGTGTAGCCGACCCGGAGGCGGCGCTGGATCATCGAGACCGAGGCGGTCTCGGTCTGCACCGCGAGGCGGATTGCCTCGTCGAGCAAATCGTCGCTGTCGGGATCGAAATCGCCCTCGGCGCCCTCGTCGGCGACCTCCTCGCGGGACTCCAGCAGCTCCGCCTCGAACTCCGGCTCCCCCTGCTTGGCCCAGTGGGTGGTGATCCGGGCAATCTCGTCCTCGGTGACGAACGCCCCCTGGATCCGCTGCAGCTTCGAGGTCCCGGCGCCGCGGAAGAGCATGTCGCCCTGCCCGAGCAGGGCCTCCGCCCCGCCCTGGTCGAGGATCACCCGCGAGTCGGTCTGCGAGGAGACGGCGAAGGCGATCCGGGCCGGAATGTTGACCTTGATCGTGCCGGTGATGATGTCGGTGGAGGGCCGCTGCGTCGCCAGCACCAGGTGGATGCCGGTGGCGCGAGACTTCTGGGCGAGCCGGATGATCGAGTCCTCGACCTCGGCCGGGGCGACCATCATCAGGTCGGCGAGCTCGTCGATCACGCAGAGGACGTGGGGCAGCGACGCCTCGCCCGTCTTCGCCCGGGCCCGGTTCAGCTCGCTGAGGTTGCGGCAGCGCGCCTCGCCCATGATCCCGTAGCGGCTCTCCATCTCGCCGATCAGGTTGGCGAGCACGTTGGCGGCGAGGCGCGGCGAGGTGACGACCGGCGTCAGCAGGTGCGGCACGTGCTCATAGTGGTTCAGCTCGACCTGCTTCGGGTCGACCAGCACCAGGCGCACGTCGTTGGGCGAGGCCTGCATCAGGATCGAGGAGAGGATCGCGTTGACGCATCCCGACTTGCCCGAGCCGGTCGTGCCGGCGACCAGTACGTGGGGCATCTTCGCCAGGTCGGTCCAGACCGCGTTGCCGTCGATCCCCCTGCCCAGCCAGGCGACCAGCGGCGAGGTCTTCTCCGGGCGGCCCGCGTAGATGTCGCCGAGCCGGACGATGCGGCGGCGCGTGTTCGGCACCTCGACCCCGACCGCCTGCTTGCCGGGGATCGGCGCCAGGATGCGGATCTCCGTGGAGGCCAGCGCGTAGGCGAGGTCGTTGGCCAGCTCGGTCACCTTCTTCACCTTGGTGCCGGGCGCCAGCCGCAGCTCGTAGCGGGAGACGTGGGGGCCGCTGACGATTCCGACGATCTTCGCCTCGACCCCGAAGTGGCCGAGTGCCTCGACCAGCTTGCGGCTGACCGCCTCGTGGTCGTGCCGGTCGGGCCCCCTGTCGCTGCGGCCCTTCTCCAGCACCTTGGCGGGGGGCGGCCGGTAGTCGATCTCCTCGGAGGTGGTGACGCCGCGCTTCTGGCCCATCGGGGTCAGGGAAGGCGCCTCGGGGCGGTCATCGGGGTCCTGATCACCCGGCGGCTGCCCCGCTCCGCGTCCGCCGCCGGCAGATGAGCCGTCGCCCTGGAAACCTTGACCCGCCTGATCTGCGATTTCGTCGCCAGCGCTGTCGTAGACATCGTGGTCGAACTCGTTGTCGGCCGGGGCGACCGTCGGTTCGAGCTTGTCCTCGTCGGGGTAGGCGCTCATCACGTCGGTCGGCCCGGCCCGGGTCTCGAAGGCGGACGTCTTCGCCTCGCGGCGAGCGTCGCGGCTCTTGGCCAGTGTCTGCGTCACTCCGCGCCCGCCGAGGAAGGCACGGCGCAGGCCCCGGCCGAGACCGCGGAAGATCGCCGAGATCGAGGTCCCGGTCACCAGCACGCCGCCGATCACGAGCATCAGCACAGTCGCGATCCGCGCCCCCGCTTCGCCGAACAGGTAGGCGAGGCCGGTCTCGACCCCGTAGCCGACCTTGCCGCCGTCCCAGCCGAAGAAGAGGACAAAGGTGAGGTAGACGCCAGCGGCGATCAGGAAGAGCCCGATCAGGTCCAGATGCCGCTGCTCGAGGCGATGCGGCAGGTGCGGCCTCGGCAGGCGAGGCTTCGCTCTCGCCTTCCCCTTGGATCGCCGCGCAGACGCCCCGCGCTTCTTACGCACGAACATGCTCATCCGTTTCGACGCCCGCCCCACCAGCCCTGCGTTCGCACTTCTTCCCGGTATGCGGGCAGAAGTGCGAACGCACCAGCCTCAGACGCGAATCTGCCCGGCCCCGCGTGGGGCGGATCGGGTGAGGGTGGAGCGTCTTGTACTTTTTCGGCAATCCGCCCACAGCCAGTTCCCAAAGGCCCACCGAAAAAGTTAAGCGGAACCCCCACCCGATCCGCCCCCCAGCCCCACGCCAGCTTCAGGGAACGGGGGCAGGTGGGGGTGAAGCGTCTTGTACTTTTTCGCACCGGCGATTTGGCGAGAGACGCCCCGTTCCCGGCGAAAAAGTTAAGCGGAACCCCTGCCTGCCCCCGTTCCCACCAGGCTAAGATCGGTGACGATGCAGACAGTCACCGCCGATCCGGCAGGGGGACGGGTGCTCGTCGTCGAGGACGACGCCGAGATCGCCGACGTGCTGCGACGCTCGCTGCGCGGCGAGGGCTACGAGGTGCACACCGCGGCCGACGGCATCGACGCCCTCGACGCCGCGGCCGGCTTCGCCCCCGACCTCGTCGTGCTCGACCTCGGCTTGCCGCGCCTCGACGGGGTCGAGGTCTGCCGGCGGCTGCGGGCCGACAGCGACGTCCCGATCCTGATGCTGACCGCGCGGACGGAGACCGAGGACCGGGTCGACGGCCTCGACAGCGGCGCCGACGACTACCTGGTGAAGCCGTTCGAGCGGCGGGAGCTGCTGGCGCGGATCCGGGCCCTGCTGCGCCGCCGGCCGCCGCGCGGCGCCGCCACGCTGAGCGTCGGCGACCTGCTGCTCAACCCCGACACCCGCGAGGTGCGGCACGGCGAGCGGGAGGTCGAGCTGACCAACCGCGAGTTCGAGCTGCTCGAGCACCTGATGCGCAACGAGCGCCTCGTGGTCTCGCGGGAGCGGCTGCTCGACGAGGTCTGGGGCTACGACCCGACGGCGGCGACCAACACGGTCGACGTCTTCGTCTCCAACCTGCGCCGCAAGCTGGAGGCCGGCGGCGAGCCCCGCCTTCTCCACACCAAGCGCGGCGCCGGCTACGTGCTCAAGGAGTAGTGCCCTGTCTGGTGACGGTGACCGGGAGATGACGAGGCCCAGGCGCCGCCAGGCAAGAACGCAGGGCGCCCGAATAGCGGCGCTATTCGGGCGACTGAGGACGCCGTATGGCAGCGATCCGGGGCTGTCGTCTCCTCGCCGCCGGCTGCGCCCGCGCAGCTGGCCGGTGCGCTGGCGCCTCGCCACCGCCTCGGCCGGGCTGACCTTGGCGATCCTGCTCACCTTCGGCGCGGTGATCGGCGGGGTCGCGACGCAGCGGATCCGAAGCGACTTCAACCAAGAGGTGCGCGGCGCCGTGCAAACCCTGGCGGCGGAACTGCGGATCGTCGACACGCCGACCGGCTCCTACCTGATCCGCGGGCCGGGGCTCGATGACTTCGCGCTGCCCCATGACGCGACGGTCCGCGTCTTCAACTCCGATGGCGCGCTGCTGACCCAGAGCACCAATGCAGCCAGCCTCGGCCCGCCGCGCCAGGGTGTCGCCGAGATCGGCGGGATGCGGGTCGCCACGGCGCGGATCGGCGGCAGCGTAGGCGGCCTGACGGGATACGTCCAGTACGGGCGCAGCTTCGGGCAGATCGACGCGGCGATCGACCGCCTCTGGCTGTTCATCGCTGCCGGCGTGCTTGGCGGCACGCTGCTCGCCAGCATGGCGGGGCTGGCGATCGCCGGCCGTGCGATGCGGCCGGTCTCCTCGCTGACCGCGACGGCGCGCCGGATCGCCGAGACCGGCGACCCCTCCCGCCAGATGCCGGAGCCGAAGGTGGACGACGAGGTCGGCGAGTTGGCCCGCACCCTCGAGCAGATGCTCCGCTCCCTGGACGCGGCCCGGGCAGAGCGCGAGACCGCGATGAAGAAACAGCGCGAGTTCGTCGCCGACGCCTCGCACGAGCTGCGCACCCCCCTGACCAGCACCCTCGCCAACCTGGAGCTGCTCCAGGCTTCGCTGCAGGGGCCGGGGCAGGAGGACGACCGGGCGATGGTCGACTCGGCCCTGCGCTCCTCGCACCGGATGAGCCAGCTGGTCGCCGACCTGCTGCTGCTCGCCCGCGCCGATGCCGGGCGGATCGGCAAGCGCCGCCGTTGCGATCTCGCCGAGCTGGCTGACGACGCCGCGGCCGAGGCGGCCCCGGTGATGGGCGACCGCGAGCTGCGGGTCGAGAACGACCGCCAGCTCCCGGTGGAGGGCAACCCCGACGAGCTGCACCGGATGGTGCTCAACCTGCTCGACAACGCCGCCCGCCACACGCCCTCCGGCTCGCGGATCGAGCTGCGCCTTCGCGCCAAGGGCCCCGATGCCGTCCTCGAGGTGTCCGACGACGGCCCGGGCATCCCGCCCGATCTGCGCACCCAGGTCTTCGATCGCTTCGTCCGCGGCGACGGGCCCGCCGACACCGCCGTCGGCCCCGGCACCGGCCTCGGCCTCGCCATAGTCCGCTCGGTGGCCACCTCCCACGGCGGCACGGTCGAGGCAGCCGAGTCCGATCCGGGAGGGGCGCTGTTCCGGGTCCGCCTGCCGCTGAGCAGGCCTAAGAAAGGAATTACACCCGCTTTAGACCCCCTTTAGCGCCCCTCCCTAGGTTCCCCCGTGGACGAGACACAACGGGCCTGCCGGGGTTCTCTCCCCAACACTTCCCCGGCAGGCCCGACTATCTACTAGACCTCGACCACGACCGGCAGCACCATCGGCCGGCGGCGCAGCTTCTCGTAGACGAGCTTGGCGACTGCGTCGTGGAGGTTCTCCTGGATCAGGTGCAGTTCGCGGATGCCCGCCTCGGCGGCATCCTCCAGAGAGTCCTCGACCGCGTTCCGCAGCTCTTCGACCAAGCCGTCCACCTCTGCGAGAAAGGGCACGCCGCGGAAGATCACCTCGGGGTCGGCGACGACGGCGCCGTCGTCGGAGGAGATCGTGGCGACGACGATGAAGATGCCGTCGGCCGAGATGGTCCTGCGGTCGCGCAGCGCCGCCTCGTCCGGCTCGCCGAGGTCGACCCCGTCGACGAAGATCACGCCGGAGTGGACCGCCTCGCCGAAGCGAGCGCCGCGCTCGTCGATCTCCAGCGGCAGGCCGTTGCGGCCCTGGAAGACGTCGTCGGGGTCGACTCCGACCGCGTGGGCCAGCTCGGCGTGCCGCCGCAGCCGTTGGAAGTCGCCGTGGACCGGGAACACGTAGCGCGGCTTGGTCAGGTTGAGCATCAGCTTCAGCTCCTCCTGCCAGCCGTGCCCGGAAGCGTGGATCGGCGCCTCCTCCGCGGTCACCACCGAGGCGCCGATCTCGTAGATGCGGTCGATCGTCTCGTTGACGGCGCGCTCGTTGCCGGGCACCGGGGTCGCCGCGAAGACGACCGTGTCGCCTGAGTGCAGCTCCACGTCGCGGTGGTCGTTGTTGGCCATCCGCCGCAGGGCCGAGAGCGGCTCGCCCTGGCTTCCGGTCGAGATCACGACCACCTTCTCGTCGGGGAAGTCCTCGATCTCGCGCGGCTGGATGAAGAGCCCCGAGGGCGCGCCGGCGATCCCCAGGTTGGAGGCGATGTTGAAGTTCTTGCGCATCGAGCGGCCGACCAGCGCCACCCGGCGATCCAGCTTCACGGCCGCGTCGATCACCTGCTGGACGCGGTGGATGTTGGAGGCGAAGGAGGTGACGACGATGCGGCCCTCGCAGCTCGAGAACGTCTCCAGCAGCGCCGGGCCGACGCTTGACTCCGACGGCGCGATCCCGGGCCGGTCGGCGTTGGTCGAGTCGCCGCAGAGCAGCAACAGCCCGTCGCGCCCCAGCTCGGCGAGGCGGGAGATGTCCGAGGGGCGGCCGTCGACCGGCGTCTGGTCGAATTTGTAGTCACCCGTCATCAGCATCGAGCCCAGCTCGGTCGTGAGGATGACCCCGCGCGCATCGGGGATCGAGTGCGCGAGGTGGACCAGCTCCAGCTCGAACGGGCCGGCCCGCACCTTCTCCCCCGCCGGCAGCTCCTGCAGCGGCGCGGCGGCGAGCTTGTGCTCGTCGAGCTTGGAGCGGACCATCCCGATCGTCAGCAACCCTCCGTAGATAGCCGGTGGCGCGCCGATCTCGCGCAGCACGTAGGGCAGCGCGCCGACGTGGTCCTCGTGCCCGTGGGTGAGAACGATCGCCTCGATGTCGTCGGCGCGATCGCGCAGGTAGGAGAAGTCGGGCAGGACGAGGTCGATCCCGAGCATCTCGGCGGTCGGGAACATCAGCCCGGTGTCGACCACGACGATCCGCCCGTCGTACTCGATCACGGTCATGTTCTTGCCGATCTCTCCCAGCCCGCCGAGCGGGAGCACTCGCAGCTTCTTGCTCATCGGCCCACGGGGGTCACCGGCACGCCGGCGCTCTCCAGGGCGGCCCGCACCGCCGCCCTCTGCTCCTCGTCAGCGGGGACCAGCGGCAGTCGCAGCCGCCCCGGAGCCAGGCTGAGCATCTCCAGCGCCGCCTTCAGCGGCACCGGGTTGGTGACCGAAAGCGCCTCGTAGACGGGGCGCAACTCGGCGTCTACCTCCCCCGCCCGGACCAGGTCTCCGCCTTGCGCCGCGTCCCACATCTCCCGCATCCGGCTGCCGACGATGTGGGAGGAGACGAGGATGCCGCCAGCGCCGCCAAGCTCCAGCATCGGCAGGAACGTCCCGTCGTTGCCGGCCAGCACAGCCATCCCCTCGACCGGCCCCAGCTCGTCGTCGTTGGCCTGCTTGACCGCGACCACGTTCTCGATCGAGGACAGCTCGCTGAGGAAGGCGGGGTCCAGGTTGACCACGACCCGCGAGGGGATGTTGTAGATGATCAGCGGCAGCTCCGGCGCCGCCTCCGCGACCGCCTCGAAGTGAGCCCGCAGGCCGGCCCGGTTCGGCTTGTTGTAGTAGGGGGTGACGACCAGCCCCGCGTCCGCGCCGGCCGCCGCCGCCGCCTTGGTCAGCTCGCGGGAGTGGCGGGTGTCGTTGGAGCCGGTGCCGCAGACGACCAGGGCGTCGTCGCCCAGCTCGTCGCGAACCGCCCGCAGCAGCGCCAGCTTCTCCTCGTCGTCGAGGGTCGGCGACTCACCGGTCGTGCCCGCCACGACGACTCCGTGGGAGCCGTGCTCGACCAGGTGAGCGGCGAGTCGCCGCGCCGCGGCCTCGTCGACCCCACCGCCCTCGTCGAAGGGCGTCGCCATCGCCGTGATCACCCCGCGGATCGCCGCCATCGCCGTCAGGGTACCCAGCTCTAGAGCAGCTTCTCGAGGCCGACCGTGAAACGGTCGGGAAGGTCGGCGACCCTGCGCACGGCAAGCAGGACACCCGGCATGAAGGAGCGGCGGTCGATCGAGTCGTGCCGCAGCGAGAGAGTCTGCCCCTCGCCGCCGAAGATGACCTCCTGGTGGGCGACCAGGCCGGGCAGGCGCACCGAGTGGATCGGCTCGTGGACGTTGCCGCCCGCCTCGCGGATCAGCTCGGCGGTGCGCTTCGCCGTCCCCGAGGGCGCGTCGAGCTTGCGATCGTGGTGAAGCTCGACGATCTCGCACTCGGGCATCTGGCGGGCGATGAGCCGCGCGGCCTCCATCAGCAGCACCGCGCCGATCGCGAAGTTGGGGGCGACGAAGCAGTTGGCGCCGCCGGCCGCCTCGGCCGCCTCGCGCAGCGCCTCGAGGTCGAAGCCGGTCGTCCCGACCACCGCGTGGACGCCCGCCTCCAGGCAGGCGCGGACGTTGCCGGCGGCCGCGTCCGGTGTGGTGAAGTCGACGGCGACGTCGGCCTTGCCGAGCACCGCGGCCAGCTCGACCCCGAGTGCCGGATCGGCCTTCGCCACGAGGTCCATACCCTCGGCGCCCTCGACCGCCTCGCAGACCGCCTGCCCCATCCGCCCCGCGGCGCCGGACGCGACGACGCCAATCATGCCGCCACCAGGGCTTCGCTGACCGGTGCCAGCGCCCTGCGGAAGTAGTCCTCGCCGCGCCCCACGCAGGCGGCGGAAAGCCGCTCGGCCCCGTACAGCTCGGCGGCCAGCTCGGTCAGGTCCCCGACGCTGACGGCGTCCACCTTGACGAGCATCTCGTCCAGCGTGTCGCTCGGCAGCCCGAACAGCGTGACGCGGGAGATCCGCGCCATCCGCGCCGATGTCGACTCCGAGGAGAGGACGAGGCGGCCCTTGATGCTCTCCTTGGCGCGGCTCAGCTCCTCGGCGGAGACCGGCTCGGTGCGCAGCCGCTCCAGCTCGGCGCCGATGATCGAGCAGGCCTCCTCGATGTTCTCCTCGCGGGTGCCGACATAGGTCGCGATCAGCCCCGAGTCCGTGTACAGCTCGTTGTAGGAACCGATCGAGTAGGCGAGGCCGCGCTTCTCGCGAACCTCCCGGAAGAGGCGCGACGAGGTCGAGCCGCCGAAGATCGAGTCGAGCACGGTCAGCGCATAACGGCGCTCGTCGGCGCGGGTTATCCCGGGCGCGCCGAAGCAGATGTGGTACTGCTCGGTGTCCTTCTCGTGGAAGCGCACCCGCGCCGACTGGTCCGGCTCGGCCACGGGTCCCGCCTCCGTCCCGTCAGTGGGCGGAGAGACCAAGCGACCCGCCAGGTCGGCGATCCGCTCGTGCTCGAGATGGCCGGCGGCGCCGACCACGACATTGGCGCCCGTGTACCGGCCCCGGTGGTAGGCGTCGATCTCCGGCACCGGGATCGAGGCGATCACCCCCGCCTCGCCCAGCACGCGGCGACCCAGAGGGTGTTTGCCGAAGACCGCGCCGGCGAGGAAGTCGTGGACGCGGTCCTGCGGCTCGTCCTCGTACATCGCGATCTCCTCCAGCACGACCTCGCGCTCGGAGTCGACCTCGGGGTAGGTCGGGGCGAGCAGCATCTCGGCCAGCAGGTCGAAGACCTCCTCGGTGTGCTCGTCGAGGAAGCGGGCGTGCAGGTGGGTCGTCTCCTTGCCGGTGGCGGCGTTCACGGCGGCGCCGAGCCCGTCGAGGCGCTCGGAGATCTCGATCGCCGAGAAGCGCGCCGTCCCCTTGAACAGCAGGTGCTCGAGGAGGTGCGAGACCCCCGCCCGGGCGGGGGTCTCGTTGCGCGAGCCTGTGCGCACCCAGAGGCCGAGCGCCACGGATCGCACCGAGGGAACCTCCTCGGTGACGACCCGGACGCCCGAGCCCAGCTCGGTGAGCCTGGCTGCGCTCAACTCTTAACGGCGCCGCTCGCGGTCGCCGCCCTCGCGGCGCTGGCGGCCGTCCCGCCCGCCGCGACGGCCGCCGCCGTCACCGGTGCCGGTGCCGACCGCGGCCAGCTCCTCGGCGCTCTTGCCCGCGATCGAGGGGTCGTCGGAGAGGCGCAACCCGATCCGGCCGCGCTCGCGGTCGACCTCGGCCACGGTGACGTCGATCTCCTCGCCCGCGCTCAGCACGTCGTCGACCGAGTCGACCCGTTCGCCAGGCTTCACGTTGGATATGTGGAGCAGGCCGTCGGTGCCCTTGACCAGCTCGACGAAGGCGCCGAAGGTGGTCGTCTTCACCACCTTGGCCGCGTTATAGCGATCGCCGACCTCGGCCTCCTTGGTCATCGACTCGACCCGGGACACGCAGGCTTCGACCAGGGAGCCGCTCGGCGCGTAGATCCGCACCGTGCCGTCGTCTTCGACGTCGATCTCCGCTTCGAACTCCTCGCAGAGCCCGCGAATCGTTTCGCCGCCTTTGCCGATCACCGCGCCGATCTTCTCGGGGTCGATCTTGATCGATTCGATCCGCGGCGCGTACTGGGAGAGCATCTCACGCGGGCCGTCGATCGCCTCGGCCATCTTGCCGAGGATCAGCCGGCGCCCCTCGTTGGCCTGGGCCAACGCATCGCGGAGGATCTCGAGGGTGACGCCGGTGATCTTGATGTCCATCTGCAGGGCGGTGATCCCCTCCGACGTGCCGGCGACCTTGAAGTCCATGTCGCCGAGGTGGTCCTCGACGCCGACGATGTCGGTGAGGACGATGTAGTCGTCGCCCTCCTTGATCAGCCCCATCGCGATGCCGGCGACCGGCGCCGTGACCGGCACCCCGGCCGCCTGCAGCGCCATCGAGGACGCGCAGACCGAGCCCATCGACGAGGAGCCGTTGGACTCCAGCGTCTCCGAGACGATCCGGAGCACGTAGGGGAAGTCCTCTTCCCCGGGGATCGTCGGCGCCAGCGCCCGCTCGGCGAGCGCGCCGTGGCCGATGTCGCGGCGCTTCGGGCCGCGCATGAAGCCCGCCTCCCCGACCGAGAAGGGCGGGAAGTTGTAGTGGTGCCAGAACCGCTTCGTGGTCGCCAGGCCGAGCGTGTCGAGGCGCATGTCCATGCGCGTCGTGCCCAGCGCAACGTTGGAGAGGATCTGCGTCTCACCGCGGGTGAAGAGCGCCGAGCCGTGCACGCGCGGGGCGAGGTCCACCTCGCACTCGATCGGCCGGATCTCGTCCTGGGCGCGGCCGTCGGGGCGCTTCTTGTCGACCGCGATCCGCTTGCGGATGATCTCCCTCTCCAGCTTCGAGAAGGCGGCGGCCGCCTCGGCCTGCCGCTCGGGGTCGGGCTCGCCGTCCTCGCCGGCCGGCGCCAGCGCCTCCAGCACCTCCTCCTTGACCGCCCCGGCGGCGTCCTGGTGGGCCAGCTTCTCCTTGATCGAGGTGGCCTCGTCGATCTTGGCGCCGAAACCGGAGCGGATCTCCTCCAGCAGGCCCGCGTCGACCTCGGGCGCCTCGACCTCGAGCTTCTCCTTGCCGGCCTTGTCGGCCAGCTCCTGCATCGCCGCGCAGAGCTTCTTGATCTCACCGTGGGCGATGTCGAGGGCGTCGAGGATCTCCGCCTCGGTGACGCCGTCGGCGCCCGCCTCGACCATCAGGATCGCCTCCTCGGTGCCGGCGACGATCAGGTCCAGCTCCAGCTCCTCGGAGCGCTCCTCGGACGGGTTGACGACGAACTCGCCGTCGAGCTTGCCGACCCGCACCGCGCCGACGTGGGCGGCGACGGGGATCGGGGAGATCGCCAGGGCCGCGGAGGCGCCGTTCATGGCGAGGCTGTCGTAGGGATGGACGTGATCCACGGAAAGCGGGGTGGCGACGATCTGGGTCTCGTGGTGCCAGCCCTTCGGGAACAGCGGGCGGATCGGGCGGTCGATCATCCGCGCGGTCAGCGTCGCCTTCTCTCCGGCGCGCCCCTCGCGACGGAAGAACGAGCCGGGGATCTTGCCCGCGGCGTACATCCGCTCCTCGACGTCGACGGTGAGGGGAAGGAAGTCCACGTCGCGCAGGTTGCCCATCGTCGCGGTGCAGAGCACCATCGTGTCTCCGGACTGCACGACCACGGAGCCGCCCGCCTGCTTGGCGAGCTTGCCCGTCTCGAAGGAAATCTGGCCATCGCCGACATCCACCGAAACGCGGCTAACGTCAAACATGCTCATTTAGTTGTCCTATCTCCGGCCACCCGGTTGGCGGCCAATTGCTTTCAGAACTCTCGTTCTCTTTCATCGAGGAGAGTACAGGGCCGCCGCGGAAAGCGCCCGGCGAGCGGGGATACCGGAGCGACCATGGAGCCTACCTGCGGAGGCCGAGCTCGGCGACCAGGGCGCGGTAGCGCTCGATGTCGTTGCGCTCCAGGTAGCGCAGCATGCGGCGGCGCTTGCCGACCAGCATCAGGAGGCCGCGGCGGGAGTGGTGGTCCTTGCCGTGCTCGCGCAGGTGGCCGGTCAGTTCGTTGATCCGCTCGGTGGTCAGCGCGATCTGCACCTCGGCGGAGCCGGTGTCGCCGTTGGAGCGCCCGTACTTGCCGATCAGCTCGGTCTTCTGTTCCTTGGTCAGGCTCATCGCAAAAAGCGCCGTGCACCCGGCGAGGGTCACGGCCGTTGGAAGCTAGCACAGACCCGCTTGGCGTCCTCGACGTCGGTCCGCATCTGGGCGATCAGCTCCTCGACCCCCGCAAAGCGCCTCTCGCCGCGCAGGCGCTCGACGAACGCGACCCGCAGGGTGGCCCCGTAGAGGTCGTCCTCGCCGTCGATCAGGTGGGCCTCTATCAGCACCCCGCGGCCGGTCTCGAAGGTTGGCCGCACGCCGACGTTGACGGCGGCCGGAGCGCCGTTTGCGAAGGCCGCGTAGACGCCGTGGCCGGGGATCGCGAGCCGGTCGTCAGGGACGATGTTGGCGGTCGGGAAGCCGAGCTCGCGGCCGCGCTGATCCCCCTCCACCACGGTTCCCTCGACCATGAAGGGGGCGCCGAGACAGTGCCGCGCGCCCTCCATCTCCCCCGCCGCGATCAGCGCCCGGATCCGGGTCGAGGACACCGTCTCGCCGTCGACCTCGACCAGCGCCACGACGCGGGTCTCGAACTCGGAGCGGGCGGCGAGCATCTCCGGATCCCCCTGCGCCCTGGCGCCGAAGCGGAAGTTCTCCCCGACCGAGACCCGTTCGGCGCCGAGCCGCTCGACCAGGATCTCCTCGACGAAGCCCGCGGCGCTCACCGTGGCGAACTCACGGTCGAAGGGGATGACGACCAGCTCGCGAACCCCGAGCCCCTCGATCACGTCGCGCTTCACCCCGAACGGCATGATCAGCTTCGGCAGCGCCGCCGGGTGCAGGACCTCCAGCGGGTGGGGGTCGAAGGTGAGGACCGTGTCGGCGTCGTCGATCACCGTCTGGTGGCCGCGATGCACCCCGTCGAAGGTCCCGATCGCGACGTGGCGGGGCCGCGGCTCGGCGTCCGGCAGCCGGGCGACCTCGATGTTCGCCATCACACCCCTCCCCTCATCGCAGCGCCCTCCCGGCCGCCGGGACCCGCTCGGCGACCCGCTCGGCGCTCAGCTCCTCGCCCGCGTCCTCCACCCGGAAGGGGCCGATCGCGGTGCGGCGCAGCTCCGAGCAGTAGGCGTCGCCGAGGGTCTCGACCAGGGTGCGGACGTAGGTCCCGACCGAGCACTCGATCTCGTACCTCGCGCTCTCGGAGTCGCGGCCGAGCAGCTCCGCCCGGTACACCTCGACCTCGCGTTCCGGCGTCTTCACCGCCTCGCCCCGGTGCGCCTTGCGGTAGAGCCGCTCGCCCCCGACCCGCACCGCGGAGGTCATCGGCACCCGCTGGCGGACCTTGCCGGTGGGAAGCTGCAGCGACTCCGGGGCACGCCCGGTCTCGGTCAGCTCCCCGTCGGGATCGCCGCTGCTGGAGCGCCAGCCGAGCCGGGCCGTCGCCAGGTACGTCTTCGGCAAGCCGGCGAGGAAGCGCTGCAGGCGCGTCGCGCGACCCAGCAGGACCAGCAGCAGGCCGGTCGCGAAGGGGTCGAGCGTGCCGGCGTGGCCCGCCTTGCAGCCGCGCTCCCGTCGCACCCGCGCCACCATCTCGTGCGAGGTTATCCCGGCCGGCTTGTCGCAGAGCAGCAGGGCGCCCTCGCCCGTGCCGGCGCCCATCTCAGGCGCCGAGCTGCACGGTGACCTCGCCGCAGAGGAAGGGGACCAGCTCATCGAGCTCGAGGTCAGTCGAGAAGCCGGCGGCGCGCTTGTGCCCCCCTCCCCCGTTCTTGCGGGCGATCGCCGAGACGTCGACGCCGACGCCGCTGGAGCGCAGGCTGACCTTGCGAGCGGCGCGGCCGCGGTCCCCAAGGTCGCGGACAAGCGCCGCCACCTGGGCCCCTTCGACCGAGCGCAGGTGGTCGATGATCCCCTCGGTCATCTCCTCGCCGGCGCCGCTCGCCTCGTAGTCGGCCGCGGTGATGGAGGCGATCGCGAGCCGGCCGTCGCAGTGCCGCTGGATCCCGTCGAGGGCGCGCGAGACCAGCCGCAGCTTCGCGATCGGCACGTGCTCGTAGAGCCGGCGGTAGGTCTCGTCGACCTCGACCCCCGCCTCGATCAGCTCCGCCGCGATCCGGTGGGTGCGGGCGTCGGTGTTCTCGTACATGAACTTGCCGGTGTCGGTGACCAGCCCGACGTAGAGCGACGAGGCGATCTCGGGGGTGATCTCCGCCCCGAGCAGGACCGCCAGCTCGTAGACGATCTCCGCCGTGCAGGAGACGCCGGTGTCGACCAGGTTGACGTCGCCGAAGAGCGTGTTGTCGTGGTGGTGGTCGATGTTGATCGTGAAGTTGCCGCCCTCGGTGAGGAAGCCGACCGGCATCCGGTCGATGTTGCCGCAGTCGAGGAAGACCACCGTGCGGTCCGCCATGTCGGCGGGCGGCTCGTGGAAGACCTCCTGCAGCGGCAGGAAGCGGTACTCGATCGGCAGCGGGAACTCCTTCGCCGCGATGAACATCACCGAGTCCTTGCCGAGCTGGGTGAGCAGGTGGTGCATACCGAGCAGCGAGCCGAGCGCGTCGCCGTCGGGACCCTCGTGGGAGGTGAGCAGGAAGCGGCCCCGGGAGCGCAGCTCGGCCGCGACCTGCTCGATCCCCGCGGCGGTCAGGCCGCTCGTCTCGCTCATCGCTCTTCTTCGTCGAGCAGGCGGGAGATCCGCATCCCCTGCTCCACCGTGGCGTCGTAGTGGAAGGAGAGGGTCGGGGTCCGCTTCATCCGCGTCTCGGCGGCGATCTTCGACTGGATCACCCCGTGTGAGGAGCGCAGGCCGACCAGGGTCGCCTGCCGCGCCTCTTCGCCGCCGAGCACGCTGACGTGCACCTTGGCGGTGCGGAGGTCTGGGCTGGTCTCAACCGAGGTCACGGTGACGAAGCCGATGCGTGGGTCGCTCAACTCAGTGGCGATCGCTGCGCCGATCACCTCGCGAAGCACCCCGTTGATGCGACGCATACGAGGAGCGGCCATCCTACTCCAGCGTCTGCTCGACCTGCTTGGTCTTGAAGAGCTCGAGCACGTCGCCCTCCTTGATGTCGGCGTAGCCCTCGAGGACGACGCCGCACTCCTGCCCCCCCTCGACCTCCTGCACGTTGTCTTTGAAGCGCCGCAGGGAGCCGAGCTTGCCGTCCCAGACCACCGTGCCTTCGCGGATCAGGCGCACGCTGGCGTCGCGAGCGACCCTGCCCTCGGTGACCAGGCAGCCGGCGATCCTGCCGACCTTGGAGGCCTTGAAGGTCTGTTTCACCTCGGCCTCGCCGAGCGTCTCCTCGACCTCGACCGCCTCCAGCATGCCTTCCATCGCGTTGCGAAGGTCCTCGGTGACCTTGTAGATGACCGAGTAGGTGCGGACATCGACGCCCTCGCGCCCGGCGGCGCGGCGGGCATCGGCCAGCGGGCGGACGTTGAAGCCGATGATGATCGCGTCGGAGGCCGTGGCCAGCATCACGTCGGACTCGTTGATGCCGCCGGTCTGCGAGTGGATGATGTTGATTCCGACCTGCTCCTGAGGGACTTTGGCGATCTCGTCCTGGAGCGCCTCCAGCGAGCCGGCCACGTCGGTCTTGAGGACGATGTTCAGCTCCTTGATCTCCCCCTCCTGGACCCGGGAGAAGACCTCCTCGAGGCTGACCTTGCGCGCCTGGAGCCGCGCCAGCGCCTCGGTCTTGAGGCGATGCGCGCGCTCTTGGGCGAGCTGCCGGGCGCGGCGGTCGTTCTCCACCGCCTGCACGAACTCCCCCGCCTCGCAGACGCCGTCGAACCCGAGCGCCTCGACAGGCATCCCCGGCCCGGCGCTCTCGACCCGGTCGCCGGTGAAGTCGTGCATCGCCCGCACCCGTCCCCACTGCGAGCCGGCGACCAGCGCGTCGCCGACCTTCAGGGTGCCGCGCTGCACGAGGATGCTGACCACCGGGCCGCGTCCGGGGTCGAGCCGGGACTCGATCACGGTGCCGGAGGCGGGCGCGTCGGGGTTGGCCCCCAGCTCCTCCAGCTCGGTGACCAGCAGGATCATGTCGAGCAGGTTGTCGAGACCGTCGTGGGTCTTGGCGGATACGTCGCAGTAGACCGTGTCCCCTCCCCAGCCCTCGGGGGTGAGCCCGTCGGAGGCCAGCTCGTTGCGGACCCGGTCGGGCTGGGCGGCCTCCTTGTCGATCTTGTTGACCGCGATCAGGATCGGCACGTCGGCGGCGCGGGCGTGGTCGATCGCCTCCTTGGTCTGCGGCATCACGCCATCGTCGGCGGCGACCACGACGACCGCGATGTCGGTGACCTTGGCGCCGCGGGCGCGCATCGCGGTGAAGGCGGCGTGGCCCGGCGTGTCGAGGAAGGTGATCGTCTTCTCGTCGTGGTGTACCTGGTAGGCGCCGATGTGCTGGGTGATGCCGCCGGCCTCACCCGCCACCACCTCGGTTTCGCGGATCGCGTCGAGCAGCGAGGTCTTGCCGTGATCGACGTGGCCCATGATCGTCACCACCGGAGGGCGGGCGACCAGGCTCGCCTCGGAGTCGTCGAACGTCGGCGCCTCGGGCTCCTCCTCGGCTGCGGTGACGATCTCGATCTTGCGGTTGAACTCGTCGGCGATCGCCTTCACCGACTCGTCGGTCAGGGTCTGGGTCAGGGTCGCCATCTCGCCCATCGCCATCAGCTTCTTGATCACCTCGGCGCTGCCGAGGCCGAGCAGCTCGGCGACCTCGCGCACGGTCGCGCCGGACTTGACCTTGGTCGCCTCCGGCTCGGGCGGCTCCTCCGCTTTCGCGGGCGGCTCCTCCAGCAGCGGGCGGCGGCGGCGTCCGCCGCGGCGGCGGGGTGGGCGCTGCGGGGGCGGGCCGCCCATCTGGTCGCGGCGGGCGGCCTGCGAGTCGATCACGACGCGGCGTTTCTTCGTCGAGCTCGCGTCTCCACCGCCGGCAGCGGCCCCGGACGCTTTCTCGGCGGGACGCGCCGGACCCTTGGCAGCCTTGGCTGCCCCGGTAGCCGGCTTGGCTGGTTTGGCCGCCGGTTTCGGCTTGGTCGCCGCGCCGCCGCCGCCCTTGGCGGCCGACAGCGCCTTCAGCGCCTCGGCTTCCTCGACGCTGGAGGCGGCTGCTTTCGCTTCGATCCCGGCCGCGTTCAGCGCAGCCAGAAGCTCTTTGCTTGTCAGGCCCTGCGCCTTGGCGATCTCGTGAACGCGCTTCCTGGCCACTAGGGCTGCTCGCCCTTCTCGGCAACGGGCCCGGCCTCCGCCGCCTCGCCCTTCTCGGCAACCTCCTCCTCGGCCTCTGCCTCGTCGAACTGGGACATGGCGCGCTCGATTATCCCAGCGGCCGTTCCCCCCTCGGCGTCGGCGTCGGCGAGGATCGCCACCTCGGCCTCCGATACCGTCGCCAGCACCGCCATCCGGCTGGTCTCGAAGCGGCTCAACGCCTGGTGCCGGGGGAGCCCGCAGTAGGTCGAGTCGGCGATCGCCGCGTTCGGGCAGCGGCGGCCGTTGGAGAGCACCGCCATGCAGCGCCCGTCGGACTGCTCCTCCCCCGCGTACTCGATCTCCTCGTCCTCCTGGGCGAACTCGGTCTCCGACTTGATGTCGACCCGCCAACCGGTCAGCCGCGCCGCGAGCCGCGCGTTTTGGCCGTCGCGGCCGATCGCCAGCGAGAGCTGGTCGTCGGGGACGATCACCGTCGCCTGCCGCTCCTCGTCGTCGACGATCACCTCGCGCACCCTGGCCGGGGAGAGCGCCTTGGCGACGAACCGAGCCGGCTCCTCGTTGTGGGGGATGATGTCGATCTTCTCGCCGCGCAGCTCCGAGACGACCATCCGCACCCTGGACCCGCGCGGGCCGACGCAGGCCCCGACCGGGTCAACCCCGTCGGTGTGGGAGATCACGGCGATCTTCGAACGGTAGCCGGGCTCACGGGCGACGCCGACGATCTCGACCAGCTTGTCGGCGATCTCGGGGACCTCCATTTCGAACAGCTTCTTGATCAGCTCCGAGCTGCGCCGCGAAACCACGATGGCGGGGCCCTTGGTCGAGTCGGAGACGTCGGTGATCACGGCCTTGACCCGCATCCCGTGGTCGTAGCGCTCGTTGTAGACCTGCTCGGACTTGGGCAGCAGCGCCTCGACCCTCTCGCGCAGCTGGACCAGCGTGTAGCGCTTGTCGGACTGCTGGATGGTCCCGGTGATCAGCTCGCCGACCCGGTCCTGGTACTCCTCGAACATCATCATCCGTTCGGCCTCGCGGATCCGCTGCAGGATCACCTGCTTCGCGGTCTGGGCGGCGATCCGGCCGAAGTCGCCGGGGGTGGCGTCGCGGGTGGTGATCTGATCCTCGTAGGGAGCGATCAGCTCCGGGTCCAGCTCGGGCTCCTCGGGCTCGCGCATCTCCCCCGTCTCGGGGTCGATCTCCCTCTCCTCCTGCGCCTCGGCCACCTCGGCCAGCAGCTTCGCCTCCAACTCCGGCGGCAGGATCAGCTCGAAGACGCGGAAGTCGCCGGTCTCGTGGTCGAGGTCGACGCGGGCGTACTTGGCCGCCCCCGGCGTTTTTTTGTAGGCCGAGAGGAGGGCGTCCTCGAGCGCGTCCATCAGCTTGTCGGCGGCGATCCCCTTCTCTTCCTCAAGCGCCTTGACCGCCTCGACGATCTCCTTGCTCACGGTTGCCCCCCGGCTGGGTCGGAAGCGGGGCCGGGGCGGCGGTGCCCGGGGCCCGGAGAGGAGACCTCGAGCGAGTAGTCGGCCCGCAGGTGGCTCAGATGCCTCGTCACCCGCTCGCAGAGGGCGAGGTCGACGCCGCCGGGGTGGTCGATGAAGAGGCGCAGGGCCTCCCCCCCGGGCTGCTCCAGCGCGACAAGATCGAGCTCGGAGTCGAGCTCGCCCAGCTGCTGCTGAATGTCTTTCTGGAGATCTTTCATCTGGATTTGGGGCGAAAAAAAAGTGGGCCAGGCCCACTTCTCGACACTGCTAGGGACGGAAAAGCTTAGGGCGAGTATAGCCCGCTCCGGCGCCCCGGCCGGCGGGCCCTGTCGCGTAGGGGAGGAGCGGCGGTCTCCTCAACGGACGGATACTCAGAGCAGCCCGGAGGGCTGCGAGTCCGGGGAGGAGACCGCCGCTCCTCCCTGCCGGACTACCGGGCAGGTAGGCCCGCCTCTGCTCGGAGCTGTCCGACCCTGTCCAGGATGGTGTCCGCGATGCTGTCCTTCGAGGAGAGCGGTACGTCCGTCTCCTCCTTGGGGTCGATCAGGGTTACGGCGTTTTGGTCGCTCTCGAAGCCGATGCTTGGGTCGGAAACGTCGTTGAGGACGATCAGGTCGGCTTTCTTACGCGTCAGCTTCTCGCGTGCCCTCTCGATCCTCTCGTTTCCGTGTTCTGCGGCGAAGCCGACGATCGTCTGCTCGTCGGTTCGGATGGCGGTGAGGCCAGCGAGGATGTCCTCGGTCGGCTCGAGGCGAAGATCTACGCTGTCTTGGCGCCTCAGCTTTGCCTCGGCGACCTCCGTGGTGCGGAAGTCGGCGGGGGCGGCGGCCATCAGGAGGACGTGGCTGGACGAAAACTCGGCGCCGGCCGCCGCGGCGAGCTGAGCGGTCGTCTCGACGTCTACGCGGCGGACTCCGGGCGGCTCGGGGAGAGCCACGTTCGCGGCGATCAGGGTGACGTCGGCGCCGCGCCGCGCCGCAGCGGCGGCGAGAGCCAGGCCCATGCGGCCGCTGGAGCGGTTGCCGACGAACCGGACCGGGTCGATCGGCTCCCGCGTCCCCCCCGCGGTGACCAGCACCCGCAGGCCGTCCCAGGGTCGGTGGCCGGCGGGGAGCGCCGCTTCGAGCCGCGCCAGCAGGCGAGCGGGCTCGGGAAGCCTTCCCCGGCCGCGCTCGCCGCGCGAGGCGAGCGCGCCCTCGTCGGGCTCGATCACCGTGACGCGACGCTCGCGCAGCGTCGCCAAGTTGGCCTGGGTCGCCGCGTTCGCGTACATCCGGTCGTTCATCGCCGGGGCGACGAGGCGGGGGGCGGTGCAGGCAAGGAAGGAGGTGGTGAGCATCGAGTCGGCGATCCCGGCCGCCAGCTTGGCGAGCGTGTTGGCCGAGGCGGGGGCGACGAGGTAGGCGTCGCAGTTGGCGGCCAGCTCGAGGTGGCCGATCGGGTCGTGCTCGGGTCGCGGGCCGTCCGGGAAGGCGCCGCGCAGCGGGTCGCGCTCGAACTCCGAGATCAGCACCGGGGCGCCGACGATCCCCTCGAAGGAGGCGGCGCCGACGAAACGGGTCGCGCCCTCGGTCATCAGGACGCGTACACCGTGGCCGGCCACGGTGGCGAGGCGGGCAAGCTCCAGCGCCTTGTAGGCGGCGATCCCGCCGCTGACGCCGAGCAGAATTCTGGCCATCGATTCCTCCCGGGGCCGGCGCTCAGGAACGGTACTCGTATTTGAGCTTGCCCTCGGCAAGCTCCTCGAGCGCCAGCGAGAGGTAGTTCTTGTCGCCGGTGGACTCGACCATCGGCGGCGAGTACTCGCCGAAGCTGCCCTCGCCGAGGTTGTGGAAGTACCTGTTTATCTGCCGGGCCCGCTTGGCCGCGATGACAACCGCGGCGTAGTGCGAGTCGGCGTGCTCCAGGAGCTTGTCGACGCGTGGTTTGATCACTCGGCACCGGAGTGTAGTGGGAGGCCGAGTTCGGTGCGCACGATCCCCTCCAGCTCGTCTGCGGCGCGCCCGAGGTCGTCGTTGACGACCCGGTGGGGGAACTCGTCCTGGGCGGCCAGCTCCTGCTCGGCGACCTCGAGCCGGGCGTCGATCGCCGCGGCGGAGTCGGTCCCCCTGGATTCGAGGCGGCGTCGCAGCAGGCCGGGCTCGGGCGGGGCGATGAAGACCTGGACCGACTCCCGCATCGCGGCGCGGACCTGGCGCGCCCCCTGCACCTCGATCTCCAGCACCACCGAGCGGCCGGCGGCGAGGCGCCGCCGCGCCTCGGAGCGCAGCGTCCCGTAGCGGTTGCCGCTGTAGGTGGCGAACTCGAGGAAGTCGCCGGCCTCGACACGGCGATCGAACTCCTCAGGGGCGAGGAAGTGATAGTCGCGGCCGTCGACCTCCCCCTCGCGGGGCTGCCTCGTCGTCGCGGAGATCGAGAGCTCGAGATCGGGCAGGCGCTGCAGCAGCTCGGAGATCAGCGTCCCCTTGCCCACTCCCGACGGGCCCGTGATGACGAAGACTTTGGACATTGTTCAGATCGCGAACGGCCGCGAAGGCCAAGCGGGTCGGTGGACCGAGGACGCCGAGATGCCGGCTTGCAGCAGCCGCTACCGGCGCAGCTGCGACACCAGCTCGGCCCGCTGCCGCTCGGAGAGCCCCCCGATCGTCTTCGAGGGGGAGATCCGGCACTGGTTGAGGATGCGGTTGGTCTTCACCCGACCGTACTTGGGAACGGCCAGGAGCATGTCGAAGACCTTCGCGGTCATCACGTACTCGGGCGGGTCGAGAAGCAGCGCGTGAATGCTGTCCCTGCCCGCTTTCAGGTTCTTCTTCAGCCTGGCGCGGGCGGTGCGGATGCCGTTTGCCCGCTTCAGCGCGTCCATCCTCTGGTCCAGCGATCTCTCGGGGGCCGCAGCGGAGGTCTTGACTGAGGTGGGCATGCGGGCGGCGAGTATAGCCGCGGCCCGCGGCCGTGCAAGGGCATTCGATCCTTTTGCGGTGAATTCACCTTGACCTCGAGTCGAGCTTGAGCTTTGGGGCGTGGATTTCCTGCAGAGAGCGGACCTCGGCCTCCCGTTGCTTGGTGGCGGCGATCGCCCGCACCGCGGCCGAGGCGCCGGTCATCGTCGTCACGCAGGGGATGCCGTGGCGAACGGCCGCGGTGCGGATCTCGTATCCGTCGGCTCGGGCGCCCGAGCCGGTCGGGGTGTTGATCACGAGGTCGCAGCGCCGCTCGCGGAGCAGGTCGAGGACGTGCGGCGAGCCCTCCCCCAGCTTGTTGATCGGCGTGATCGGCACGCCCATCGCCGCGATCGCCTGCGCGGTGCCGCCGGTCGCGATCACCTCGAAGCCGAGGTCGTGGAAGCGGGCCGCGAGCTGCGTCGCCGCCGGCTTGTCGGTGTCGGTGACGGTGATGAAGACCGAGCCCTCGGCGGGCAGCGAGACCCCGGCCGCCGCCTGCGCCTTGCCGAACGCGGTCGGGAAGTCGGCGGCGATCCCCATCACCTCGCCGGTGCTCTTCATCTCCGGCCCGAGCACCGAGTCGGCGCCGACGAAGCGGGCGAAGGGCAGCACCGCCTCCTTGACGCTGACGTGCCCGGTGGGGACCTCGGGCAGGTCCTGGTCGGCGAGCGCCTCGCCCAGCATCAGCCGCACGGCGAGCTTCGCCAGCGGCACGCCGGTCGCCTTTGAGACGAAGGGCACGGTGCGGGAGGCGCGCGGGTTGGCCTCGATCACGTGCAGCTCGCCGGCCGCGACGCCGTACTGGATGTTGATCAGGCCGACCACGCCCAGCTCCAGGGCGATCCGCCTCGTCGTCGCCCGGATCTCCTCCAGCATCTCCTCGCCGAGGCTCATCGGCGGGATCACGCAGGCCGAGTCGCCGGAGTGAACGCCGGCCTCCTCGACGTGCTGCATGATCCCGGCGACGTGGACGTCCTCGCCGTCGGCCAGCGCGTCGACGTCGACCTCGATCGCGTTCTCGAGGAAGCGGTCGAGCAGCAGCGGGTGCTCCTGGTCGGCTTTGACGTTGGCATCCAGGTAGGCGGTGAGATCCTCGGTCGAGTAGCAGATCTCCATCGCCCGGCCACCGAGCACGTAGGAGGGCCGGACCAGCAACGGGAAGCCGACCTCTTCGGCGATCACCGCCGCCTCGTCGGCGGAGAGGGCGGTCCCGTAGGGCGGGTGCTTGATCCCGAGCCGGCGCAGCAGGGCGCCGAAGCGGCCGCGGTCCTCGGCCAGGTCGATCGCGTCGACCGGGGTGCCGAGCAGCGGCACGCCCGCCCCCTCCAGGGCGGGGGCCAGCTTCAACGGCGTCTGCCCGCCGAACTGCACGATCACGCCCTCCGGCCGCTCCTGCTCACAGACAGCGAGCACGTCCTCGGCGGTCAGCGGCTCGAAGTAGAGGCGGTCGGAGGTGTCGTAGTCGGTGGAGACCGTCTCCGGGTTGCAGTTGACCATCACCGCGTCGCGGCCCAGCTCGCGGACGGTCATCGCGGCGTGGACGCAGCAGTAGTCGAACTCGATCCCCTGGCCGATCCGGTTGGGGCCGGCGCCGAGGATGACGACCGAGTCGCGCTCGCCGCGGCGCACCTCCGAGGCTGCGGCGCCCGGCCGCGGACGCTCGTGCGCCGAGTAGTAGTAGGGCGTCGCCGCCTCGAACTCGGCGGCGCAGGTGTCGACCGACTTGTAGGTGCGGACGAGGCCCTCGGTGCCGTCCCCCTCCACGGCGAGGGTCTCCAGCTCGCGCAGGAACCAGCGGTCGACCAGGCAGCGCTCGTGAACGGCCTCGACCCCGGCCCCGCGCCTGAATGCCTCCAGCACCAGGTCGAACCGCTCCGGGCACGGTGTGCGCAGCAGCTCCAGCAGCTCCTCGTCGCCCGCCGGGAAGCTCGGCTCGGAATCGAGCTCGCGCGAGCGCAGCGCCTTGGCGAAGGACTCGCGGAAGGTACGGCCGATCGCCATCGCCTCGCCGACGCTCTGCATGTGGGTCGAGAGCCGTCCCTCGGCCCCGGGGAACTTCTCGAAGGCGAAGCGCGGGACCTTGGTCACCACGTAGTCGATCGTCGGCTCGAAGGAGGCCGGCGTGGCGCCGGTGATGTCGTTGGGGATCTCCTCCAGGGCGTAGCCGACCGCCAGCTTCGCCGCCATCTTGGCGATCGGGAAGCCGGTCGCCTTCGAGGCCAGCGCCGAGGAGCGCGAGACCCGCGGGTTCATCTCGATCACGACGATCTCGCCGCTCTCGGGGTTGACCGCGAACTGGATGTTGGAGCCGCCGGTCTCCACCCCGACGGCGCGGATCACCCGGATCGCCTGGTCACGCAGCTCCTGGTAGAGCGGATCGGTGAGGGTCTGGGCCGGCGCCACGGTGACCGAGTCGCCGGTGTGGACCCCCATCGGGTCGACGTTCTCGATCGAGCAGACGATCACGACGTTGTCGTTGCGGTCGCGCATCACCTCCAGCTCGAACTCGCCCCAGCCCAGCACCGACTCCTCGACCAGAACCTGGTTGATCGGGCTCGCCGCAAGGCCCTCGGAGACGACCTGGCGCAGCTCCGTCTCGGTCCCCCCCACGCCGCCGCCCTGGCCACCGAGCGTGAAGGCGGGGCGGACGATCGCGGGCAGCGCGATGCGGCCGTCGGCGAGCGCCGCCTCGACCTCGCCGAGGCTCTCGACCGTCATCGACCAGGGGATTCGCAGGCCCGCCTCGGTCATCGTGCGGCGGAACTCCTCGCGATCCTCGGCGCGGCGGATCGCGGTGTGGTCGGCGCCGATCAGCTCGACCCCGAAGCGCTCCAGCGTGCCGTCCTCGTGCAGCGCCATCGCCACGTTCAGCGCGGTCTGCCCCCCGAGCGTCGGCAGCAGCGCGTCGGGGCGCTCCTTCTCGATGATCTTCGCCACCGAGCCGGGGAGCAGCGGCTCGACGTAGGTCGCGGTGGCGAACTCGGGGTCGGTCATGATCGTCGCCGGGTTGGAGTTGACGAGGACCACCTCGTATCCCTCCTCGAGCAGCACCTTGCACGCCTGCACCCCCGAGTAGTCGAACTCGGCGGCCTGCCCGATCACGATCGGCCCCGACCCCACCAACAGGATCTTCTGAATGTCGTCTCTACGAGGCAAGGCTTGCCTTTCGCCTTGGTCCGGGGGCGCGAAAACCGAGTCTGCCAAGGAAGCAGGGAGCGTGGCGTGCTCTGCACGCGAGCGACCGATGACGCGGGCAGGCGAAGGTTTGCAGCGTCATCCGGCCAGGGCGAGGAAGGAGTCGAAGAGGTGGCGGGCGTCGTGGGGGCCGGGGCCGGCCTCGGGGTGGTACTGGACGGTCGCCCCGGGAACGTCCTTCAGCACCAGCCCCTCGACCGTGCGGTCGTAGAGGTTGAGGTGGGTGAGCTCGGCGACGCCGAAGTCGGTCTCCCAGCGGACCGGCTCGTCGCCCTCGATCCGCGGCTCCCCGCCCGGCCCCTGCACGGCGAAGCCGTGGTTCTGGGAGGTGATGTCAATCCGCCCGCTGGTCAGGTCCTTGACCGGGTGGTTGGCGCCGCGGTGGCCGAAGGGCAGCTTGAAGGTCTCGAGGCCGACGGCGCGGCAGAGCAGCTGGTGGCCGAGGCAGATGCCGAAGAGCGGGCGCTTGCCGACCAGCTCGCGGACGGTGTCGACGATGTAGCCGAGCGCCGCCGGGTCACCGGGACCGTTGGCGAGGAAGACCAGGTCGGGGTCCTCGGCGAGCACGTCGGCGGCAGAGGACGTGCAGGGCAGCAGGGTGAGGCGGCAGCCGCGCTGCCGGAGCTGCCGGACGATGCTCGTCTTGACGCCGGTGTCGATCCCGACCACGTGCGGGCCGTCCCCCTCGAAGCGAACCGGCTCGGGCGGCGTCACCGTGCGTGCGAGGTCGGCGCCGTCCATCGATGGCTCGGCGGCGACCCGCTCGCGCGCCTCGGCCTCGGGCAGATCGGCGGGGAAGATGCCGCCGCGCATCGCGCCGCGGTCGCGGATCTGGCGGACCAGCGCCCGCGTGTCGACGCCGCCGATCCCGGGCACGCCGCAGTCCGCGAGCCAGTCCAGCCAGCCGCCCTCGGCGGTGGCGGCGTCCTGGTAGTTCTTGGCGTCGCGCATGATCGCCCCGCGGGCGTGGATGCGGTCCGACTCCATCGCCTCGGCCGAGACGCCGTAGTTGCCGATCAGCGGATAGGTGAAGATGATGATCTGGCCCGCGTAGGAGGGGTCGGTGACCGACTCCTGGTAGCCGGTCATCGAGGTGTTGAAGACAACCTCGCCGGTCGCCGCCTCGGGATGGCCGCAGAGCTCGCCGTCGAGGCGGGTTCCGTCTTCGAGCAGGACGTAGGCGGCACTCATGCCGCCACTCCCAACGAAAAGCTGCGCAGCCGATAGGCGACCTGGCCGCCCGCCACCGTCATCAGCACCCGGCCGGTCAGGGTGCGGCCCGCGCACCAGGAGTTGAGCGAGCGGCTCTCGTAGCCGTCCTCGCCCACCGTCCACTCGGCGCCGAGGTCGCAGAGGACAACGTTGGCCTCGCTGCCCGGCGCCAGGGTGGGCCGCTCCAGCCCGAAGGGCTCGGCGCCGCCGGCCATCCGCTCGACAACGAGGCCGAGGTCGAGCACGCCGGGCAGGACGAGGTCGGTGTGGACCGCGGCGAACGCCGTCTCCAGCCCGGTCACCCCCATCGCCGCCTGCTCGAACGGGACCTCCTTTTCCTCCGTCGCGTGCGGCGCATGGTCGGTGGCGATGCAATCGATCGTGCCGTCGCGCAGGCCCTCGATCAGCGCCCGGCGGTCGGTCTCGGAGCGCAGCGGCGGGTTCATCTTGAAGCGGAGCGGGTCGAGGCTGCGCACCGCCTCGTCGGTGAGGCAGAGGTGGTGCGGCGTCGCCTCGCAGGTGATCTGGGCCCCGGCCGCCCTGGCGACCCGGACGGCATCCACCGACTCGGCGGCGGAGAGGTGCTGGACGTGGATCCGGCCTCCCTCGTAACCGGCCAGCGCCGCGTCGCGGGCGATCGTCGTCGACTCCGAGACCGAGGGCACGCCGGCCAGGCCGAGCGCGGCGGAGACCGGGCCCTCGTGCATCACCCCGTCGCCCGACAGCTCGGGATCCTCCTCGTGCAGGGCGATCACGCCACCGCAGAGCCGCTGGTACTGGAGAGCGCGCCGCAGGATGCCGGCGCTGCGGATCGGCAGCCCGTCGTCGCTGAAGCCGACCGCGCCGGCCTCGATCAGCGCGGCCATCTCGGTCAGCCCCTCGCCCTCCATGCCGCGGGTGACGGTGGCGAGGAAGCCGACCGGGACCGAGGCCACCAGGCGGGCTCGCTCGCGCAGCGCCTCGATGTCGGCGGCGGTGGAGACGGGCGGCTCGGTATTTGCCATCGCGATGATTCCGCAGTAGCCGCCGGCGGCGGCGGCGCGGGTCCCCGTCTCGATGTCCTCCTTGTACTCCTGACCGGGGGTGCGCAGGTGCACGTGCGGGTCGAAGAAGGCCGGGAAGGCGTGCAGGCCCTCGGCCTCGACCGGCTCGGCCCCGTCCCCGGACGCCGAGCCCGGCGCCGCCAGCTCGGCGATCCGGCCGGCGCGGATCACCACGTCGTGGGCGCCCTCGATCCCGGCCAGAGGGTCGAGCACGGTTGCGCCGCGCAGGACCAGATCCGCGCCCTCGCCGGCGCGCATGTCGAGCGCCCCGGCCAGGCTCACGCCGGCTGTCCTATCGGGATCGGCCGCGCGGCGCCGTCGCCCGCGGCCGGCGCCGGCCGCTCGCCGCTCGCCGCCAGCAGCTCGTAGAGGATCGCCATCCGCACCACCAGGCCCGACGCGACCTGCTCGGCGATCAGCGACTGCGGCGAGTCGATCGCCTCCCCGGAGAGCTCGACCCCGCGGTTGACCGGGCCGGGGTGCATCAGCAGCTGGCGCGGCCCGAGCCGCCGCGAGTCGATCTGGAAGTGAACGGCGTACTCGCGGATCGAGGGCACGAAGCTCTCCTTCATCCGCTCCCGCTGCAGCCGCAGCACGTAGACGACGTCGGCCTCGCCGAGCCGCTCGAGCGAGTGGGCGACCTTGCAGCCGAGCGCCTCGATCCCGCGCGGGATCAGGGTCGGCGGCCCGCAGACCGTCACCTCCGCGCCCATCGCGCGGAAGGCGCTCAGGTTGGAGCGGGCGACGCGGCTGTGCAGGACGTCGCCGACGATCCAGATCTGCTTCCCCTCCAGCGAGTCGAGCCGTCGTCGCAGCGTGAAGACGTCGAGCAGCGCTTGGCTGGGGTGCTCGTGCTTGCCGTCGCCGGCGTTGACGACCGCCGCCTCGGCCCACTCGGCGACCAGCTGCGCGGCGCCGGCGTGGGGATGGCGGATCACGATCGCCGCCGGGTCGTAGGCGGAGAGGGTCGCCACCGTGTCCTTCAGCGACTCGCCCTTGTCGACCGAGGAGCCGGCCGCCCTGACCGAGACGAGATCGGCCGAGAGCCGCTTCGCCGCCAGCTCGAAGGAGGAGCTGGTGCGGGTGCTCGCCTCGTAGAAGAGGCTGACCACGGTGCGGCCGCGCAGGATCGGCACCTTCTTGATGTCGCGCCGTCCGACCTCGGCGAAGCTCTCGGCGCGGTCGAGGATCGCCTCGATCTCCGCCCGCGAGAGCTGCTCGATCGTAAGCAGGTGCCTCACGCCGCCGCCGTCGTCGTTTGCGGCTCGGAGATCGTCACCTCGTCGACCGCGTCGCTCTCCTCCAGCCGCACGTTGACCCGCTCCTCGCGCGCCGTCGGCAGGTTCTTGCCGACGTAGTCGGGCCGGATCGGCAGCTCGCGGTGGCCGCGGTCGCAGAGCACGGCGAGCTGCACCCGCTGCGGGCGCCCGTAGTCGAAGAGGGCCTCGACCGCGGCCCGCGCGGTGCGGCCGGTGAAGAGCACGTCGTCGACCAGGACGACGGTGCGGCCGGAGAGGTCGAAGTCGATGTGGGAGGCGTGGACGACCGGCTGCGCGGCGGGGTCCTTCGCCCCGAGGTCGTCGCGGTAGAAGGAGATGTCGATGTCGCCGATCGGCGTCTCGGTAGCGGTCAGCTCGCCGAGCAGGGCGTGGAGGCGGCGGGCCAGCAGGGCGCCCCGCGTATGGATCCCGACAACCGCCAGGCCCTCGGGGTCCGGGTTCTTCTCGGCGATCTCATGGGCGATCCGCCGCAGCGTTCGCCTCAGGTCGTCGTGCTCGAGCACGACCTTCTCGCTCACCTCTTGCTCCTTCCTGGCCTCACTGGACCGGGTTAAAGGACGCCGCAAGCGTAGCAGCGATGGTTGACGCGTTGGGGTGGGTCGGGGGTGGTTTCGACGGTGGGTTGGGTGGGTCGGGGACCACCTCGTCGGACGCCCATGCCCACCTCCGGTGGGTGAAGACGGTGCCCCTTCGGGGCAGGAACCACTCCGCGGTGCCGAGGGGAGGCGCCTCCGAGGCGGCCCCCCGACCCACTCAGTGCTCGCGTCGCTCGGCACGACCCCACGCGTTCAACCCTGTAACTCTGTCCGCGATGAAACAGAAGGTGAGGGACGTGATCGCGCGACATGAGGCGGCCGGGAGGAGGTTCGAGGCTGCTGGGGTCGGGAGCTTTGTGCTGGAGCAGGGCGATGGGGATCCGGTGGTGCTGATGCACGGGGTCCCGGTCAGCTGCTTTCTGTACCGAAAGGTGGTGCCGGAGCTGGCGGCGCGGGGACTGCGGGGGGTCGCGTTCGACCTGCCCGGGCTGGGGCTGGCGGAGCGGCCCGAGGGGTTCGACTACAGCTGGAGCGGGTTGGCCAGCTGGACCGGGGCGGCGATCGACGCGCTCGGGATCGAGCGCTGCCACCTGGTCGTCCACGACATCGGCGGGCCGGTCGGCTTCGAGTGGGCGATCCGCAATCCCGAGCGGGTGCTGTCGCTGACCGCGCTCAACACCCTGGTCGACGCCGCCACCTTCCGCCGGCCCTGGTCGATGCACCCCTTCTCGATCCGCGGTGTGGGCGAGGTTTGGCTGCGCGGCACGCCGAAGTTCCTCTTCAGCGAGATCTTCTACCTGCAGGGAGTCAAGGACCGCGCCGCGGCGCCCCGGGCCGAGGTCTACGCCCATCAGGCGCTGCTGCGCCGCGAGGATAACGGCCGGGCGTTCCTGCGGATCATGCGCGGCTTCGAGCTGACCGAGCAGAAGGAGCGCTTCTTCTTCGACGGGCTCGCCGGGCGGGACTACCCGGCCCAGGTCGTCTGGGGCCGCGACGACCCGGCGCTGGGAGAGCGGCGGCGGCAGGCGGTGCAGAGGGCGCTCGGGGTCGAGCAGCCCACCCTGCTGCCGGCCAAGCACTTCCTCCAGGAGGACCAGGCCCCCGCCGTAGCCGAGGCCATCGCCTCCTCCACCCAAGCCGGCCGACGGGCCTAAAATACGCCTATACGGTGGGAAATCGGCCCATCGGCGGGGAGTGCCGCGTGGGCCTACCCGGGTGATCGCGGCTCGCGCTCGCGGGCGCCGTTGAGGACCAGGGTCGGCTCACCCCGCTCGGGGAAGGGGATCTCAATCAGGTCGAAGTCGCGGGGGGCGATCGCCGGCTCGAAGACCTCCCGCGCCTCCTCCAGCACCGCGCCCACGTGGTAGCGAGAGGAGATGTGGACCAGGGCCAGCATCTTCACCCCGGCCTGGCGCGCCACGGCGGCGGCCTGGCCAACGGTGGAATGGCCCGTGTCGGCGGCGCGCTGCGCCTCCTCTTCGGAGAAGCTGGCGTCGTGGACGAGCAGCTCGGCGCCGCGGGCGGCCTCGGCCGTCGCCTTGCACGGCGCGGTGTCGCCGGTGACGACCACGGTGCGGCCGGGGCGCGGCTCCCCCATCACGTCCTTGGGGCGGACCGGGCCGGGTCCCCCCTCGACCTGCTCGCCGCGCTGCAGCGCGGCGAAGGCCGGGCCTTCCGGCACGCCGAGCCGCTTCGCGGCATCGGGGTCGAAACGACCGGGCCGGTCCTCCTCGACCAGCGCGTAGCCGCAGGCGCGAACGCTGTGCTCGACCGCGAAGGCGCGCACCTCGCCAGCCTCGAGCGGGATCGAGTCGCCGGGCTCCAGCTCGACCAATTCCAGCTTGAACCCGATCCTCCCGACGATCCGGGTCAGCGTCTTGAACAGGCCGCGCAGGCCGCGCGGCCCATAGACGGTCAGCGGCGCCCGGCGGTCGGTCAGGTCGTATGTCTTCAGCAGCCCCGGCAGGCCGAGGAAGTGGTCGGCGTGGAAGTGGGTGAGGTAGATCTCGTCGACCTGGGCCAGACCCAGCGAGCGTTGAAGCTGGCGCTGCGTCCCTTCCCCGCAGTCGAACATCAGCCGCTCCCCCCCGCGCGCCACCAGCAGGCTCGCGGTCGAGCGCCGCGCCGAGGGCACCGAGCCGCCGGTGCCGAGGAAGATCACCGAGAGATCCATGGTGCCGCGAGCCTACGCGACAGAGAAGCGGGACAGCGAAGCTAAACTGACCTCCCTGCGCCCGTAGCTCAGCTGGATAGAGCGCCAGCCTCCGGAGCTGGAAGTCGCAGGTTCGAATCCTGTCGGGCGCGTCATGAAAGCGGGCCGAGAGACTCGCCCGCCGCGGGGGGCGCTGATCGTGATCGCCGTGGGGCTGATCGGCTGCGTGGCGGCGGCGCTGCTGAGCACCGACAAGCCGATCGGCGCGGTGGAGCTGAGCTGGGAATCGAAGCGCCCGCTCCCCGACTCCGCCCCGGCGGCGATCCCCGGCGGCGGGGAGATGCGGCTCTCCGGGGCCGGGATCCGCGTCGCCGCGCCCAACGTCAGCGGCTACAGGCTCTACCGCGTCGCCGCCGTCCTCACGATCGACGCCGGCAGCGCCGCCGGGCGGGGCCGCATCCGCTGCCCGATCCGCGTGCAGCGCCGCACGATCGTCGCCCGCACCCCCAACAGGCGCGCCTCCTACCCGCGCCCCAGCGAAGAGCTGATCAAGCAGGAGGTCCCGCCCAGCTCGATCGTCGAGTTCAACGCGCGCGGCACCGACCTCGCCGCGGTCGAGCTGAGTGACGCCTTCCATGAGTTCACCGGCGCGCGGGGGGTGACGGTCGAGTGGGCTCCCTACCGGCAGGGGGTTCAGGAGTGGGTCTGGGGGCTGCCGCCCGGCCGCCCCGCCGAGCCGCTGAGCCTCGCCTTCGCCTCGATCTGGCGCACCACGGGAACGCCCGGAGTCCGGATCGCCTGCACAGTCGAGACCGCCACCGGCTCTGCTACCACTGCGACAGCAGGCACCCCCGGGGGTGCCTGAGGTTATCCACCCATAGCGGGGGTCAAACTCACTCACCCCCGGGGCGATAAGCAGCTCGGGCCCCTCGATTCCCCTGCCGGCCTTGTTCAGCTTCGGGTGTCGACCGTGAAGCGCCCGCACATCAGGGTCGCGCCTCCGGGTGCTCGCGGTACCACTCCAGGGTGCGGCGCAGGCCCTCGCGCAGCCCGACCCCGGGCCGCCAGCCGGTCAGCTCGCGCAGCTTCGCGGAGTCGACGTACTGGCGGTCGATCTCGCCCTCGGGGTTGCCGGCCCCGCGGTACTCCGGCTCGACCCCGCCGCCCGACACCGCGGCGATCTCCTCCAGCACCTCGGCGACCGAGTGGGGTCGCTCGCCGCCGGCGTTGAACGCCTCCCCCGCCGCCGGACCGTCGGCGTCGAGCGCCTGCTCGATCGCCAGGTAGGCGCCGACCGCGTCATCGACGAAGAGGAAGTCCCGCTGCGGGCTGCCGTCGGAGCGGATCGCCGGGCGGCGGCCCTCCAGCACCGCGACCACAGCCTCCGGGATCAGCCGGGAGAAGTTGAGGTCGCCGCCGCCGTAGACGTTGGCGAAGCGGGTGACCGCGACCGGCAGGCCGTAGGCGGGACGGTAGCTGAGCGCGATCGCCTCGGCCGCCGCCTTGCTCGCCTCGTAGGGCGAGGCGGGACGCAATGGGAAGTCCTCGCGGTAGGGCAGCTGCCGGTGGGGGCCGTAGGCCTTGTCGGAGGAGGCGACGACGACCGCCGGCGCGGCGGCGCGGCGGCAGGCCTCCAGCAGCGTCCAGGTGCCGCGCACGTTGACCTCGAAGGTCGCGACCGGGTCGGCCATCGCCGCGCCGACCAGCGTTCGCGCGGCGAGGTGGAAAACGACGTCGAACTCGCCCCCCTCCAGCGTCGCGCCGACCAGGGGCGCGTCGCGCAGGTCTCCCTCGACCCGCTCGACCCCGGACTCGATCCCCTGCAGCGCCAGCCCCGAGAGCCGCGGCGAGGCCAGGTCGAGCACGGTGACCGCGTCGCCGCGCTCCAGCAATGCCCGCGCCAGGTGGGAGGCGACGAAGCCGTGGCCACCGGTGACCAGCGCCCGCTTCACCGCGGCTCGACCTCCGCCGACCATACCTTCCACGGCGCCTCGCCCCCGGCCCAGAGGTCGTTGAGGACGACCGCGTCCTTGTAGGTGTCCATGCAGTCCCAGAAGCCCTCGTGCCGGTGGGCGCGGAGCTGCCCGTCGGCGGCCAGCCGCCGCAGCGGCTGGCGCTCCAGCACGCTGTCCTCGTCCAGGTACCCGAGCGCCCCCGGCTCGAAGCAGAAGAAGCCGCCGTTGATCCAGCGGTCGCTGCGCGGCTTCTCGACGAAGCCCTCGACCCGGCCGTCGCCGTCGAGCTCCACCACCCCCCACTGCAGGCGGGGCCGCACCACGGTCACCGTCGCCAGGGCGCCGTGGGAGCGGTGGAAGCCGAGCAGCACCGCCAGGTCGACGTCGGCGACGCCGTCGGCGTAGGTCGCGCAGAACCGCTCGCCGCCGAGCCGGTCGGCAAGCCGCGCGATCCGCCCCCCGGTCGGCGTCTCGAGCCCGGTGTCGACGCACTCGACCGAGACCCCCGCCGGCCAACGCTCGGCGGCGGCGAACTCCTCGACCATCTCCCCCAGGTAGCCGGTGGCGAGCAGGAACCGCTCGAACCCCTGCGCGACGTAGATCCCGATCACGTGCCAGAGGATCGGCCGACCGCCGATCTCGACCAGCGCCTTCGGCACCGACTCGGTCCTCTCCCGCAGCCGCGTCCCCCGCCCCCCACAGAGAATCACGACCGGCGGGCGCTGCCCGGCACCGCGGCTGGCGGGCGTGGCCAAGCAGGTCAAGGACGCAGGGAGCGTGGCGTGCTCTGCACACAAGCGACCGAGGACGCCGACATGCGCCGTGCCACGCCCGTCAGCCGCCGGCGACGGCGGGAAGGATCGTCACCTCGTCGCCCTCGTCGATCTGCGTCTGCAGGCCCTCCCGGAAGCGGATGTCCTCACCGCAGACGTAGACGTTGACGAAGCGGCGCAGGTCGCCGTTCTGGGTGATCCGCTCGCGCAGGTCGCCGTGCGCGTCGAAGACCGCGTCGAGCACCTCGCCGACGGTCGAGCCGGAGGCCTCGATCTCGGCCTCGCCCCCGGTCGCGGCGCGCAGCTGGGTCGGGATCTTCACGGTGATCGGCATCAGGCGGTTACCGCCTGGCGGAACTCGGACTCGAAGCTGTCGAGATCGGGGTCGATCTCGTGCATCCGGAACCTATCGCGAGTCGCGTCGAGCGTCTTCAGCCCCTCGCCGGTGATGTAGACGACGAGGCGCTCTCCGGCGGCGATCTCGCCACGCTCGGCGAGCTTGGCCAGCACCCCGATCGTGACCCCACCCGCGGTCTCGGTGAAGATCCCGGTCGTCTCGGCCAGCAGGCGGATGCCGTCGCGGATCTCCTCGTCGCTGACCGCGTCGATCGTGCCGCCGGTGCGGCGGGCGTGCTCCAGCGCGTAGGGCCCGTCGGCCGGGTCGCCGATCGCCAGGCTCTTGGCGATCGTCTCGGGCCGCTGCGGCTTGCAGATCTCCCAGCCCGCGGCGAAGGCGGTGGCGACCGGGCTGCACCCCTGCGCCTGGGCGCCGTTGAAGACCGGCTGCTCGCCGTCGACCAGCCCCAGGTCGAGCCACTCCTGGAAGCCGTGGCCCACCTTGGTGAACAGCGACCCGGAGGCGATCGGGCAGACGACGCGATCCGGCAGCTCCCAGCCGAGCTGCTCGACCGTCTCGTAGGCGAGCGTCTTCGAGCCCTCGGCGTAGTAGGGGCGCAGGTTGACGTTGACGAAGGCCCAGGGCCGGGTTTCGGCGAGCTGGGTGCAGAGGCGGTTGACGTCGTCGTAGTTGCCGCGGACGCCGACCAGGTTGGTGCCGTAGACCCCGGTGGCGAGCAGCTTCTGCTCCTCCAGATTGGCGGGGACGAAGACGTAGGACCCGAGGCCGGCGGCGGCGGCGTGGGCGGCGAGCGCGTTGGCGAGGTTGCCGGTGGAGGCGCAGGCGACCGTCTCGAAGCCCAGCTCCCGGGCCTTCGCGACGGCGACCGCGACGACCCTATCCTTGAAGGAGTGGGTCGGGTTGGCGGCGTCGTTCTTGACCCAGAGCTCGGCATCGATCCCGAGCCGCTCGGCGAGGCGGTCGGCGCGCAGCAGCGGGGTCAGGCCCGGCTCCAGCGGGTCGCCGGGCCGCCCCTCGAAGGGGAGGAAGTCGGCATAGCGCCAGATCCCCTGCGAGCCGGCCTGGATGCGGCGCTTCGCCTCGGCCGGGTCGAGCGAGGAGTGGTCGTAGGCCACCTCCAGCGGGCCGAAGCAGCTCTCGCAGACGTAGCGCGCATCCAGCTCGCAGGCCGTCCCGCACTCCTTGCACCTCAGACTCTCGATTGACATCCGATCTTCCTTCTTGTCGACGCCGCCAACAAAAAAACCTCCGCCTCGTGTGGGGCAGAGGTCCGATCGGACTTTCCCCACATCTCCCAGGTCTTTCAGATGACCTGCTGGACTTGGCACCTCTCTCCGAACCAATGGTCCGGAGTGGTTGCCGGGGCTTCGCTGGGCCAGTCCCTCCACCCCTCTAGATGTGGCGCTTATGTTGGGGGAAGCCTATCAGGGGACGTTTCGTTCAGTCCAGGCGCGCAGCGGCGTTTAACCTTGTGCGCCCATGCCCGACGAGAAGATCAGCCAGGCCGATGCCGAACCTTCCGAAGCCGAGGCTGCGGCGGAGTGCCCGGCGCGGCGAGCTCATCCCGCCGGCCCCGCAGGCTGAGCCGCAGACGCCGAACGTCGAGCAGATCGACTCCGCCGGCCTGCGCTGGGTCAACATCGAGCGGCCGGGGGCGCCGGAGGGGGCCTGGCTGGAAGAGAACTTCGACTTCCACGCCCTCGACCTCGAGGACGTCCTCTCCCGCAACCAGCGACCGAAGATCGACGTCTACGACGACTACCTGTTCATCGTCCTGCACTTCCCCGTCTTCGACCCGGCGGCCGGGCGGCTGGGGACGGGCGAGCTCGACCTCTTCGTCGGGCCCGGCTACGTGGTGACGATCCCCAACCAGCCGCTGCAGCCAGTCGAGTACCTGTTCGAGCGCTGCCGCGCCAAGCAGGAGCTGCGCGAACAGCTCTTCTTGCGCGGCTCCGGCTACCTGCTCTACCGGCTGGTCGACGACAGCTTCGACTACTGCTTCCCGATGCTGCGCAAGATCGGCAACAAGCTCGACGCGCTCGAGGACGAGATCTTCGAGGGGCGCTCGGAGGAGGTCGTGCGCGACATCTCCAACGTCAAGCAGGAGATCATCAACTTCCGCACGGTGATCCGCCCACAGCGGCCCGTCCTCCGCGACCTGGAGAAGGTGAAGCAGCGCTACCTGGCCACCGACCTCGACCTGGAGATCTACTTCGACGACATCGTCGACGCCCACGAGCGGATCTGGGACATGCTCGAAAACTACAAGGAGGTGATCGAGGCGCTGGCCGAGACCAACGAGTCGATGCTCTCCCACCGCGTCAACGACATCCTCCGCGTGCTGACCTCGATCAGCGTCATCGTCCTGCCCCTGACCCTGATCGCCAGCATCTGGGGGATGAACGTCGGCGTCCCCGGCGAGGGCGACCAGGCCGACTTCTACGTGATCGTCGGCGCGATGGTCGCGATGTTCGCGGCGATGATCGCCTACTTCCGCAAGCGCGGATGGCTATAGCCTCAGCGGCCCGTGGCAAATTTCCGCATCTGGGCGCCCTGGCGCCTCGCCTACGTGAAGGACGCGTCCAAGGACATCGAGGAGAAGTGCATCTTCTGCGCCAAGCCGGCGGCGGATGACGACGAGGCGAACCTGATCGTCCACCGCGGCGAGCACTGCTTCGTGATCCTCAACCTCTTCCCCTACACCAACGGGCACCTGATGGTGGCCCCGTACGAGCACCTCGGCCGCCTTCAGGAGCTGCCCGCCGAGACCCTGGCCGAGATGATGGCGCTGGCGCAGCGGGCGATGAGCCGGCTGGAGCGGGTCTACGACCCGCACGGCTACAACGTCGGCTTCAACCAGGGCCGTGTCGCCGGCGCCGGGGTCGAGCACCACATCCACCTCCACGTCGTCCCGCGCTGGGGTGGCGACACCAACTTCATGCCGGTGATCGCCGACACCAGAGTGATGCCGCAGACCCTGGAGCAGAGCTACGCGGCGCTGAAGGGCAGCTTTGACTGAGCAGCCGCCGCTTGCGCCGCCCGGCATCTTCAAGGCCTACGACATCCGCGGCCTCTACGGCACCGAGATGGACGAGACGACCGCGCACGCGATCGGCCGCGCCTTCGCCCGGGTGCTGGCGCGGCTGCGCGGCAGGGAGCCGGGCGAGCTGCGGGTCGGGCTCGGCCGCGACATGCGGCTGACCGCGCCAGCGATGGCGGCGGAGCTGCGCGACGGGCTGATCTTCGAGGGCGCCACGGTGCTCGACGCGGGGATGGTCGCGACCGAGATGCTCTACCAGCTGGTCGGCTCGCGGCAGCTCGACGGCGGCGCGATGGTCACCGCCTCCCACAATCCGAAGGCCTACACCGGCGTCAAGCTGGTCCGCGAGGGGACGCTGGCACTCTCCGGCGACACCGGGATCGGCGACGTGCGCCGCGAGATCGAGGCCGGCCTCGGCCACGCCCCCGGCGGCGGCCGCTTCGAGGAGGTCGACATCTGGGAGGAGTACCGCAGCCAGGCGCTCTCCTTCATCGACCCCGAGGCGGTGCGGCCGATGAAGCTCGTGGTCGACGGCGGCAACGGGATGGCGGGGCCGATGGTCGGGCCGATCCTGCGCAGGCTCGGCCTCGACCTCGACGAGATCTGCTTCGAGCCCGACGGCGAGTTCCCCGACCACGGGCCGAACCCGTTGCTCGAGGAGAACCGGCGGCTGATCGTCGAGCGGGTGCGCTCGACCGGCGCCGACCTGGGGATCGCCTGGGACGGCGACGCCGACCGCTGCTTCTTCGTCGACGGCAGCGGCGAGTTCTGCGACGGCGACTTCGTCTGCGCGCTGCTCGCCCGCGCCGCGCTGGCCAAGAGCCCCGGCGCGACGATCCTCTACGACCCGCGCTCCAGCCGGGCGGTTCCCGACCTGGTCGCCGCAGGGGGCGGCCGCTCCGCCCTCTCCCGAGTCGGGCACGCCTTCTTCAAGCAGGGCATGCGAGATCACAGCGCCATGTTCGGAGGCGAGGTCTCCGGCCACTACTACTTCCGGGACTTCTGGTGCGCCGACTCGGGGACGATCCCGGCGCTGCTGATGCTGGAGCTGCTCTCGACCGGCGGGCAGGCGCTGGCCGAGCTGATGGCCGGGTTCCGCTCCCGCTACTTCATCTCCGGTGAGATCAACTCCGAGGTCGGTGACTCCGAGGCGAAGCTGGCCGAGATCGCCGCACGCTACGCCGACGGCGGGATCGCCCGACTCGACGGGGTCTCGGTCGACTACCCGGAGTGGCACTTCAACGTCCGGCCCTCCAACACCGAGCCGCTGCTGCGCCTCAACCTGGAGTCGCTCCTCTCCCCAGAGCACATGGAGGAGAAACGAGACGAGGTCCTGGGGTTGATACGGGCGTGAGCCCGACCCCCGAGCAGGCGCTTCGGCAGGCCGAAGCCGCCGGCATCCACCGCCTCCGCATCCCCACCCCGTTCGCGGTCGGGCGGGTCAACTGCTACCTGCTCGAGGACGAGCCGCTGACCCTGATCGACACCGGGCCCAACTCGGGCAAGGCGCTCGACGAGCTGCAGAGCCAGCTCGGCGAGCGCGGCCACTCGATCGACGACCTCGAGCTGGTCATCCTCACCCACCAGCACATCGACCATCTCGGCCTGGTCGAGATAATCGTCCGGCACTCCGGCGCCGAGGTGGCGGCGATCGGCCTCGCCGCCGAGCAGCTCGCCAACTTCGGCGAGGACGCCGAGCGCGACGACCGCCTTGCGGTGGGGCTGATGCAGCGCAACGGCATCCCCGAGAACGTCGCCTTCGCGCTGCAGGGCGTCTCGCGCAGCTTCCACGGCTGGGGCGCCCGGGCGGAGGTGACGCGGCCGCTCGCCAACGGCGAAGAGATGCGCTTCCGCGACCGCACGCTGCAGGCGCTGCACCGGCCGGGCCACAGCCCCTCCGACACGGTCTTCTGGGACGAGGAGCGCCGCATCCTGATCGCCGCCGACCACCTGATCGCCCACATCTCCTCCAACCCGCTGATCAGCCGGCCGCTGGACGGCTCCTCCGAACGCACCCAGGCGCTCGTCACCTACATCGAGTCGATGCGCAAGACACGGGAGATGCCGGCCGAGATCGTCCTCTCCGGCCACGGCGAGCCGATCGTCGACCACGTGGCGCTGATCGACGACCGCCTCGCCATGCACGAGCGCCGCAAGGAGAAGATCTACAAGCTGATCGCCGCGCAGCCACGCACCGGGTACGAGCTGGCGCAGGCGGTCTGGGGCAACGTCGCGGTCACCCAGGCCTTCCTCACCCTCTCGGAGGTGATCGGGCACACCGACCTGCTGGTCAACGAGGGACGGGTGCGCGAGGTCGACGACGGGGAGGTGATCCGCTATGAGGCGACCGGGTAGGGCGCGCGCCGCGAAGAAACGGATGCTGGTCATCGTCAACCCCTGCGCGACGACCGTGTCGGACCGGCTGAAGAACCTGGTCGTCTACGCGTTGCAGGGCCGTTACGAGGTCGAAGCGGTCTCCACCGAGGCGCAGAACCACGCGATCGAGCTGGGGCGCGAGGCGCGCGACGACGGCTTCGACATCGTCGTCGCCTTCGGCGGCGACGGGACGCTGAACGAGGTCGTCAACGGCCTCGCCGGCGCCGACGTCCCGGTCTCGGTGCTGCCGGGGGGCTCGACCAACGTCGTCTGCCGCACCCTCGGCATCCCCAACGACGTCGTCGACGCGACCGAGCACCTGCTGACGCTGGCCGACGAGTGGGCGCCGCGCCGCATCGACCTCGGCACGATCGACGACCGCCACTTCGTCTTCTCCTGCGGCGTCGGCATCGACGCGACCGTGGTCAAGCGGGTCGACGCGCATCCGAAGCTGAAGGCCAGGGTCGGGCCCTACTACTACAGCTGGGCGGCGATCGCCAGCTTCTACCGCAGCTACCTGCGCAACCCGGTCCGGGTGCGGGTCGAGACGGACGGCGGCGAGACGGCCGAGGGGATAGCCGCCCTGGCCCAGAACTCCGACCCCTTCACCTACTTCGCGAGGCGGCCGGTGCGGGTCTGCGAGGGGATCGAGATCGATGACGGCACCCTCTCGCTCGGCGTCCTCAAGCGGGCCGCCCAGCGCGACATGCCGACCCTGGTGACGCGCCTGCTCAGCGAGCGCCGCCCGGCCGCCCGGCACCGCCAGATCGAGCACTTCGACGACATCGCCGCGGCCACCGTCACCTCGATCTCGGAGACCAAGGACGGCATCACCCGCCCCTTCCCGGTCCAAGTCGACGGCGACTACATCGGCGAGCGGACGCGGGTCGAGCTGCGCATCGCCCCCGGCGCCCTGACCATCGTCGCCTGACTCAGGCGGTCGGGGTGATCCGGTACGCGTCGAAGACCGACTCGACGTTGCGGAGGCGGGAGATGCACTGCTTGAGCTGCTCGGTGTCGCCGACCTCGACCACGAAGCGGTTCTTCACCATCGGGTCCTTGGTCATGCAGTTCGCCCCGAGGATGTTGATGCCCGCCTCCGCGAAGGTGCGGGAGAGATCCTCGAGCAGGCGGGTGCGGTCGTAGGCATCGATCTGCAGCTCGACCCGGTAGGAGGCCTCGTTCTCACCGTCCCAGCTGACCTCGACGAAGCGGTCGGGGGACTTCTTCAGCGCCTTCACGTTCTTGCAGTCGGTGCGGTGGATGGTGATCCCCCGCCCCAGCGAGACGTAGCCGGTGATCTCGTCGCCCGGGACGGGCCGGCAGCACTTGGCGAGCCGCACCGCGACGTCGTCGGCGCCCTTGACGCTGATCCCGTAGTCGGCGGCGTCCTTGGTGCGCCGCGCCTTGTCCTCGCGACCCCCCGAGAGACTGATCGGCTCCTCCCGCTCCACCGCCTCGCCGACCTTCAGCCGCTGCATCAGCTTCTTGGCGACGGTCTTGGTGGGGACCTTGCCCTGGCCGAGCGCGATGTAGAACTCGGTCGCCTTGCGGTAGCCCATCTCGCGGATCACGTCGGCGAGCAATGGCGACAGCGCCACCTTCTGCATCGGCAGACCGCGCTTGCGCAGGGCGTCCTCGAGCGCCTCGCGGCCGTGTCGCTCGGCGTCCTCGCGGCGCTCCTGCTTGAACCAGGCGCGGATCTTGTTGCGGGCGCGGCTGGTCCGCACCAACTTCAACCAGTCGCGCGAGGGGCCGCGCTTGCGGTTCGCGGTCAGCACCTCGACGATCTCGCCGGAGCGCAGCTGGTAGTGCAGCGGCACGATGCTGCCGTTGACCTTGGCCCCGACGCAGCGGTGGCCGACGTCGGTGTGCACCGCGTAGGCGAAGTCGAGCGGGGTCGAGCCTCCGGAGAGGCTCTTCACCTCGCCCTTCGGGGTGAAGACGAAGACCTCGTCCTCGAACAGATCCACCTTCAGCGACTCCAGGAACTCGGCCGGATCCTGCTCGCCCTCGGCCTCGACCAGCTGCCGCAGCCAGGTCATCTTCTCGCGCTGCGGGTCGGCGGCGCCGCCCTCCTTGTAGGCGACGTGGGCCGCGATCCCGTACTCCGCCAGCTCGTGCATCCCCTCGGTGCGAATCTGGATCTCGAGCGGCTTGCCTTCCGGCCCGATCACCGTCGTGTGCAGGGCCTGGTACATGTTGGCCTTCGGCATCGCGACGAAGTCTTTGAAACGGCCGGGCAGCGGTTTCCAGAGCGAGTGGATGACGCCGATCGCCCCGTAGCAGTCCTCGACCGAGCCGACGATCACCCGCATCGCGGTGAGGTCGAAGATCTCGTTGAACTCGCGCCCCTTCCTGGTCATCTTTGTGTAGATCGAGTAGAAGTGCTTGGCGCGGCCGGAGATCTCGGCCTCGATGCCGACCTGCCGCAGCTCCCCGGCCAGGAAGCTCCCCGCCTCGGTCACGTAGACCTCGCGCGCGTCGCGCTGCTGGGCGACCAGCTGTTTGATCTCCGCGTACTTGCGGGGGTGCAGCGTCGCGAAAGCGAGGTCCTCCAGCTCCCACTTGATCGCGTGGATCCCCAGCCGGTGGGCGAGCGGCGCGTAGATCTCCAGCGTCTCGCGCGACTTGGCGAGCTGCTTCTGCTTCGGCAGGGCGCCGAGGGTGCGCATGTTGTGGAGGCGGTCGGCCAGCTTGATCAGGATCACCCTGACGTCGGTGGCCATCGCCACCATCATCTTGCGGTAGTTCTCGGCCTGCTGCTCGTCGCGGCTCTCGAAGGTGATCCCGATCAGCTTGGTGACGCCGTCGACGAGCTGCGCGATCTCCTCGCCGAACTCCTCGCGGATCTCCTCGAGGCTGGCGCTGGTGTCCTCGACCGTGTCGTGCAGGAGGGCGGCGCAGAGCGTCTCGGTGTCGAGCCGCATCCCGGCGCAGACCCGGGCAACCCCGACCGGGTGGGTGATGAACTCGTCGCCGGAGCGGCGCATCTGGTCGGCATGGCGCTCGCAGGCGAACTCGAAGGCACGCTCGACCGCGGCGCGGTCGAGCGTGGCGACGGCCAGCGCCGTGTCGCCGCTGCCGGCGACGCCGTTCTCGCTCGGCAAGGAGTCGAACTCCTCGACCACGGCGAAGAGGTCTGCGAGGAGCTCGCTGTGCTCTACGGCTGTTTGTGTCCTTCGAGGTATCGCCGGCCCTCCTCATAGCGGGCGCTGCAGGCGCGGAACGCGGCTGAGCGCTCCAGATCGGTCTCCTCTGAGGATACGACCCCGACCGTGCCGCCGCCGCCATCCGGCGTCCCCCGCACGAGACCCAGCTCGGCGAGGACGCGGAAGCAGCGGGCCGCGGCCTCGGGTCCGCGCGGGTGCGGCCCGGAGCCCTGCAGCGCCTCCCGCAGCCGCTCGCCGCTCGCCTCGCCCGCGTCCCGCAGGCCCCTGAACACGGCGATCAGACCGGGGCGGCGAGCGAGGTGGGCGCCGAGGGCGGCAAGCGCGAAGCGCCACTCGGACTCGCCCCAGGCCGGGTGCAGGTAGCCGCCCTCCTCCGTCGGGCGGGCGGCGAGCCGGTCGAGGTGGGCGAACGGCGGCGGGTCGACGATGACGACGTGCTCGAAATCGACCGCCAGGCCGGGCTCCCTCTCCAACCCCGCGTACTCGGTCAGGACCGACCCCGGCTTGGCCGTCGCGGCCCGGCGAGAGGCATCCGCGACGAGCGCCAGGACGCTGCCGCCGCTGGAGGCCAGCTCGGCGATCACCGCGGCCGGCGAGTTGGATCCGCGCACAACGCGGCGCTCGCCGTCCCCGCCGGGCTCGCCGGCTGCGGTCGGCGGCCAGGCACCGAGGTCGGCATCCAGCTCGGACTCGAATCGCCCCCACCAGTCCTCGCCCGGCGAGCCGCCGTTCTGCTCGCGGTGCGGGTACAGCTCCCGCAACACGACGCGCGGCTCGACCGCGCCGTTCCAGCGGTTCACCTCCAGCCGCACCGCGGCGTCGACCGGGTCGTCGTCGCCCACCCCCAGCTTCGAGCGCCCGAAGGCGACCCCGAGCGCCCGGTGGGCGCCGCTGTGGAGGCTGAAGCGCGCGTGCTTGCCCTCTCCCATCGCCCGCACGTCGCGGACCCGGGCGGAGGGGACGAGCAGCCGCACCTCGGGGTTGCCCATCCCGAACGGGGCGAGCCTGCCCAGCTCCTCGGCGAGGTCGAGCCCGAGCCCGGCGCCGCCGACCATCGCGTCGATCCGCTCGGTGCGCGTCAGGTCGTCGGGCCCGAGCACGGCGGCGGCGTGGGCGGCGAACGCCTCACGGAAGGCGTCGAGCTGCTCGGCGCGCAGCTCCAGCCCGGCCGCGGCGCGGTGCCCTCCGAAGCCGGCCAGGTGCTCCGAGCACGCCTCGAGCCCGGCCAGCAGGTCGAAGCTGGGGATGCTGCGCCCGGAGCCGCGCCCTCCCCCCTCGCCGTCGAGCGAGACCACGACCACCGGCCGGTGGTGGCGCTCGGCGAGCCGCGAGGCGACGATCCCGATCACGCCCGGGTGCCAGCCGTGGCCGGCCAGGACGAGGCCCGGCGCTTCGCGCAGCTCGACCGGCAGCTCACGCCGGGCCGCCTCGGCGGCGGCGGCGACCTCGCGCTCGGTGGCGCGGCGCTCGCCGTTGGCGCGGCTCAGCTCGGCGGCGATCTCCGCCGCCCGTGCCTCGTCCCGGGTGAGGAACAGCTCGACCCCGGCGTCGGCGCGGTAGAGGCGGCCCGCGGCGTTGATCCGCGGCCCGAGGCGAAAGGCGAGGTCGCCCTCGTCGAGCCGGGTCGGCTCGCACCGGGCCGCCGCGATCAGCGCCCGGATGCCGGGGCGGCGGGCCCGCCGCACCTCCTCCAGCCCGCGCCTCACAAGCGAGCGGTTCTCGCCGACCAGCGGCACCACGTCGGCGACGGTGGCCAGCGCGACCAGATCGAGGTCGTCCTCCGCGGGTGTCGCGGCCCCCGCCGCATCGCGCAGCGCGCCGGCCAGCTTCCAGGCGACCGCGGTCCCGCACAGCTCGGCGAACGGGTAGCCGTCGAGGGCCGGGTGCAGGATCGGGCAGTCGGGCAGCTCTCCTCCGGGCTGGTGGTGATCGGTGACGACGACCTCCATCCCCAGCGAGCGGGCCAGGGCGACCTCCTCGACCGCGGTTATCCCGCAGTCGACGGTGATCAGGAGCGAGGCTCCGCGCTCCGCCAGCCGCTCGACGTTGGCCGCGCCAAGGCCGTAGCCGTCGGCGAGGCGGTCGGGGATCAGCCAGTCGCACTCGGCCCCCAGCTCGCGCAGGGCGCCGACCAGGATCGAGGTCGCGCAGACCCCGTCGACGTCGAAGTCGCCGTGGACGGTGACCCGCCTGCCCCCGCGAACCGCGGCGAGGACCCGCTCGACAACCGCCGCCATCGAGTCGAACTCGGCGGCGGCGTGCGACTCGTCGGCGTCGAGGAAGGCCCGGGCCGCCTCGGGAGTGCGGTGGCCGCGGCGGACCAGGGTGATCGCCACCGGCTCGCTCAGCCCCAGCTCCTCGGCTAGCGCCCGCGCCTCGGGATAGGAGTACGGATCGGCCCGGTAGGCGTTGACGGTCTCCGCCATGCCATCAAGGCTAGGAGGCGCCCGGGACGGATTCGCCCCCGCCGGCGGCCGCAAAATGCACGCGGGGGCGCCGGGACTACGGGCCTACCTACGCCTGCCGCTCGGCGCGTACGCCGATTGCGTAGACGACGGCCAGGCCGAGCGCCACGCCCGGGACGGCCACCAGCGCGGTCACCAGATCGGTGTCCCCGAGTCCCCGCCCGGTCGCGACCTCGACGATCAGGCCGAAGACGATCGCGCCGATCACCGAGCCGAGGAAGGCGCCGACGATGCCCTGCCAGAAGCGGTCGGGCAGGAAGACGGTGAAGTGCCAGAGCGCGATGCCCATCGTGAACCAGACCAGCAGTGCCATCTCAGATGACCGCCTCTATGGCCATGTGCGACTGGGGGCGCGTGTGGCCAAGCAGGTCAAGGACGCCGGGTGCAGCCTTTGGTGGTGTCAAAGGCAAGCCCGAGGACGCAGAGATGCGCAGTGCCACACGCGTCATCCAGGTGTGCGTGGTCGTGGGGGCGGTCATCTATGCCTCCCGTGCTTGCGGCGCTGCTGGCGGCGTGCCCGCCGGCGCGCGTTTCGCTCCCGCCGCTCGGCGGAGGCCGGGTTGGCGGAGGCCGGGTTGGCGGAGGCCGGGTTGGCGGCGGGCGGCTCGCCGTTCGCCGACGGCCCCACCCCGTCGCCCGCCGGCCCGATCGCGGCCACGGCTCCCGCCTTCGGCTTCGCGTCCTGCCGCGCCGCTACGGCCGCTTCGATCTCTTCGTCGGCCTCGTCGTCGGCGCCGAGCTTCGCCAGCTCGATCTCGTCGGCGAAGGCCGGCACGCTGCCGTCGATCTCAGCGATCCGGGCTCGCCGCCGCGCGAAGCCGGGCTCACGTTCCTTCCAGGCGGTCAGCACGGGCGAGGCGATGAAGATCGAGGAGTAGGTTCCCGAGGCGATCCCGATCATCATCGCGAAGGCGAAGTCCTGCAGCGTGGGGCCGCCGAAGACCATCAGCGAGCCGACCGCGAGCAGGGTCGAGAAGGTGGTCGCCAGCGAGCGGGTCAGCACCTCGCTCATCGAGCGGTTGACGATCTGCGAGAACGCCGCCCGCGGCATCCGCGGTATGTTCTCGCGAACGCGGTCAAAGACGATGATCGTGTCGTAGAGCGAGTACCCAAGGATGGTGAGGAAGGCGGCGACCGTTCCGCTCGTCACCTCCCGGCCGGTCAGCGAGTAGATGCCCGCGGTGATCAGGATGTCGTGGAAGACCGCGATCAGCACCGGCACCGCGAACTTCGGGTCGAAGCGGAAGGCGACGTAGCTGCAGATCACCAGCAGCGAGAAGACCAGCGCCTTCAGGGCGCTGTTGGCCACCTGCTTCCCGAAGGTCGGCCCGACGCTGGTGCTGTCGAAGCCGTTGGCGACGATCCCGAAGTCCTCGGCGAGGCTGGACTCGGCTCCCTCGACGCGGTCGGGTTTCAACTGCCGGGTCTGGATCAGGAAGACGTTGTCGCCGAAGACCGGGTCGGAGACCCGCTGGATCTCCTCGCCGTCGATCCCGGCCGACCCGAGCGTCCCGCGAACGCCTTCCTCGTCGGTGGGTTTTTCCAGCGCGACTTTGATCCTGGTCCCGGACTCGAAGTCGATCCCGAAGTTGAGCTGCGCGGTCGCCAGGGCGAGGGCGCCGACGATCAGGATCGCGCCGGAGACCGAGAAGAACCAGCGGCTCGCCCCCATGAAGTCGAAGCGCCAGCGGACCCGCGGCTGGGCGGCGCCGAGGAGGTTGGGCGAGCGCAGCAGCCGCGAGCGGCTCATGCTGCCCAGCAGCGCCTGGGTGAAGACCACCGCGGTCAGCAGCGAGACGATCGTGCCGACGCCCAGCGTGAAGGCGAACCCCTTCACCCCCGCCGTCGCCAGCACGAAGAGGACGAACGCGGTGAGCAGGGTGATGACGTTGGCGTCGATGATCGTCCCGATGCCGCGGCGGTAGCCGGCAGCGATCGCGCTCGACATCGGCCGCCCGGCCCGCACCTCCTCCTTTATTCGCTCGAAGATGACGATGTTCGAGTCGGCCGCCACCCCGATCGTCAGGATCAACCCGGCGATCCCGGGCAGGGTCAGGGTGATCGGGATCAGTTTGATCAGCGAGAAGAAGATCACCCCGTAGGCGCCGAGCGCCAGCGAGGCGACCAGGCCGAGGCCGCGGTAGAAGAGGAGCAGGAAGAGGATGACCAGAACGAGGCCGATCGCCCCGGCTTTGAGCCCGGCATCCAGCGCCTGGCTGCCGAGCGTCGCCGAGACCTGCGTCTGGCTGATCAGTTTCAGGTTGATCGGCAGGGCGCCGATCTGGAGGATCGTCGCCAGATCCTGAGCCTCCTGGATGCTGTTGAAGCCGCCTGAGATCTGCGCCCCGGTCCGCCCGTCGATCCCATCGGGGTTTTCGGCGAAGTTGATGATCGGCCGGGTCTTCACTTCGTTGTCGAGGACTACCGCGAAGCGGCCGGAGAGCTGTTCGGCCTGTTCCGATGAGGCCGGGCCGATCGCCTGCGCCTGGCCGCGCTGGGCGATCGCGCGGGTGACCTGCTGGAAGGCCTGCCGCCCCTCGTCGGTGAAGCTGAAGGAGACGTTGGGCTGGTTGGCTTCGTCGAATTCCTGCCGCGGGTCGGTGATGTCGGTGCCCGTCAACGCCGGCCTGTCCTTCAGCGCGTACCAGCCCGGAGCCGCGTCCTCGATCGTCGTGCCGGCTGGGTCGAAGGGCAGTTCGGAGACGACCACCGTCCCCACCGGGACCTCGAGCACGATGCCCTTGCGCGGGCGCTCCTCGCCAAGGGGGGTGAGGTACAGATCCTTCCTCACCAGCTCGGGCCCGGAGATCAGCTTGTGCGGCTCCTTGCCCTCGAACAGGTAGAAGCGCGGCTTGTTGACCGAGCATGTCGTGCAGTTCTCGACCGGTTTCTGCTTGGTGGCTAGCAGAACGGCGTCGTAGGCGGTCGGGAAGGCGCCGGAGAAGATCAGCTGCTGGTTCTCCTGTTTGTTGACCTTGCGGCCTGCCGCCTTCCATTCCGCGTTCGCCTTGCGGATCGCGGCGGTCGGCGGCTGCTGGCCGGGGCGGCCTCCGATCGCCCGCTCGGGGCCGATCAGGTTGGGCTCCCAGTCGTAGAAGTAGAGCTGAGCGGTCGTTCCGACCTGGTCGATCGCCCGCTGCGCGTTGGTGACGGCGGGAAGGCTGACCGAGATCTCGGTCATGCCGAGACGGGAGACCTCGGGCTCGGCGACGCCCAGCTCGTCGATCCGTTCGCGGATGATTTCGGTCGAGCGGTCGATGTCTTCGGCACTGACCGTCTCCACCTGGCCGGTCGGCGTGCCCTGGTAGACCAGTTCGACCCCGCCCTTCAGGTCGAGGCCGAGCCGGGTCGGCTTGCTGGCGACGACCAGCGCCGAGGCGACGACCAGCCCGAGGACGAAGAGCAGGACGAAGAGATGCGTGCGCCTTCGCCCCATCGCCGCCTCAGCCCTCCGGGGTGAGGACGATCAGCAGGCCACCGTCGTCATCGTAGGCGGGGAAGACGTCGGCGACCGCCTCGGCGGGGATGTCGCCCTCGGCGTTGACCGAGACCGGCTTGCCGAGCGAGCGCACCCCCCACTCCAGCGAGGTCTCGATCGGGTCGGTGAAGCCGTCGCCGTTGGTGTCGGCGGACTCGCCGCCGTCGCCGGGCTGGCGCCACTCCAAGCCGAGCACCTCCTGGACCGGGCGGCCGATCACGTCCTCGTCGGTGAGGCCGGTCAGCTCGAAGCTGCCGCGGCCGGCGTCGATCACGCGCGCCTGCTGGTCGCAGACGAAGAAGGCCGCGTTGGGCGCCGGGTAGTAGTCGTCGAGCAGCTCGAAGACGAAGCCGAAGCCGCATTTCGAGCACCCCTTGGGACGGGTGCTGAAACCGGCCGTGCGGTCGGCGCTCACCTCTCTGTGCCCACAGCTGGGGCAGATGAAGAACGGCATCCCCGACAGGCTACTCAGAAGAGACTTTTTGCCCCTTCGGGGGTCGGGAGGCCGAGGTGGTCGTAGGCCCGCGAGGTGAGGACACGGCCGCGCGGAGTGCGCTTCAGGAGGCCCTGCTGGAGCAGGTAGGGCTCGAGCACGTCCTCGATCGTGTCCTGCTCCTCGCCGATCGCCACGGCGAGGGTCGAGAGGCCGACCGGGCCGCCGGCGAATTTGGTCGCCACCGTCTCCAGCAGGGCGCGGTCGCTGCGGTCGAGGCCGCCGGCGTCGACCTCCAGCATCTCCAGCGCGGCGACGGCCACGCCGGCGTCGATCGCGCCGCAGTCCTTGACCTGGGCGAAGTCGCGGACCCGTTTCAGCAGCCGGTTGGCGACCCGGGGGGTGCCGCGCGAGCGGCCCGCGATCGTTCGCGCCCCCTCGGCATCGACCTCGACCTCGATAATCCGGGCCGAGCGCTCGATTATCTCGGCGAGGTGCTCGGGGTTGTAATGCTCGAGCCGGTGGCAGACGCCGAAGCGGTCGCGCAGCGGCGTCGTCAAGAGGCCGGCCCGGGTGGTCGCGCCGACCAGGGTGAAGGGCGGCAGGGGCAGGGTGACCGTGCGGGCGCCGGCGCCCTGTCCCAGCACGACGGGAAGCTCGCCGTCCTCCATCGCCGGGTAGAGCGTCTCCTCGATGGCGCGGCCCAGCCGATGGATCTCGTCGACGAAGAAGACGCTGCCCGGCTCCAGCGCGGTGAGGAACGATGCGATGTCGGCCTTGCGCTCCAGCGCCGGGCCGGACGTCTGCACCATCGGCACCTCCAGCTCGGCGGCGACGATGTGGGCCAGGGACGTCTTGCCCAGCCCCGGCGGCCCGGCGAGCAGGACGTGGTCAAGGGGCTCGCCGCGGCCGCGCGCCGCCTCGATGAAGATCGCCATCTGCTCGGTGACCTGCTCCTGGTTGACGAAGTCGGCGAGGGTGGGCGGGCGCAGGGAGCGGTCGAGGTCCTCGTCCGGCGCATCCGCTCGCGCGTCGTGAATGCGAACCTCCGGCTCATCGTCGATCCCCGGCGTGCGAATGCGGTCGCTCATCCGGCTTTGCCCGTGCCGGCCCTGCGCAGGGCGGTCGCGATCAGCTCCTCGGCGTCACCGCTCTCGGCCCCGTCGAGAAGCTGCGCTGCCTCCAGCGGCGCGTAGCCGAGGCTGACGAGGCCGTCCCGGGCCAGGATCCGCGCGTCGCCGCCCTCGGCGGCCGCCGTCGCGACCTCGTCCTCCAGCGCCCCCGCGACCTTCTCGCGCAGCTCGACGATGATCCGCTCCGAGGTTCGCTTGCCGATCCCGGGCACCGCCTGGAAGCGCCTCGCGTCGCCGGCGGCGATCGCCCGCAGAAGCTCGCGCGCCGGACCGCCGGAGAGGGCGGCGATCGCCACCTTCGGGCCGATCCCGCTGACCGAGACCAGCTCGCCGAAGAGGTCGCGCTCCTCCTCGGAGGCGAAGCCGAAGAGGGAGAGCGAATCGTCGCGGGAGACCAGCTCGGCGTGCAGGGAGGCCTCTCGCCCGGTGGCCGGGACGGCCTTCAGCGTTTCGGCGGAGACGGTCAGCCGGTAGCCGACCCCGCCGGCGTCGATCACGACGTGATCGGGGCGGCGCACCATCACCTCGCCGCGGACGGCGGCGATCATCCGGCCACCCGCTCCCGGGCGGTCCCCTCGACGGCGTCGATCGCCTCCCGCCGGCCGGCGCCGCCGCCGTGGCAGATCGCCACCGCGAGCGCGTCCGCCGCGTGGTCGGGAGTGGGCGGCTCCGGCAGGCCGAGCAGCGTCCCGACCATTCGCTGAACCTGCTTCTTGCCGGCGCCGCCGGAGCCGCAGACGGCCATCTTGATCGCCTGCGGCGTGTAGGCGAAGCAGCGCACGCCGCGCTCGGCGGCGGCCAGCATCGCGACGCCGCTCGCCTGGCCGACCGCCATCGCCGAGCGTACGTTCTTGCCGAAGTAGAGGTCCTCGATCGCCATCGCCTTCGGCTCGTGCCAGGCGACCAGCTCGGCCAGCGCCCGGTGGATGCGCTCCAGGCGGCGCTCGATCGGCAACTCGGACGAGGTCTCGACCACGCCGCCGTCGAGGGCGGACATGCGGTTGCCCTCCACCCGCACGATGCCGAAACCGAGGTTGGCGGCGCCGGGGTCGATCCCCATCACGACTTGCATGGAGAATGATTCTGAGCCGAGCTTCGGATGCCTTCAGTCACTTAGACAGCTACTCGCGCGAGGACCTCCTCGGGAATGTCGAAGTTGGCGTGGACCTCGTTGACGTCGTCATGCTCGGAGAGGGTGTCGAGGAGGCGCAGCAGGGCGCGCGCGTCCGACTCCCCCACCTCGACCGCGCTCTTCGGCTCCATGGTCAGATCCGCAGACTGGATCTCGACGCCCGACTCCTCCAGCGCCCCGCGCACCGCGGCCAGGTCGCCCGGGTCGGTGAGGACCCGCAGCAGGTCGCCGTCCTCCCGCACGTCCTCGGCGCCGGCGTCGATCGCCGCGATCAGGTCGTCCTCGCCGTAGCGGTCGCCGTCGACGACGATGGCGCCGCGCTTCTCGAAGATCCAGGCGACCGAGCCCGGCTCGCCGAGGCTGCCGTTGTGCCTGGTGAAGGCGTGGCGCACGTCGGCGCTGGTGCGGTTGCGGTTGTCGGTCAGCGCCTCCACCAGGATCGCCGCGCCGCCCGGCCCGTAGCCCTCGAAGACGACCCGTTCGATCGACTCCGCCGCGGCGCCGGAGCCGCTGCCACGGTCGACCGCCCGCTGGATCTTGTCCTTGGGCATCGAGGCGTCGCGGGCCTTCTGGGTCGCCGCCGCCAGCGAGGGATTGGCGTCGGGGTCCCCCCCGCCCTCGCGCGCCGCGACGGTGATCGCGCGCGCCAGCTTCGTGAACTGCTGGCCGCGCTTCGCGTCGGCGGCGGCCTTCCTGTGCTTGATCGACGACCACTTCGAATGCCCGGACATCGTTTGCCATTCTATGGGCCAGGGATGGCCACCGATTCGTACAACCAACACCCGGCCCGGGGTCTGGCAGCTAGCGGCATCTTCGTCGCGATGCTGGTCGCCGCCCTCTCGCTGTGGACGGCGGTCCCGCTGGGCTGGATCTACATCGGTTCGAAGATCTCGAAGACCCAGTTCCCAAGCGGTGGCCCCTACATGGTCGTCGCGGTCGGCATCCTCGTCTCGGTCCTGCTCATCGCCTGGCTGATCGGGCGGCTCAACGGGCTCTACGTCCGCACCACCGGCACCGACCGACTCTCGCCGATGCGCCCGTCCTGGCAGAAGAGCGTGCGTGACACGTCCACCCCGACCGAGACGACGACGGTCGTCGAGGCAGTCCTGATGGGCTCCGTGCTGCTGGCCGCCCTGGCGCTGACCATCTGGTTCTTCCTGCTGGCGGGCTCCCCGCTTCCCAACCAGTAGTTAGGGCCCTCCCGCGTCCGCCGCGGGCGGCTCGTCTACACCACGAACTTGCCGTCGACCTGGAAGTCCTCGCCGTCGACGACGATCTTGCCGCCGAGGCGCAGGTCGCAGACCAGGTCGGTGTGCACCGCCGACTCGTTGACGCCGCCCGACTCCGGGTAGCTGCGCCCGACCGCCATGTGGACGGTGCCTCCGATCTTCTCGTCGAGCAGCACCTCGCGGGTGCCGCGGTCGATCGCGTAGTTGGTGCCGATCCCCAGCTCGCCGAGGCGCCGCGCCCCCGGGTCGGTGTCGAGCAGCTCGATCAGGAACTCCTCGCCCCGCTCGGCGCTCGCGTCGACGACCTTGCCCGAGTCGAAGCGCAGCCGCACCCCGGATACCTCGCGCCCGCCGATCAGCGCCGGCAGGTGGAAGGTCACCTCGCCCTGCACCGAGTCCTCGACCGGCCCGGTGAAGAGCTCGCCGTCGGGCATGTTGTGGTGTCCGTCGCAGGGAACGAGCTTCCGCCCGGCGATACCGAGGGTGATCTCGGTCCCGGGCGCGGTGACGCGCACCTCCTCGTGGCCCTCGACCCACTTCGCAAGGCGCTCCGTCTCGGCCGAGGCCCGCTCCCAAGCGGTGAGCGGATCGCCGTCGGTCGCCAGGCAGGCGCCGTAGTAGAAGTCCTCGTAGTCGACCAGGCTCATCTCGGCCTCCGACGCGTAGGCGCTGGTCGGGTAGAGCGTGTAGCACCAGCGGAACTCGCCCTCGGCACTGCGCTGCATCGCCCGCGCCAGCAGGTCGCCTGTCGCGGTCTGCCGCCGCATCTGCCGCTCGGGCGGCACCGCCGAGAGCTCGCGGGTGTTGGTGCTGGCGCCGACCGCGATCCGGACGTCGACGTTCTCGACCATCCACTCCGCAACCGGGGAGATCCAGCTCAGCTGGGCATCGCTCGCGTGCTTGAAGTAGGAGACCGCCTGACCGTCGAGCGAGACGTTGAGGATCGGCTGGCCGCCCGCCTTCAGCACCTCCTCGTAGATCGCAAGCAGCAGCGGCTCCGCCGCGTTGTCGCCGTCGATCGAGACGACCTCGCCCTCCTTCACCCGGGTCGAGTAGCCGACCAGGATCCTCGCCAGGCCCTCCGCTCTGGGGTCTCTCACCTCTCCGCCCCCTGGCGCTCGCGGGCGCTTGTCGTCATCGCCATGAACAGCGCGTGGAGGCGCGGGTCGTCGGTCAGCTCGGGGTGGAAGGCGCAGGCGAGCACGCCCCCGCCGCGGATCGCCACCGGGTGGCCGGCGTACGAGGCGAGCACCTCGACTCCCGGCCCGTGCCGCTCGATCCAGGGGGCGCGGATGAACACCGCGCGCAGCGGCTCGTCGCCGATCCCCTCGACCTCGAGGTCGGCCTCGAAGCTCTGCAGCTGGCGGCCGAAGGCGTTGCGCGTCGCGGTGGCGTCGATCAGGCCCAGGTGGGCGTCGTCGCAGACGATCATCCCCGCACAGGTCCCGAACACCGGCCGGCCCGCCTCGTGGTGGGCGCGGATCGCCGGCTCCAGGCCGGCGGACTCGATCCCGATCGAGATCGTCGTGCTCTCGCCACCGGGGACGACCAGCCCGTCCAGCCCGTCCAGCCCGTCCGGAACGCGCACCTCGCTCGCCTCGGCGCCGAGCTCGCGCAGCATCCGCAGGTGAGCCTCGAAGCCCCCCTGGACGGCTAGGACGCCGATGCGCAGCTCAGGCCCCGCGATCCTGGAGCAGGGCGTCGGCGGCGGCCAGCTCGGAGATCTCGAGGCCGGGCATCGCCTCGCCGAGCCCGATCGAGGCGGCCGTCACCCGCTCCGGGTCGTTGAAGTGCGTGGTCGCCTCGACGATCGCGCAGGCGCGGCGCTCCGGGTCCGCGCTCTTGAAGATCCCCGAGCCGACGAAGTTGCCCTCGGCGCCGAGCTGCATCATCAGCGCCGCGTCGGCCGGCGTCGCGATCCCCCCGGCGCAGAACAGCGGCACCGGCAGGCGCCCCGCCTCCGCCACCACACGGACGACTTCCAGCGGCGCCTGGTGCTCCTTGGCGGCGCCGGCCAGCTCCTCGGGGCCGAGCTGCGTCAGCCGCCTGGCGCCGGCGACGATCTCACGCATGTGGCGGACAGCCTCGACCACGTTGCCGGTCCCGGCCTCGCCCTTGGAGCGGATCATCGCCGCTCCCTCGCCGAGCCGCCGCAGCGCCTCGCCGAGGCTGGTCGCCCCGCAGACGAACGGCACCTCGAAGGCGAGCTTGTCGATGTGGTTGCGCTCGTCGGCCGGGGTCAGCACCTCCGACTCGTCGATGTAGTCGACCTCGAGCGCCTGCAGGATCTGCGCCTCGGCGAAATGGCCGATCCGCGCCTTCGCCATAACCGGGATCGTCACCGCCTCCTGGATCCCCTTGACCATCGCCGGGTCCGACATCCGAGCCACGCCGCCGTCCCGCCGGATGTCAGCCGGAACCCGTTCCAGCGCCATCACCGCGCAGGCCCCGGCCCGCTCGGCGATCTTCGCCTCCTCGGGCGTGACCACGTCCATGATCACCCCGCCTTTGAGCATCTCGGCCAGGCCGGTCTTGACCCGGAATGTCGCGCGCTCGGTCACCCGGCCCATACTACGTGGGCGGGGGCTACTTCAGTTTGTAGGCGCGAATCCGGTCTTTGTGCGCGGCTTCGTCCCGCGCGTACAGCCCGTGCGCAAGCGCCTGCACAAGCGCCATCAGCGCCGTGTTCGAGCGCGCGAACGAGGGGCTGTTGGAGGAGAAGTAGAGAGTCTGCCCAGCGTGCTCGCCGACCTCCGACATCGAGGCGTCGGAGATCGCCAGGGTGCTGGCGTTGCGGTGCAGCGCCAGCTTCATCGCCCGCAACAGCAGCGGGTGGGCGCGGCCGGAGGAGAGCACGATCACCAGTGTCTCCTCGTCGATCCGGCCGAGTCGCTGCAGCGACTCGCCGCCGGTGCTGGCGACGATCTCGGCGCGGATGTCCAGCAGGCTGAGCGTGTGCCGCAGGTAGCTGGCGAAGAAGGCCATCTGGTCGACGCCGACGATGACGATGCGTTGGGCGCCGGCCAGCGCCGCCACCGCGCCGTCGACCTGCTCGCGGGTCAGGTTGCGCGCGGTTTCCTCGAGGTTCGCGTGGTCGGCGCCGAGCGACCCCTCCAGCTCGGAGTGGTCGAAGGAGAAGAGCGCCTCGCCGCTCGCCGCGCCGTTGCCGGTGACGGTCGAGCTGCGGTACTCCTCGATCGCCGCCTGCTGAAGCTCGGGATAGCCCTCGAAGCCGAGGGCCTGGGAGAAACGCACCACCGTCGAGGACGAGGTGCTCGCTCTCCCGGCCAGCTCCTCGGCAGTGAGGAAGGCTGCCTCGTCGAGGTGGTCGACGATGTAGCGGGCAACATCTTTCTGGGAGCGCGAGAACTCGCCGAAGCGCCCCTGGATGTACTCGGAAAGGCTCTTCAGCTGCGGGGGTGCTTTCGTCGCCGCCTTGGTCACAGCGGTCCATTTCGCCGGTCCTCGCGCTTTCCCTTCCGCGACGCCAGCCAGGCCGCAGCCAGGGGTGCGCTCCCTACCGGGATAGGTCCTTACCGAAGCGGTCGCTCGGTCCGATCTGATTGGATGGACGTTGCGATGACGCTCGAGCGGGCGCTGCGCCTCACCAACCGCAACATGATCGCCTTCGACCTGGCGCTGGGAACCGCGGCGATCGCGGCGCCGGAGGCGACGCTGAAGGTGCTGGGGCACGACGAGCCCTCCCCGGACGCGGCGCACCTCTTCCGCCGCTGCGGCCCGATCTGGCTCACCTTCGCCGCCGCCCATGCGCTCGCCGCCGCTCGCGGCGAGCAGCGCGACTGGTGGGCGCTGGCCTGGCTGCGCGGCACCGAGATCGCGACCGACGCGCTCTGGTCCGAGTCCCCCGCGGTCAGCCGGCCGGGCGCGAAGCTGGGCCTGCGCCTGGCGGGGGTCGCCAACCTGGCGATGGCCGCCGGCTTCGCCTGGCTGTCGAGGCGATGAGCGGCCATGCCGGGCTTCCCAGCGTCCGCTGGAGCCTTCGCGGGCGCACCGACGAAGGCGACGAGGCCTGGCTGATCCGCAGCATCTCGCAGAAGCTGTACCGCTGCCCCGGCTGCCACGGTGAGATCGAGATCGGCACCGAGCACACCGTGGTCCAATACGTGCTGCGACTGGGCGGAACCGAGCATCACCACTGGCACCGGCAATGCACGGAAGAGCTACTCGTACCCGAGTTGAGCGGGGTCCAGCGCGTGCCCGCGTCGGAGTCGACTCAAGCGAGGCTGGAGGCGCGGGGCCGGGGCAAGTCCGGGCAACGTCGCCGCCGCTGACGTGAAGAGCCTCGGGACCGTCGTCTCGATCTACGCGCGGATCGCGCGCACCTACGCACAGTGGGCGCCGTCGCTGCTGCTGCTGGCCGTGATCGTCTTCGTGCCGCTTGGGCTGATCAACGCGATCGCCCTCGACGCCGACATCCGTTCGCTCAGTCTGGGCAGCGGGCTGGAGCTGTTCGCGGTCGTCACGGCGGTGCTGGCACTGGCCGCCACCAGCCTGGTCGGCGAGGTCTTCTACAGCGGCGCGGTCGCGGTCTCGCTGACCCATGGCGAGGAGGGGAAGCCGCCCTCGCTTCGCGAGATCTCCAGCCGCCTCGCCTACGGCCGGCTGGTTGCGGTCGACCTCCTCTACAGCCTTCTCGTCGCGGTCGGCCTGGTCCTGCTGGTCGCCCCCGGCGTGGCGCTCTTCGTCTGGCTGGGCCTTGCGGTGCCGGTGGTCGAGATCGAGCGTCGCGGCGTGCGGGCCGCGTTCGCCCGCAGCTGGCAGCTGGTCCGCGGCCGCTTCTGGATCGTCTTCTGGGTGCTGGCGCCGATCGAGCTGGCCGGCAGCGGGCTGGGGACCCTCGCGACCTTGCTGACCGACAGCCTGCTGGGCGGCTCGTTGGCCGCGGAGTGGCTGGCGGAGTCGGTCTCGAACATCCTCCTGACTCCGGTCTACGCGGTGGCCGCGGTGCTGCTCACCCTCGACCTGATCGCCGAGAAGGACGGCAGCGGCCCCCGGCTACACTCGGCTCCCGCCGGCGCATGACCACCGCCTCGATCCTCACCAAGTTCTGGAACAACCAGATCGTCGCCAACGACAACCAGGCGATCTTCATGGTGCTGGTCGGGTTCCTCCTCTCCTTCGCCTTGATCCGGATGAGCACCCGGCTGATGCGCAGCCCCCGGGCGCCGTGGTGGCCGGGCAGCGTGGTCAGCGACGGCGGTGTGCACCTGCACCACCTCGTCTTCGGCATCGTCACGATGATGATCGCCGGCACGGTGGGGTTCACCCTGTTCGGCGAGAGTCCCTGGTTCGAGATCAGCGCCTTCTTCTTCGGGGTGGGAGCGGGGCTGACGCTCGACGAGTTCGCGCTCTGGGTCTATCTCGACGACGTCTACTGGGCCAAGGAGGGGCGCAGCTCGATCGACGCCACCGTGATCGCCGCCGCCGGGATGGTGCTGATCATGCTCGGGTTCAGCCCCTTCGACTTCAAGACCAGCTCGGCTGGAGAGATTGTCGCGAGCATCCTCGGCGCCCTGATCGTCTTCGGCCTGGCGGCGATCTGCTTCTCAAAGCAGCGGCTGATGCACGGCGCAATCGGGTTCTTCGTCTTCCCGCTCTCGATCTACGGCGCCTCGCGGATCGGCAAGCCGGGCTCACCCTGGGCACGCTGGCGCTACGGCGAGCGGCGCCCGGAGAAACAGGCAAAGGCCGCGGGGCGCTTCCCCCCCGACCGCCGCACCGAGCGCGTCAAGAACGCCTTCCGCGACATCGTCGGCGGACGGCCGAGCGAGGGCGTCGCGGCGGCGAAGGGGGAGGCGCTCGCCGCCACCCGCGACGCCGCCGCGGAGGTCCGCCACCGGGCCAAGCGGGTCGCCCACCCTGCCGGCAAGCCCGACCGGGCCGCTAGCCGCTCTGAGTCATCAGGCCGATCTCGTGGCCCTCGGGATCGGTGAAGAGGGCGATCTGGCCGTTGGGGATGTCGATCGGGCCCATTCCCCGCTTGCCGCCCAGCCGCTCGGCCTTGGCGAGCGCCGCCTCGAGGTCGTCGACCTGGACGTAGAAGGTGACGTGGCCCGGGTGGCCTTCCGGCGCGGCGCCGACCCCGCCCGGGATGCCCTCGCCGCCGGTGTCGACGGCCGAGTACGGCATTCCTCCCATGTCGGTGAGCTGCCAGTCGAACAGCTCCGAGTAGAAGCCCTTCAGCACCTGGTGGTCCTTGCCGACCACCTCGAACCACATCGTGGGGTTGCCCATTCGTCTTCGCTCCTTGGTAGTCGCTTGCGTGTGATCTCAGTCGCTGCTGTCGGCGCCCTCGGGCGTCGCCCAGGGGTCGGCCCCGGCATCTCCGCCCGCCGCCGCCGTGGCGAGCCGCTCGGTGTAGTGCTCCCAGCCGCGGCGGTGCCGCTCGGCGACCTCGGCATCCGGCAGGTCGCGGTGGATCAGCCTCAGGTGGGTGCCCTCGCCGTCCGGCGCGAGCACGACTTCGACCGTGCTCGCGCCCGGCTTGGTCACCGCGTCGTCGGACTCCCAGCCCCAGGTGAAGACGGCGCGGCGGGGCGGGTCCAGCTCGACGTACTTGCCGGAGGCGATGTCGCGGCCGTTGATGTCACAGCGGAAGGCGCCGCCGGGCCGCGGGTCCAGCTCGGCTGAGCGGCCCATCCACTGGATCATCTTGCCGGGGTCGGTGAAGAAGCCGAAAACCGTCTCAGGGCTTGCCGCGATCCGAACCTCCACCTCGGCCATGACTTTATTTAAACAGGTCTTTACGCAGGTGCGAGGCTATGCATGCCGCGCGCCGGGCCGGGTCCTACTCCCCCATCGCCTTGATCGCCAGGCGCTTCGGCGCGCTTCCTCCTCGGGTTGGACGTCTGCAGGGGTTCACGCACGGGCTACTCGGGGCTGAGGCTGCACTGTTCGAGCCCGACCGCGCGGGCGAGCTCGTAGCGTTCGGGCTGCTCGCCGTCCCTTCGCGCCCGCGCGGCGAGGTAGGCGGACGTGTCGCCGTCTTCCGCCGCCTTCAGCGCCTGCTGGTCGTAGGTGCGCACGCGGGTCTGGGCCTGGACGTAGTCCTCGTAGTCGGCGCGGACGCTGGGCGGCGGGTCGAGCGAGTTGAACCGCCGCACGGCCCGCTTCGAGATCCCGGTCAGGAGCCTCGCGTACTCGAGATCGGGATTGGTCTCTCCTTCCGGGAAACCTTCCCTCGCCGATTTGTATGTGCTCTGGCTATCCGTGCAGATTTCGTCCGCCCTGGCGATCAGCTCGGACTTGCCGAGCGGGGCCGGCTCGGGCTTGGCGTTGCCCCCGCCGCCGGCCGCGGCGCCGCCGCCCGAGGACCCGCCGCCGCCCGAGC
>VRUE01000037.1 GCA_019456285.1 Solirubrobacterales bacterium | reverse complement strand
GGATATGCCGCGGGCACGCTGCTTGACCGGGGCGGCGCGGCGGTTGGCGGCGATCTCGCCGTCGAGCAACTCGACCAGTCCGGTCCGCCGCGCCAGCTCGCCGACGATCGCCAGGCCCGCATGGGGCGTGAGGCTCTCATCGTCGGCGCAAATCTCGATCCGTCCGGGCCCTCTCCTACCGTGAGTCGCGTTCACCTTCAAGGTGACCTCCATTCACTGTTCGTGGCTTGCTTCTGACACTTGCCACGATTCCGATCCGCTCGGACAGAAAGGCCCCGGTTTCCGGGGCCTTTTTGCTGGTCGGTCGGCCGGCTCAGCAGGAGGCGGAGCGCCCTGAGCCGGCGGCGGGCGGCGCGCTACTCACGGATCTGGGTCAGAGCAGCCGAAGGCTGCGAGTCCGAGGAGGGGATGTCCCGGTTCCCCCAACCACCCCCATGTCCTGGCGCGGCTTGAGTTGGGATGGACGGTGTGTCCCCCGAACGGGCGGATACTCAGAGCGGGCGAAGCCCGCGAGTCCGGGCGGGGGACACACCGTCCATCCCCCTGCCGCGAGTCCGGGCGGGGGACACCCCGCCGCCCCCGACAAAGTTTCGGGCCTAGAATCGTCCCGATGTCCTTCCCGGCCACACGCCTGCGCCGCCTGCGCCGCACCGAGGCCCTGCGCGGCCTGGTCCGCGAGACGAGCCTCTCGCCGAGCCACCTGATCCAGCCCGTCTTCGTCGTCTCCGGGGAGGGGGTGCGCGAGCCGGTGGAGTCGATGCCGGGGATCGACCGGCTCTCGATCTCGGAGCTGGTCACCGAGGCAACCGAGATCGCCTCCTCCGGCATTGGCGCAATTCTCCTCTTCGGCATCCCGTCGGGAAAGGACGAGTCGGGCTCGGGGGCCTACGACGACGAGGGCGTCGTGCAGATGGCGGTCCGTGCCCTCAAGGAGGCCCACCCCGAGCTGACCGTGATCACCGACGTTTGCCTCTGCGGGTACACCTCGCACGGCCATTGTGGCTTCGTCCGTGATGGCGAGGTCGACAACGACCTGACGATCGAGCTGCTCGCCAAGACGGCGGTCTCCCACGCCGAGGCCGGCGCCGACGCGGTCGCGCCGAGCGACATGATGGACGGCCGGGTCGGCGCGATCCGCTACCAGTTCGACGAGGAGGGCCACTCCCGCGTCCCGATCGTCGCCTACAGCGCCAAGTACGCCTCCGCCTTCTACGGCCCCTTCCGCGACGCCGCCGAGTCGACCCCGGAGTTCGGCGACCGCCGCGGCTACCAGCTCGACCCGGCCAACGCGGCCGAGGCGGTCCGCGAGTCCAAGCTCGACCTCGACGAGGGGGCCGACATGCTGATGGTCAAGCCCGCGACCCCCTACCTCGACATCGTGCGCCGGGTCAAGGACGAGACCGGCGCCCCGCTCGCCGCCTACCATGTCTCCGGCGAGTACTCGATGTTGAAGGCGGCGGCCGCCAACGGCTGGATCGACGAGCGCGCTGCGGTGCTGGAGACGCTGACCTCGATCCGCCGCGCCGGCGCCGACGCGATCGTCACCTACTACGCGAAGGAGGCCGCAGGGTGGCTTCGGTAAAGGTTTCCCAGTCCAAGACCCGCCTCCGCTGCTTCACCGACGACTACCGGCGCTGGGAGGCGGAGCATTCCTAGCTACGAGCGCTCGGCGGCGCTCTACCGCCAGGCGCTGAAGGTCCTGCCCGGCGGGGTCAACAGCCCTGTCCGCGCGATGGGTCAGATCGGCCGCGACCCGGTCTTCGCCGAGCGGGGCGAGGGCTGCGAGTTGATCGACGCCGACGGCAACCGCTACATCGACTGGGTCGGCTCCTGGGGCCCGCTGATCCTCGGCCACGCCAACCCCGCTGTCGTGGCGGCGGTCGTCGAGGCCGCCGCCCGGGGCACGAGCTACGGCGCCGCAACCGCCGCCGAGGTCGAGCTGGCCGAAGAGGTCGCCGCCCGCGTCCCCTCGGTCGAGATGGTCCGCATGACCAGCTCCGGCACCGAGGCGGCGATGAGCGCCGCCCGCCTCGCCCGCGCCGTCACCGGCCGCGAGGTCGTCGTCAAGTTCGCCGGCGCCTACCACGGCCACTCCGACGGCCTGCTCGCCGGGGCCGGCTCCGGTCTGGCTACGCTCGGCATTCCGGCCAGCCCGGGGGTCACCGCGGCGCAGGCCGCGGGCACGGTCGTGGTGCCCTGGAACGACCGCGAGGCCGTCTCTCGCGCCCTCGAGGGGCACGCCGTCGCTGCCCTGCTGGCCGAGCCGCTGCCCGCCAACATGGGCGTCGTCCCGCCCGCGGACGGCTTCCTCCAGTTCCTCCGGCAGGCAACGCGCGACGCCGGCGCTCTGCTCGTCTTCGACGAGGTGATCACCGGCTTCCGCCTCGCCCGCGGCGGCGCCCAGCAGCTCTACGGCGTCGAGCCCGACCTCACCGTCCTCGGCAAGGTGCTCGGCGGCGGTCTTCCCGCCGCCGCCTTCGGCGGTCGGCGCGAGCTGATCGAGCGGATCGCGCCGGCCGGCGACGTCTACCAGGCCGGCACCCTCTCCGGCAACCCGCTCGCGATGGCCGCCGGCCTCGCCACCCTGCGCCAGTTGGACGCGCCGGCCTACGAGCGCCTCGGCGCTCTCACCGGGCGGCTCGCCGCTGGCCTCGCCGAGCTGGCCGCCGGCCGCCCCCTCCAGCTCGCCTCCGCGCCCGGCCTCCTCACGCTCTTCTTCAGCGGCGAGCCGGTCGGCGACTTCGCCGCGGCCGCCGCCTGCGACCTCGACGCCCACGCCCGCTTCTGCCGCGCCATGCTCGACCGCGGCGTCTACCCGCCGCCCTCCCAGTTCGAGGCTTGGTTCGTCTCCCTCGCCCACGACGAGGAGGCGATCGACCGCACCCTGGACGCCGCCGCCGAGTCGCTGCTGGAGGCGCTGCGATGAGAGCGTGTGGCGCTTTTTCCTTCATATACGCGGATCGGAGTCCCTCTGACTCCAAGGCGCCACGAGGAGGTCCCGATGGCCTCTGACCCGGCGAACACGCTCCGCGCTCTGGCGCAGCTGCTGCGCGAGGAGGACACGCCGATCTCCCCGCACGTCGTAGATCCCACCGAGGAGTCCGTCCTCGGCCCGCTTGCCGCCGCCGGCCCCCGCGCCGCCGCGGCCCCGGCCGAGTACTCGCTCGTCGTCGAGTCGGTCCGCGAGGGCTACCTCCTCCACTACGGCGAGCCCCGCCTGCTGGCCGGCCACGACCCCGACCTCGCCCTGCTCGCCGGCGACTACCTCTACGCGCTCGGCATCGAACGCCTCGCCGGCCTCGGCGACACCCACGCCGTGGCGCTACTCGCGGATCTGATCAGCGACTGCGCCCAACTCCAAACTGAAGGCCGAAGCGACGAGGCCCCGAGTCTGTGGGAGAGCACCGCTCGAGCGATTGCTGGAATATCTTAAACCGAATCTGACTGAGGGTGAGTGGCCAAGCAGTTCAAGGACGCAGGGAGCGTGGCGTGCTCTGCATCTGCACGCGAGCGACCGAGGACGCCGAAATGCGCCGCGCCACCCGGCCTCAGCGCACTCCAGGTGCGTGACCCGCAGCCAGCCGACTGAGGATGCCGAAATGCGCCGCGCCACCCGACCTCTCAGCGCACCTTGCAGTTGCGGGTCAGGGTGGAGGTCACCCGCCTGCCGCCCGCGAACGTGTACTTGGCACGGGCGAACTGGTAGACCGCGCCGGGAAAGCCGGCCGGCGCCGGGCACGCGGCGCTGACGTAGCTGCGCCGCTTTCCCCGGTAGGTGAACCGGCGCTGCAGCTTCATGTCGAAGCGGGTTATGTAGGCCCACTTCCTTGCCGCCTTCGGCAGCGTCATCTTAAGCACCGTCCCGAAGGTGCCCGGCGCGCGGTCGATCCGGAACGGGAGGACGAACGACGAGGGCGGCTTGCGGCCGTAGACCTGGGTGAGGATCCGCCGCTGGCCGTGGAAGCGCCGCGCCTTGAAGGCGAGCAGCCTGCCCTTGAAGGTGAACGCCTTCTGCTTGGGCAGGGCGACTCGGATCGCGACGTGGCCGCTGCCGACGATCGCCCCAGCGCAGATCCTGCGGGCCGCGGCCGTCGTCGCCGGCTGGATCTTGCGCACCTTGCAGGTCGGCAGCCCCCGGTCGAAGAGCTTTCCGTCCCGGTTGATCCCGATCGCGATCTGCTGCAGCTGGGGCGGCGGATCGGCGCCGTCCAAGGCCTTGATCGTGCTGCTGATCCTGACCGCCACCGGCGCCGCCGTGGAGCGCGGCAGCGCCTTCGGGGAGATCCCGCCCCCGAAGGACAGCAGCAGGTTCCCCTCCCTGGTCAGCTCCGCCCGAGCGACTCCCGCCGCGCCGAGGGCGAGGATCAGGGCGACCACGGCGAAGCGGGCCAGCTTCGACATAGTCACCTAGAGGAACCTCGATGAGTCGATCCGGCACTCGTCGAAGCTGAAGTTGATCACGGTGTTGTTGGCGCGGTTGCTGTTGCGGTTCAGCCGTACCGAGAGCTGCTGCGCCTTGAACTTGTTGTTCGCCTTCAGCGCCTTGCCGACCTTCTGCAGGAGCGACTTCTCGAGGCGGAGGTAGCCGATCCACCTCTTCAGCTTCGCTGCGTCGGGGGCCGGACGCGGCACCTTGGCGATCTGCCGCACCGCCTTGCCGAACGCCCGCGAGGCGCGGATGAACCGCTTGCCGGCCAGCACCAGCCTGCCCTTCTGGACCTGGCCTTTGACGCCCTTGAGGATGCGCGCGTTGGCCTTCGTGTTCGCCTTGCAGATCGGCTCGACCCGGGCAACGTATTCGTCTCGCTCCCCGGCCGCCAGCGCGACCGGGACCGCGACCAGCAGCGCCACGGCCAAGGCCAGGGCCAGCTTGGGCAGTGACGACTTGCGTGCTGAGCTTTCCACTAGAACGACCCTCCTGTCTGTGCTGGCCGGCCCGCCGTCGCCGCGCGTAGCACCCGCCCGGTCCCCTTGTTCCCGACCCCGAGTATAAAAAATACACGGGCTCCTATCGCGCTTACCATTGCTAACCCGCCCGGGAGCCGTGAAGATCGATCTCGGGCAGGATTCTCTCCAGCCGCCGCGGCAGCCACCAGACCCGGTCGCCGAGCAGCAGCATCAGCGCCGGCAGTAGGACGATGCGGATCACGGTGGCGTCGAGCAGCACCGCCACCGTCAGGCCGACCCCCAGTTGGCTGACCGTGGCGATGCTGGCGCCGGCGAAGGCGACGAAGACGACAGTCATGATCGCCGCGGCGCCGGTGATCACCCGCGCCGTGCGCTCGAGGCCGAAGACGATCGCGTCCTCGTTCGAGGACTGGTTCTCGTAGTGCTCCCGCATTCGCATCAGCAGGAAGACGGCGTAGTCGATCGAGAGGCCGAAGACGATCCCGAAGATCCCCGCCGCGCCGATCGCGTCGACGTAGGTTTGGCCCCCCAGCGGCCAGCCCTCGGGGACCTCGAAGAGGAGGGTCAGCACCCCGAAGGCGACGGCGACCGTGAACAGGTTCAACGCCACCGCGATCGCGGCCAGCAGCAGCGCCCTCAGGACGACGACCAGGATCAGGAAGGTGGCGATCGTGATCACCGCGATCATGATCGGGATCCGATTCGAGATCACGTCGGTGTAATCGATCAGTTCCGCAGCCGCGCCGGTGACCCCGGTGGTCGTCTCGGTGGCGGCGGCCAGCCCGCCGGCGTCGCGCTTCAGCCGCTCGTTGAGGGCGGTCGAGCCGGGCGTGTTGAAGGTGGAACGGGGGATGACGACCATCTGCGCGGCCTGCCCGCCGCCGTCGAGGTTGACGATGCGCGAGATGCGGTCCCGTTCGCCCACGGGGGCTCCCTGCAGCGCCGAGAGCACGAAGTAGCCGGAGTCGAAGATCCCCGGCGAGGAGCGGCGCAGGCGGTCGACGCGGCGGTCGAAGCGGTCGGCGCCGACCGCAACGCGCACGGTGGCCCGGCGCAGGCCGCTCTGCAGCGGTCGCGAACGCCGGAACCCTTCCGCGAGCCGCTGTTCCAGCGTGTCCGCACCGCCCCGCAGCTGCGCCAGCCCTTCGACCAGCTGCGCGGTCCCGCCCCGCAGCTGCGCCAGCCCGCCCGGCAGGTTGGCGGCTGCCTGCGCCAGCTGCTCGGCGCCGGCCTGCAGCCGGCGGCTGCCTTCGGTCAGCCTCACCTCGCCGCTGTGCAGGCGCTTCGAGGTGTTGTGGAGCCGCTGCGCGTCGTTGCGCGCGATCGCCAGGCTTTCGACCAGGCGCTGGGCTTCACGCGCGTCGCCGGCGAGGCTCGGGTCGCTCGCCGCCCGCTTGTTCAGGTCGGCGCGCAGGTTGCGCGCCTGCTCCAGCGCCCGGTCGCGCACCCGGCTCAGCAGTTCGCTGGCGTTGCCTTCGATCGCGAGCGCCCCCAGCTGCGCCTGCTCCTGGCCCTCGGTCAGCCGCTTGGAGCCGTCGGCGAGGCGGTCGAGGGCCCCGCGCGCTTCTTCGGCCCCCGCGACGGCGCGGGCCAGACCGCCCTCGATCTGCTCGGCGCCCTCCCCCGCCCGACCGGACCCGGTGGCGAGCAGCCCGGCGCCGAAGGAGGCCTTCTCCAGCCCGGACCGGAGCTGCTTCACGCCCCTGGTGGCGCCGCCGAGCCCCCTGCCCAACTGCTCGAGTTCCTCCGGATTGGGATCGCCGCGGCCGGCCAGCAGGTCGTCGCCGCTCTTCTGCAGCGGCCTCACCCGCCGCCTGATCTGGGCCGGGCCGATCACCGCCTGCACGCCGGGGTCGGCGGCGATCCGCCGCTGCCAGTGGGCCAGCGCGGCGAGGTCGTCCTCGGCGGTGATCGGCCCCTGCTCGGAGACCGCGACGAGGACGAACGGCGCGTCCCAGCCGGGGCCGATCGCGGCGGCGATCAGCTCGGCTTCCTGGCGCGCCGGGTTGGAGGTGGGCAGCTGTTCGGCGCTGGGAGGCCCGGTCTTCAGCGCCAGGACCGGCGCCGCCAGCGCCAGCACGACGGCGCCGATCAGGATCGCCGCCAGCAGCGGCCGGCTGAGGGCGCCGCGGACGAGCGTCATCACCCCCGCCCCGTCGGCCTTGCCCCCGAGCTGCCAGCGGTTGACGTTGTGGCCGAGCACTACCAGCAGCGCCGGGCCGACCAGAGCCGCGACCAGGACGCTGATCGCGGTGACCAGGATCGCGGTGCCGGCCAGCGAGACGAGCAGCGTGCCCGGCATCACGAACAGGGTCACCAGCATCGCCAGGAAGAGGGTCGAGCCGGCGAAGGCGGTGGTGCGCCCGGCGGTGCGCCGCGTCATCCGCGCCGCCTCCAGCGGCGCCGCGCCCGCCGCCAACTCCTCGCGGAAGCGCGAGACCATCAGCAGCGAGTAGTCGACCCCGAGCGCCAGACCCATCATCGTGCTGACGGTCAGGGCGAAGCCGTCGATCGCGACCCAGTCGGCGCCGATCGCGAGCAAACCGCGGGCGGCGGTCACCGTCACCGCCCCGAAGGCGAGCGGGATCGCGGCGGCGACCGGGGAGCGGAAGACGAGCAGCAGCACGATCAGCAGGAAGGGGATCGCGACCAGCTCCGCCACCTCGGTCGAGTGGACCGACTCGTCGATGATCGCGCGCGAGAGGCTGGCAAAGCCGCTCTGCGCCGCCCGCACCGGGGGAGAGACCTGCTCTTCGAGCGTGCGGTCGAGGTAGGGGACCGTGTCCCGCACCGCGTCCTCGGTGCTGACGTGGAAGTCGACCAGGATCAGGGCCTTGCGCGGGCCGGGCCGCAGGCGGCCGACGCTGCCCTTGTCCCAGGGCGAGATCGTCGACACCGCCGGGTCGGAGCGCAGCGTCCGGATCAGCGCCGGGCCCTGCCGGTCGAGCGCGGCTGGGGGCCCCTGGAGCAGGATCACGAAGGGAGCGCTGTCGCCGAAGTAGCGCTGCGCCAGGGAGGCGGCTCGCCCCGATTCGGTCCCGGCCACGCTGAGTGAGGTCGGCCGCAGCTCGTCCTTCACCCCCTGGGCGAGGATGGCGAGCACCGCGATCGCCACCAGGGCCGTGGCGAGCACGGCCCACGGCCGCCGCAGCGAGAGCGGCAGCCGCCGGCCGTCTGCCGCGGATCCCTCCGCGGCGCTCTCTCGTCTGGCCCGCCTCATCGGCGACCTTCGCCTCGGCTGATTTGACTTTCCCTTCCCTGTGGTCCGGCCGGCCTCGGGCCGGCGATGAGACACGCGCGATTCTTATACCAGTTGGCGCCATCGCTGAATCCGGTTCGTTAACTCTCCCTACGCAAACCCGATCGGGCACGCTGTTCTTCGGTGCGGCGTGCCGCGACTGCCCAGGTGGCCCGAGCGGCGCCTCGGCGTCGAGCGAGTCGCCAAGGCAATAAGTGACTATCCGAAAACCCGCGTGTGCGGCTGGCGAGCGCCGGACCAAGCGGGGCGAGGACGCAAGGAGGCCGAATAGTCGTGCGCTATTCGGCCGACTGAGGACGACGCATCCGCGCCGCGTCCGCCGCCGCCGGGCGTGCGCGGGGGTTTTCGGATAGTCACTAAACTCGCGACCCTTGAACCTGGCGGACAGTGGCTGACGAAGCGGACAGGAAGAACGGGGCCGAGGCCCTTCCACGGGAGGAGCGGGCGAAGCCCGACCCGCCCGGCTATTTCGAGGGCGAGTCGATGACCCGCCGCCACGCTTTCACGGTCGCCGCCCAGGGCATCGGCGGTGTCGCCGGAGCGGCGATCGTCCTGCCCTCGGTCGGCTTCGCGGTGGCGCCGATCTTCCACCGCGGCAAGGAGCGCTGGGAGGCCGTCGGCCCGCTCGACGACTTCGTCGAGGACACCTACCGCCAGGTCGTCTTCACCGAGACCGAGGGGATCGGCGACGCCGGCAAGACCACCGCCTACGTGCGCAGGGGCTCCAGGCAGCTGGGCGAGGACCCGAAGGAGATCGTCGCGATCTCCAGCCGCTGCGCCCACCTCGGCTGCCCGGTCCGCTTCGTCGAGGCCGCCGACAACTTCATCTGCCCCTGCCACGGCGGCGTCTACGACTTCGTCGGCAAGGTGATCGGCGGCCCTCCGCCGCGCCCTCTCGACCAGTTCCAGACGCGCATCCGCAACGGCCAGGCCGAGCTCGGCCCCCGCTACAGTGTCACCTCGCAGCTGCAGCCGGTCCGCGCCCGCGATCCCGGCGAGTTCACCGGCGGCGTCTGGGAGTATCTCTATCCGCCGCGCCCGTCCACCTTCCCGCCGCCGAGCGGCTGAGGGCGACGATGAAGCTCGGTTCGATCATCCCCGCTCCCCTCCGCAAGCCGGCCAAGCCGGGCGAGAGCGACGCCGGCAAGGGCGCCGCACCGGCCGACCTCAAGATCTCCCCGCCCGAGCGCCCCTCCGACGCCCAGCGGCTCGGCGAGCGCGCCACGGAGGCGCCCGCCGACGTCCTCGCCTGGGTCGATCAGCGCACCGCCGCCTCCGGCTTGCTGACCGGGATGCTCTACCGCAAGGTGCCGAAGGGGACCAACTGGTTCTACACGCTCGGCTCCGCCACCCTCTTCGCCTTCATCGTGCAGACGGTCACCGGCGTCTTCCTGGCGATGTTCTACACGCCCTCGGCCACCCAGGCCTACGCCTCGATCACCCACATCAACAACGACGTCTTCCTCGGTCAGTTCGTGCACGGGATGCACAAGTGGGGGTCGAGCGTGATGGTCATCCTGATCTTCCTGCACATGGCGCGCACCTTCTTCTTCGGCGCCTACAAGTACCCGCGCGAGCTGAACTGGGTGATCGGCGTCGTGCTGCTGATCCTGACGATGACGATGGCGTTCACCGGCTACCTGCTGCCCTTCGACCAGCGCTCCTTCTGGGCCTCGGTCGTCGGCATCAACATCAACGGCACCGGCCCGGTGGTCGGCCCCTACCTGAGCGACTTCCTGCGCGCCGGCCCCGAGTTCGGCGCCACGACCCTCGCCCGTTTCTACGCGGTCCACATGCTGCTCATCCCCGGCGCGATCATCGCCCTGATCGGCGCCCACCTCTACCTAGTCGCCAAGCTCGGCACGACCGCGCCGCCCTGGCTGCGGGGCGAGCGGCCCAAGGTCGCCGCGCCGGTCTCGCAGCTCGACGCCGGCGTCGAGGGCGACGGAGCCCCCCCCGCCCGATGAAGCCCGCCGACAAGCAGGCATACCTGGAGGAGTACGAGCTGCTCAAGAAGAAGGGCAAGCCCTTCTTCCCCTACGCGGTGCTGAAGGACTCGGCGATGGCGCTGATCGTGGTCGCCGTGATCGTCGCGATGTCGATCGTGCTCGGCGCCGAGCAGGGGCCGAAGGCCGACCCGACCACGACCAGCTACGTGCCGCGGCCCGAGTGGTACTTCTTCTTCCTCTTCGAGCTGTTGCGGGTGATCAAACCACCGGAGCTGGTCCCGCTCGCGACGGTCGGCATCCCGACCATCTGCATGGCGCTGCTGCTCCTGCTGCCGTTCTACGACCGCCGCCCGGAGCGCCGTCCCGGCCGCCGCCCGATCGCCACCACCGCCGGCTTGTTGACTATCGTCGCGATCGCGTACCTCACCTACCTCGGCGCCACCGGCGGCTCCCCGACCGAAATCGAGATGGAGGTCGCGCCGCGGTATGAGGCCGGCAAGGAGGTCGTCGTCGGCACCGGCTGCCTCGCCTGCCACAAGCTCGGCGAGAACGGCAACGACGGGCCCGGGACGGAGTTGACCCACATCGCCCAGCTCATCCCCCGCGCCTCGATTCTCCGCTCGGTCGAGATCGGCCCCGGTATCATGCCCTCCTTCCGCGACCTGCCGCCGAAGAAGCTCAACGAGCTCGCCGATTTCCTCGCCTCACTTGACTAGACCCTCTCGGGACTCCGCCCAGTTCGCGGGGCAGGTCAACCGCATGTTCGATCGCATCGCGGGTCGTTACGACGCGATGAACTCGGTGATGACCGCCGGCCTGCATCACCGCTGGCGAGAGCGTGCCGCCGACCGGGCCGAGCTGGCGCCGGGCGAGTCTGCCCTCGACGTCTGCTGCGGGACCGGCGACTTCGCCCTGGAGCTGTCCCGCCACGTCTCACCGAGCGGGCGGGTGGTCGGCTGCGACTTCTCCGAGCCGATGCTCGACCTGGCTCGCGAGAAGGCGGCGGCGCGAGGCGCGCCCGGCGTCCGCTTCGAGTGGGCGGACGCGCTGCGGCTGCCCTACGACGCCGATCGCTTCGACGCGGTCACGGTCGGCTTCGGCGTGCGCAACCTCTCCGACCTCGACCGGGGGCTGGGGGAGATGACCCGCGTCCTGCGTCCCGGCGGCAGGTTGGTGGTCCTCGAGATCACCCAGCCGACCCGGCCGCCGCTCTCGACCTTCTGCTCGCTTTGGTTCGACCGCATCGTGCCGGTGCTCGGCGCGGTCGCCGGGGACTCCGAGGCCTACGCCTACCTCCCCGAGTCGGTCCGCAGCTTCCCCGGCCCCCGCGGGCTCGCCGAGAAGATGGACGCGGCCGGGCTGGAGCGGATCCGCTGGACGGTCCTGGCCGGGGGGATCATCGCGATCCACAGCGGCAGCCGCGGGTGACCCGGCACTCCGCCGTCCCGCCGCCGGTCACCGCGGTCCTCGACGCCTCGAGCCGCTGGCTTCCGGCCCGGCTGGGCGAGGTCGAGGAGAGGCTGCGGGAGGCGGGCGCCGGGCATGGCGAGCCGCTCGCCGAGGACGCGACGGCGACGCTGGCCGCCGGCGGCAAGCGGCTGCGGCCGCTGCTCGTCCTGCTCTGCGCCGGCGCCGACGGGGGGGACGCGGCGGTGCGCGCCGCCGCCGCGATCGAGCTCGTCCACATGGCGACGCTCGTCCATGACGACGTCCTCGACGCTGCGCCGCTGCGCCGCGGGCAGCCGACCGTCGCCGGCACCTCGGGTCGCGACCGTGCCGTCGCCACCGGCGACCTGCTCTTCTCACGTGCCTTCGCGCTGCTGGCTGCGCGGCGCGATGTGCGCGCGACCGAGCTGCTCGCCCGGGCGTCGGTGGCGCTGGCTCGCGGCGAGCTCGCCCAGCGCCGCGACGCGTTCGACACCTCGATCGCCGAGCAGCGCTACCTGGAGCGCTGCCGCCTCAAGACCGCGACGCTGTTCGCCTGCGCCTGCCTGCTGGGGCGGTCGGCAGCGGGTGGGGGAGGCGAGGAGGAGCTGCGGTCCTTCGGGGCCGAGATCGGCCTGGCGTTCCAGCTGCTGGACGACGTGCTCGACGTCAGCGGCCCCCCGGAGTGCACCGGCAAGGCCCGTGGCACCGACCTGCTCGACGGCACCGTCACCCTGCCGCTGATCGCCGCCGCCGAGACCGACCCCGCGATCCGCTCGGTCGACCTCCGCGGCCTGGACGCCGATGCGGCCGAGGCCCTTTGCGACCGGATCGCGGCCAGCGGCGCCCTCGACCGGGTCCGGTCTCGCGCCCTGGCGATGGTCGCCGGCGCGAAGGAGCAGCTCGAGTCCGGGGCCTTCGACGCGGAGCAGCGGCACCTGCTCGGGCTTGTCGCCGATGGCGTCGTCCAGCGCTACAGCTGACGGCTACGCGAAATCGTCCGCGGTGATCAGATCCGCCGCGAGCGCTAAGGCGAACGTCTCCACTACCCACTCCATGTTCTCGCGCTCGAGCGCCTTCAGTTCGTCGCTGAGCGCCCGGGCGCCGAGGTCGAGCTCCTCGTCATAGGCGTCGATCTCCCGTTCGCCGTGGACGTCGTCGCGGCGCCACCCGCACTCGGGGCAGCGTCGCCAGAGACGCCAGTGCCCTCGCTTCCCCGCCTGCTCCCAGCAGGTCGGCTGGACCAGCCGCGATCTGCACTTCGGGCAGACGTGAAGCTCGGTGGCCCTCCTCGTCTCGGTGCTCGCGTTTCCCATACCTGACTTATCGAACCCGCGAGAGAGCCACTCCATCCGCAGTTTCCCGAAGCGAGCCGAGAAAACCCAACTACCGGGTAAGGGAAGCCTCCCCAATTCGGTGTTCGGCCCGGGCGCGAGGGGGGTCGTTACCATGGGCTTATGCCGAACGTCGGACCCCTGGAGCTTGCCATCGTGCTGATCATCGCCCTGGTCGTCTTCGGGCCGAAGCGCCTGCCCGAGCTGGGTCGCTCGCTGGGCCGCGGCATTCGCGAGTTCCGCGGCTCGGTCACCGGCAGCCACGACGAGCCCGAGCAGCGCGGCGAGGTCGAGTCCCCGAAGCCGCCCTCCGAGGGCGACTGAGATCAACCCGGGAGCGGTGACGATCTGATGGCTAAGAGCGGCGAGCGGCGAATGCTCTTCGATACCCGGGGGCGGCGCCGGGGTGTGATCAAAGTGATCTACGCCAGCCTGGCGATCCTGATGACCGCCGGCCTACTCCTCTTCGGGATAGGAGGCGAACTCGCGGGCGGCGGCGGCGGCGGCCTTCTCGACAGCATCGGCCTCGGCGGCGGCGGCGGCGGCCACGGCGGCGGCGGTACGACCGACGCCAGCGAGGCCCTGGAAGACCGGGCCGAGAACATCGAACGCAGGCTGCAGGAGAACCCCAACGACGAGGCCCTCTTGCTTGCCCTCGCCCGCGCCCGGTTCAACGCCGGCAACGCGCTGACCGAGGTCGATCCCGCCACCGGCCAGCCGAACATCACCTCGGAGGGCCGCGCCCAGTTCGAGCAGGGGATTCAGGCCTGGCGCCGCTATTTGAAGCAGGCCGGTGCCGACCCCAGCCCGGCGGCGACGCTGCTGGCCGCCGGCACCTTCTTCAGCCTCGCCCAGACCTCGGACACCTTCGCAGAAGCCGTGGCCAACATCGAGAGCGCAGCCGACACCCAGCAGCTCGTCGCCGATCAGCGGCCCAGCGTCGGCTCGTTCAGCACATTGGCGATCTACGACTACTTCGCCGGCGACTTCGCCGCCGGCGACAGGGCCGTCAAGCAGGCGCAGGGCATGGCGTCCTCCAAGTCGGAGGCGAAAGCCATCAAGACCCAGCTCGCCACCTTCCGCAAACGGGGGAAGCTGTTCGAGAAGCAGAAGCGGCAGCTCGCCAGGGCGCAGCGGGGTCAGGGGAGGGAAGCGCTCCAGGATCCCTTCGGCGAACTCTCGGGCGCCGGCGGCTGAAGCGCACTTCCTATACTTGCCCGCCCGGGCCGTTAGCTCAACCGGTAGAGCAGGAGACTCTTAATCTCAAGGCTGAAGGTTCGAGTCCTTCACGGCCCATCAGCAAGTGGGTCTAGTCGGACGGTGTGCAAGCCAATGCGGCGCCGTTAGTCAGCTTGATTTTGCCGGCGCGCGTAGGTCTCTAACGTTGCAAGGCAGTTTTCCGGCCCAGTCGACGATCTCCGGGTCGCCAGTCAGAAGCATGGCGCCCTCCGCCGCCGCCAGAGCAACCGCGAAGCAATCGGCCAGCGCCATCGGGTATTCAGCCTTCAGGTTCGCCGCGGCGCGCATTGCTGACACCCCCGGCAGGTGCTCGGTGATTTGCGGACGCAGTTCCGCCAACGCCCGGTCTGCTTCCTCCTTACCGTGGTCCCGCGCCGTTCGGTAGTGGACCTCGACGAGGTTGATCCAGCTCATTGCCGGACGTTCCCGATCCAGCGTCTCAGCGATCACGTTGGCAGCTGGCTCATCGCCGTCGAGCCAAGCCAACACGGCCCAAGAGTCCAAACAGGACTGCACGCGCTACCGGGGCTCGCGGCGGCGATCTTCAAGCAGTCGCGCTGCCATACCACTTCCCGCGAATCTTCCTTGCAGCGTCGAGTGCCGATCCGCCCGCCGCACCACGATTCCTCCATTGTCCATCGGCTCGAACGACACGTCCGCGCCCGGACCAAGCCCCGCTTGCTCGCGCAGATCCTTGGGGATCACGACCTGTCCCTTTGCACCCATTCGTTGCGTCATACGATCTAAGTATAACGTGCTAGGCGTTACAGCCGAACAAAGTGGGGCCGCGTGCTGACACGCCGGCCCCGTGGCGACCGGCTCCGTGCCCATCGCCGCGACACCTACAGCGGCGACCGCGCTCCCTTGTTCGCGACCGCCGCCGGGACCGAGACCCGGAAGCGCCGCACCCCGCTCGGGAGCCGTACCGCGCGCAGGAGGCTGGAGGCCTGCGATTACAGCGTTAGCGGCGGACGTTGCAGGGTTTGAAGATGCTGCCGGCGATGATCGTGCCGTCGGCGAATGAGAAGCGGCCGCGGGTCTGGAGGATGCCGTCGGAGCAGCGGGCCGATATGTAGCTACGCTTGACGCCGCGGAAGCGGTAGCGCCTGCCGATCCTCATGTCGACGTGGGTCAGCGCGCCGGCGCCGCCCGCGATCGCCGGCACGTCGAACGTCGCCCGGTAGCGGTAGGGCCCACGGCGGCGTTCGATGGTTACGACCACGACGAAGGTCTGCCGCACCGGGAAGGTCGCGTGCGCGTGTGTGACGACCGTGACGTTCCGGCCCTGCCGCGGCCCGTTGAAGAGCGTCAGCGGGGAGCGAACATGGACCCGGCTCAGGTTGGGGAGCGTTATCACCGCGCGGACGTGGCCCCTGCCGACGATCGCGTTCCGGCAGCGTCGCCTCGCCTGCTTCGGCGTGGTGGCCTCGATCCGGCCGGGCGGGCAGACGGCGAGGCCGCGGGTGGCCAGCCGGCCGTCGCGGTCGAAGTCGAGCCTGGCGCTCTGCAGCGCCGGCGGCGGGGCCGAGTTGGTCGAGGCGATGTCGGCGTGCCCCTGGAAACTGATCGGGGCGTAGCTGTGGCGCGGCAGGGTCCGCGGCGTGAAGCCCCCGTCGGCCCGGATCACCAGCGCCCCGACCTTGACCAGCGCCGCGTCGGCGACGCCCACGGCCAACGCGGCGAGGGCGCCGCAGAGGGCAAGGACGGCGCCGCTTGTCAGTAGCCGGGTTCGGCTCATCCCTATCTCAAACAGTGAGTCGCGGGCAAAAGTAGCGCCGCCCCGCACAGCGTCATAGGTTCTCTCGGGCCGCGATCATTTTCGTCCGCGGGCGACCTTGCAGGGCCGGAAGAGGGTGCCCTGGACGAAGGTGCCGTCCTTGAAGCTGAACGCGGCTTTGGCCTGTAGGCGGCCGTCGGCGCAGCGGGCGTTGGCGAAACTCAGCGTCTTGCCCTTGTGCTTCCAGGTCCGGTCGATCTTCAGCCTGCCGTAGACCGGCGAGCCGTAGTCGTTGGCGATCCTGGGGAAGTCGGCGACGGTCTTGAAGCCGTAGCGACCGTTGCGGATCTTCTGGATCTCGATCGGGATCACGTAGGTCGTCGGAGCGGGGTAGTCGAGGTGGGCATGGCCGAGGACGGTGGGGTTGCCGTGCTTCCTGGGGCCGTTGAAGAGCGTCAGCGCCGAGGAGGCCTTGATCGGCCGCTGTTCGGGCAGCTCGACGACCGCGGTGCCGAAGCCCGTGCCGACGATCGACCCGCGGCAGTTCCTGCGCGCCGTTTTCGTCGTTGTCGCGACCAGCTTCCGCTGCGTGCATTTCGGCAGCCCGCGGGTCTCCACCGCGCCGTGCTTGTCGAATTCGAGCACGAGGCGCCGCAGCGGCGAGGGCCGGGAGCCGTCGATTGTCGCGAACCTCGCGTGGCCGTAAAGCTTGATCGGCGCGTTCTTGCGTTTCGGCAGCGTGGTCGGCGTGAAGCCGCCGTTGGCGGTGATGACGATGTCGCCGACCCGGAGCTTGATCGCCTGCGCGGCGCCGGCGGCCAGCAGCACGGCAACCGCAGTTGCGATCGCGATTCTTAACAGAGTCTTCCGCATCTTTGCGCCCCCTCCTTACCCCGGCTCGCCAAACTACCAAGCGTGCCTGTGCGGAGGAGCAGGGGGCGGAGCGATCGAGCCCGCGCGAAGGGCGGGGCTCGCTCCCCGGCGATGCTGCGGCGCCCCCGCGCCGTGCTCGCCGTCGCCTTCCTCCTCCTGGTCCCGCTCGGCGTGCTCGGCCTCGGGGTCGAGGCGAAGCTGAAGCCGACCACGCTCGAGATCCCCGGCACCTCGGCATCGCGCGCCAACCAGATGCTGCGCGAGCACTTCGGCGACACGGCGCCCTTCGCGATCCTCCTGCGCGGCCCGGCTGCCGCCCTCGACCGGCAGGGCCCGGAGCTGGTCCGCGCCCTGCGCCGCGACCCGGCCGTCACCACCCTCTCCCCCTGGGATCGCGGCTCCGTCCAGCGCCTCCGGCCGGCTCCCCGGCGCGCCCTCGTCCTCGTCGACTTCCACGTCGGGATCACCGCGGCGGTCAGCCGGACCGTCCCCGAGCTGAACCGCATCCTCGAGCAGCGGATCCGGCCGCCGGTCCGCGCCACCCAGTCCGGCTTCGCCACCCTCTCGCGGGCGATCCAGGACGAGTCGATCGCCGCCACCGAGCGCGGCGAGCTGATCGCGATCCCGATCCTCCTGATCGTCCTGCTGCTCGTCTTCCGATCCCCGATCGCAGCGGCGATCCCGCTCGGCTTCGGGGCGGTGACGGTGATCGCCTCGCGCGGCATCCTCTCCTTCTTCACGGACTGGTTCAGCATCGACGCCTTCGCCCTCACCGTCAGCACGATGATGGGGCTCGCCCTCGGCGTCGACTACGCCCTGCTGATGGTCTCCCGCTTCCGCGAGGAGCTGGCCGGCGGCGCGACGCCGATCGACGCCGCCCGGGCGACCCGCCGCACCGCCGGGCGGACCACGGTCTTCGCCGGCAGCACCCTGCTGCTCTCGATGCTCGTCTCGATCCTCGTCCTTCCCGGCTCGCTGCTCGCCTCGCTGGCCGCCACTGTGGCGATGGTCGCCGTGCTCAGCGTCCTCGTCGCCACGGTGCCCGGGCCGGCTCTTCTGATCCTGCTCGGCCCCAACGTCGACCGCTGGCGGATCGGCCCGGCCCCGGGGGAGGGCGGCTCGCGCCTGATGGTCCTGGTCGCCGCCGCCCTGCGCCGTCCAGCGCCGGTGGCGGCTGCGATCGGCGCGGTCATCCTCATCCTCGCCGTTCCGGCGGTTGCGCTGAAGACCGGCCCGCCGAGCCCCGAGCAGCTGGCCCCCGACGATCCCGTCCGCCGCGACGCCGAGCTGATCTCCCGGGCGATCGGGCCCGGCTGGGACGCGCCGTTCGTGATCGTCGCCGCCACCGACGAGGGCTCGATGACCGACCCCGATCGTCTCGACGCCCTGGCTCGCTGGCAGCGGCGGATCGCCGCCCTCCCCGGCGTGCAGGCGGTGATCGGGCCGGGACAGGTCTCCCGCGCCGTCGCCCCGCTCCGCGACCTCGGCGCCGACGTGCTCGCCTCCGGCGGCAACGTCGGCCCCCTCGGAGATCTCGACCGGCTCGGCCGCAACCTCGGCCGCGCCGCCACCGGCGTCGCGCAGCTTCGCGACGGCATCTCCCGGGCCAGCTACGGCGCCGGCCTGCTCGCCGAGGGATCCGGCAGCGCGGAGGCCGGCGCGACCGCGCTCGCCTTCGGCCTGGCCCAGGCAACCGCCGGCGGCGAGCGCGCCGTCGGCGCGCTCAGGACATTCGCCTCCGGCACGCGCCGCCTCGCCGGCGCCCAGCACCGCGCCTCCCTCGCCGCCCTGCAGCTGAAGTTCGGCGTGCAGAGCCTCGCCCCCAACCTGCGACGCAACGCGCTGACTCGCTCTCGCCGGCTGCAGAAGTCACTCAACCGGGACTCCCACGTGAAGCTGCCCCAGCTGCAGGCGCCGGCGCAGGTCGCGAACGAACAGCTCGAGGCCGCCCTTCGACAGCTCGATGGGATGACCACCGGCAAGGCCGACCCCAACTACGATGCCGCCCTCAAGGCGGTCCGCCGCGCCCTGGCCGCGGTCAGCGGCACCGACCCGGTCAGCGGCCAGCCGTACGCGGAAGGCTACGCGGGGCTCCCGGCCGAACTCGCCGCGCTCCAGTCCCGCCTGCTCGAAGACGCCGAAGAATCGGAGCAGGTCACCGCCTGGCTGGTCTCCGGGATCATCATCCTCAAGCAGCTGACCTCGGGGGCGACGCGGCTCTCCGACGGACTCAGGAAGCTCGAAGGCGCTGGGCGTAAGCTCGCCCACGGCTCGGCCCGTCTCGCCCGCGCCGCCTCGGCCCTGGACGGCGGGCTGGCTCGGCTTGGCGCGGGGGCGAACGCCCTCGCCGCGGGCATCGCCCAGCTGGGAGGCGGCGCCGCTGCGCTGGAGGAAAATCTCGGCGAGGGCTACCAGCGTTCCTACCCCCTCCAGACCGGCCTGCACCGCGCCACCGTCCAGGTCTTCTCCGGCAGCGCCTCGCTGCAGAGGCAGGTGCGCCGCCTCCGCCGCGCCTCTCCGGGCATCTTCGACTCCGGCTACTTTGTCCTCTCCGCTCTCGACGGCGCGCCGCCTCGGCTGCGCGAGCGCGCGGCCACCGCGATCGACCTGCGTCGCGGCGGCCGGGCCGCGGCGATGCTGGTCGTCTCCCGCTACACCTTCAACTCGCC
>VRUE01000144.1:540-1114 GCA_019456285.1 Solirubrobacterales bacterium | reverse complement strand
TTGCAAGTAGAGGCAAAATTACTCGCATATCTTTCTCAAAACTCAGCTCCCACCCAGCACCAAGCGCCCAGCACCCAGAATCCAGTCCTTGATTCCCTCAAAAACGCCTTTGACAATGCAAAGCACGATACCATCCGGGTACAGCTCTACCTTGAACTATCCGAAGCCACCTACCTGGCATCTCCTGAAAAATCTACAGAATACGACAAAAAAGCATTAGCGCTTGCCGAAAAAAACATCCCCCGCAGCAAAGGAGCGGTATTGCTCGCGTTTAAAAAAGCAAAAGCAGACGCGCTTAACAACATCGGTTATATTTACAATTTACAGGGCAACCCAGACAAGGCGCTGGAATATTACCTGCAAAGCTTAGAGATTAGAAAAGAGATCAATGATAAGCGAGGTATTGCCGAATCATTAAATAACATAGGCGCTATCTATAAAAACCAAGGCAACCCAGACAAGGCGCTGGAATATTACCTGCAAAGCTTAGAGATACAAAAAGAGATCAATGTGGAACATCCCGAAGAAAGCGGGAACAAACAAGGTATCGCCATCTCATTAAATAACATAGGTC
>VRUE01000144.1:0-440 GCA_019456285.1 Solirubrobacterales bacterium | reverse complement strand
CTATTACAATCAGGGTAACCCTGACAAATCGCTGGAATATTACCTGCAAAGCTTAGAGATACGAAAAGAGATCAATGTGGAACATCCCGAAGAAAGCGGGAACAAACAAGGTATCGCCATCTCATTAAATAACATAGGTCGTATCTATTACAATCAGGGTAACCCTGACAAATCGCTGGAATATTACCTGCAAAGCTTAGAGATACGAAAAGAGATCAATGACAAACAAGGTATCGCCTCCTCATTAAATAACATAGGCGTTATCTATTACAATCAGGGTAACCCTGACAAGGTTTACCCTGTGGAACGCGACAGCTTGTTCAACAAGGCGCTGGAATATTACCTGCAAAGCTTAGAGATACGAAAAGAGATCAATGACAAACAAGGCATCGCCATGTCATTAAATAACATAGGCTCTATCTATAACAACCAAGGCAACC
>VRUE01000036.1:12201-20128 GCA_019456285.1 Solirubrobacterales bacterium | reverse complement strand
GCGCTTCGTCACCCTGCAGGGCTGAGCGCGCCGCCTACTGGTCGTGCGGCCTCGCCAGGCGGCGGTGGTCGAGCGCCTCCTCCAGCACCGAGGGCTCGACGCCCTGCTCCAGCGCCACCTCGCGCAGCGAGCGGCCCGACTCCGCCGCCGTCTTGACGATGTCGGCGGCGCGGTCGTAGCCGATGTGGGGGTTGAGCGCGGTCGCGGTCGCCAGCGTCGCCTCGGCGTGGCGCTCCGTCATCGCCTCGTTGGCCTCGATCCCGGCGACGCACTTCTCGTTCAGCAGCCGCGAGGCGGAGGCGAGCAGCTTGACCGAGTCGAGCAGGTTGCGGGCGATCAGCGGCACCCGCACGTTCAGCTCGAACTGGCCCTGGCTGCCGGCCACGGCGATCGCGGCGTCGTTGCCGATCACCTGGGCGGCGACCTGGATCACCACCTCGGGGATCACCGGGTTGACCTTGCCGGGCATGATCGAGGAGCCCTTCTGCAGCTCCGGCAGGCGCAGCTCGGCCAGCCCGGCGCGCGGCCCGGAGCCCATCAGCGCCAGGTCGTTGGCGATCTTGTTGAGTGAGACGGCGTAGACCTTGAGCATCCCCGACAGCTCGACCAGGGCGTCGCGGTTGCCCTGCGCCTCGAAGCGGTCGAGCGGCGCGGAGATCGCCAGGCCGGTCTCCGCCGCCAGCCTCTCCCGCACCTTGGCGGCGAACTCCGGGTGGGTGTTGAGGCCGGTCCCGGTCGCCGTGCCGCCGAGCGGGATCTGGCCGACCCGCCGCAGGGTCGCCTCGATCCGCTGGGTGCCGAGCCGCACCTGCGCGGCGTAGCCGCCGAACTCCTGGCCGAGGGTGACGGGGACCGCGTCCATCAGGTGGGTGCGGCCGGCCTTGACCACGTCGGCGAACTGCTCTGCCTTCGCTTCCAGCGCCGCGCCGAGCCCGTCGATCGCCGGCAGCAGGTCGCGGGTCACCTCGCCCAGCGCCGCCAGGTGGACGGCGGAGGGGAAGATGTCGTTGGAGGACTGGCCCATGTTGACGTGGTCGTTGGGGTGGGCCGCGTCGCCGGCCAGCTTGGCGATCACTTCGTTGGCGTTCATGTTCGAGGAGGTGCCCGAGCCGGTCTGGAAGACGTCGACCGGGAACTGGTCGTCGTGCTCACCGGCGGCGACCGCGTCGCCGCCCTCGGCGATTCGCTCGGCCAGCCCGGCGTCGAGCCCGCCCAGCTCGCCGTTGGCCCGCGCCGCAGCCGCCTTCAGCCGCCCCAGCCAGCGGACGACGGGTACTGGAACCCGCTCCCCCGAAACCGGGAAGTTGTCGACGGCCTTGGCGGTCTCGCCACCCCAGAGCTGCTCTGGCATCTATCCCCTCAATCGCGGCCGCTGCAAACCGGCGCGTGTCGGCGTCCTCGTCCACCGACCCGCTTGGTTTTCACGGCCGTTCGTAGTTCGGTCATTTCCCGTTGAAGGGTATTCAGCCGCGCGTGTGGATGCGCCTGACCGATCCGCCGACGGGCGTGCGCGAGGGTTTTCGGATGGCGACTCAGTCGCCGCGCGGAGAGACGCCGCCGGTCTGCGTCTGCGATACGCCGCCCCTCGGCCTCCGCGGGGCCTTGTCGCCCGACCCGTTGCGTCCCGGGCGGGGATGCGGGGCGACGCTCTGGCGGCGGACCGGGAAGACCTCGACCCACTCGGCGAGCTGGAACTTCCGAGCCGGGGCGTGTTCCCAGGAGAGGTGCAGGTGGTGGCCGCAGCCGTGGCCGGAGTCGCCGTTGTAGCCGACCCAGCGAAAGGGCGGCAGCGGGCGGTTCTGGCGCCGCTCGGCCCAGCGGGCGAGCCGGGTGATGCCGCGCCAGTGGCGGTCGCACTTGCCGCTCCAGCGCAGCGGCACGATGTCGACCGCGAGGCCGTTGTAGTGATCGGAGCGCCTCACGTGGCAGCCGCGGCAGCCGACGTGCTCGCCGTCGGGAAGCTTGCCCGAGTAGCCGTCGGTGACGTAGATCGGGAAGCGCCGGGCGATCCAGCGCAGGTTGGGCACGATGCGGCGGTCGACCATGTCGCCCTCTTCGTGGGGGATCGCAGCCGGGATCGGGACGATCTCCCCGGGCGCGTAGGCGAGCCGGGTGGAGTGGGGGCCGGCGACGGCGGCCGCCGCCGCCCAGCAGTAGAGCGCTGTGGCGGCGGCGGCCAGCAGCGCCCGCCGGGCGCGTCGCGATCCTCCCTGGCGTGTGCTGTCGGTCGGCGTTGCCAAGCCCTCCCGTTATCGACCCGCCCGGGGGGTCGGCTTGAGCCCTGCAAACGCGCGGTAGGGTTGGCGCCCGGCCATGCCGACCGTCCGCGAAGCCAGCTTCGATCTCTTCCGCGCCCGGGGGATGACGACGATGTTCGGCAACCCGGGCTCGACCGAGCTGCCGATGCTGGCCGAGTTCCCGGCCGACTTCCGCTACGTGCTGGGCCTGCAGGAGGCGGTCGTGGTCGGGATGGCCGACGGCTACGCCCAGGCTTCCGGCCGCGCCACGCTGGCCAACCTGCACACCGCGCCCGGGGTCGGCAACGCGATGGGGGCGATCTTCAACGCGCAGGCCAACCACTCGCCGCTGCTGATCACCGCCGGCCAGCAGGCGCGGGCGCAGATCACCATGCAGGCGAACCTGACCAACCGCGATGCGATCCGGATGCCGCAGCCGCTGGTCAAGTGGGCGTATGAGCCGCCCCGGGCCGAGGACGTGCCACTCGCCCTGGCGCACGGCGCCCACCTCGCCTCGTTGCCGCCGCGGGGCCCCGTCTTCGTCTCGCTGCCGATGGACGACTGGGGCGCCGCGGTCGACGAGGCCGACGCCCGCCACGCGATCGAGCGGACGGTCAGCGGCCGCGCCACGGCCGACCCCGAGGCGGTGCGCGCCCTCGCTGCGCGGCTGGAGAGGGCGAGCAACCCGGTCTTCGTCGCCGGCCCCGACATCGACGCCAGCGGCGCCTGGGACGCCGCGGTGGGCCTGGCGGAGCGCCAGCGCCTGCCGGTCTGGGCGACGCCGGCGCCGGGGGGCGGGCGGATCGGCTTCCCCGAGAACCACCCCAACTTCCGCGGCGTCCTGCCACCGGCGATCGGGCCGGTCGCGCAGACCCTCGAGGAGCACGACCTGATCCTCGTCGCCGGCAGCTCGGTCTTCCCCTACTACCCCCACATCCCCGGGCCGCTGCTGCCGGAGGACGCCGAGCTGATCGCGATCACCAGCGATCCCGACGAGGCCGCCCGCGCCCCGATGGGCGCGGCGATCGTCGCCGACGTGAAGCTGACCCTGGAGGCGCTGCTGGAGGCGGTGCCGGAGTCCGCGCGCCCGGCGCCCGAGCCGAACCCGGGGCCGCAGGAAATCCCGGCCTCCGACCCGCTCGACTCCTCCACCGTGCACTCCGCCCTGGCCGAGGTCTTCCCCGAGGACGGGATCGTCGTGCTCGAGTCGCCCTCCAGCACCCTCGCCCTGCGCAACCAGCTCCGCCTCTCGCGCCCCGGCAGCTACTACTTCAGCTCCGGCGGCGGGCTCGGCTTCGGCCTCGCGGCCTCGGTCGGGGTGCAGCTCGCGCAGCCGGACCGCCCGGTCGTCTGCGTGCTCGGCGAGGGCTCGGCGCAGTACGCGATCACAGCCTTCTGGAGCGCCGTCGCCTGCAAGACCCCGATCACCTTCCTGGTGCTCGGCAACGCCGAGTACGCGATCCTCAAGTGGTTCGCCGAGGTCGAGTCGGTGCAGGGGGCGCCCGGCCTCGACCTGCCGGCGCTCGACGTCGCCTCGGTCGCCGAGGGATACGGGGTCAAGGCACACCGGGTCAAGGGGCGCGACGAGGTGCGCGACGCGTTGGCCAAGGCCCTCGCCTCCTCGCGGCCGGAGCTGGTCGAGGTCCCGGTGGCGCCCGGGATGGCGCTGTTCTAGAGGGCGACTAGCTTTGCTCGCCGGCGGCCGCCTCGACCTCGCGCACCGTCTCGATCGTTTTCGGATCGCGCTCGAAGCGGCGGTCGAGGAGGGGGTTGAGGATGCCTCGCAGCGCGGAGACGTAGCGCCACCACTTCGGCGCGAAGATCCGCGGCGCCCGCTCCTCGATCCCGGTGACGATCGCCGCCCCCGCCTCGCTCGGCTGCAGGCGCTTGAACAGGAAGGCCGGCAGGGTTTCCTGCATCTGGTCGGAGTGCGGCCGCGCGAAGGCGTCCTGCACCAGCTTGGTGTCGACCCAGCCGAAGTAGGCGACGCTGGCGCTTGCGCCCAGCGGCGCCAGCTCGGCGCGCAGCCCCCGGCCCAGCGACTCGACCCCGGCCTTGGCGACCGCGTAGGGGCTGTTGAGGATGCCGTTGACGAAGGCGTAGATGGAGGAGACGACGACGATCTGGCCGCGCCGCTCGACGATCTGCGGCAGCGCCGCGCGCACGGTGCGCCAGACGCCGAGCAGGTCGACCTCGAAGACGCGCTCCCACTCCTCGGTCCCGATCCCGCGCACGGTCGCCACGGTCGACTGGGCGATGCCGGCGTTGGCGACGGCGATATCGAGTCCGCCGAAGCGCTCCACCGTCTCGGCGACGGCCCGCACGATCGCCGCCTGGTCGGTGACGTCGGCGGCGATCCCGACCACCCGCTCGCCGATCCGCTCGGCTGCCTCCCGCGCCTGCGCCTCGTCAAGGTCGACCACCGCGACCGAGGCGCCGCGCCCGTGCAGCTGGCGCGCCGTCTCGTAGCCGATCCCGCGGGCGGCGCCGGTCACCAGCGCCACCTTTCCATTCAGGTTGTAGGCGGACATGCGGCGGGCAGCCTACTCACTCCTAGAATCACCTGCTCGTGTCCGGCTTCCGCCCCGTAGACCCCAGGCAGTCCTTCCCCGAGCTGGAGGAGCGGGTGCTGGCGCGCTGGCGCCAGCGCGATGTCTTCCACCGCTCGCTCGCCAACCGCGAGGGCGCCGAGGCCTGGAGCTTCTACGAGGGGCCGCCCACCGCCAACGGTCGCCCCGGCTCCCACCACGTCCTCTCCCGCGTCTTCAAGGACATCTACCCGCGCTACAAGACGATGTGCGGCTACCGGGTGCCGCGCAAGGCGGGCTGGGACTGCCACGGGCTGCCGGTCGAGCTGGAGGTGGAGAGGCAGCTCGGCATCTCCTCCAAGCGGGAGATCGAGGAGTACGGGATCGCCGAGTTCAACAAGCGCTGCCGCGAGTCGGTCTTCGAGTACGTCGAGGATTGGAACCGGCTGACCGAGCGGATCGGCTTCTGGATCGACCTCGACGACCCCTACGTCACCCTCGACAACGACTACATCGAGTCGGTCTGGTGGTCGCTGCGCAGGCTCTGGGACGACGAGCGGCTCTACGAGGGCCACAAGGTCGTGCCCTACTGTCCCCGCTGCGGAACCGCGCTCTCCTCGCACGAGGTGGCGCTGGGCTACAGGGACGTCGAGGACCCGTCCATCTACGTCAGGTTCCCGCTGCTCGACGAGCAGGGAGGCGAGGCAGACGAGTCGCTGCTCGTCTGGACGACGACGCCCTGGACGCTGCCGGGCAACGAGGCCGTCGCGGTGGCGCCGGAGGTCACCTACGCCAAGGCGAGGGTCGGCGAGGAGACGCTGATCGTCGCCGACCCGCTGGTCGAGAAGGTGCTCGGCGAGGGCGCCGAGATCGTCGGCCGCTTCCCCGGGCGGGACCTGGTCGGCCGCCATTACGAGGGCCCGGTGTTCAGCCTCGACGATCGCGAGCCGGGCGGCTTCCCGGTGATCGCCGGCGACTTCGTCACCACTGAGGACGGCACCGGGTTGGTCCACGTCGCGCCGGCCTTCGGCGAGGACGACTACGCGGTCGCGGCGGCCAACGGGATCTTCGACCCGACACAGCACGGCACCCTCTACAACCCGGTCGAGCCCGACGGCAAGTTCGATCGGCGCGTGGTCGGGTTCGAGGGCCGCTTCGCCAAGGATCCCGAGGTCACCCGGGCGCTGATCGACGACCTGGACGGGCGCGGCCTGCTCTTCCGTGAGCAGGTCTACGAGCACGCCTACCCCCACTGCTGGCGCTGTGGCACGCCGCTCCTCTACTACGCGAGGTCGAGCTGGTACATCGCCACCTCCCAGGTGCGCGACCGCCTCCTCGCCAACAACGAGCAGATCGGCTGGCACCCCGAGCACATCAAGCACGGCCGCTTCGGCAAGTGGCTGGAGAACAACGTCGACTGGGCGCTCTCGCGCGACCGCTACTGGGGGACGCCGCTGCCGATCTGGGAGTGCGGGACCGAGGAGTGCGAGGAGCGCTTCTGCGCCGGCTCGGTCGCCGAGCTGCGCGAGCGGGCCGGTGGCGAGGTTCCCGACGACCTCCACCGCCCCTACATCGACGAGGTGACCCTCGACTGCGAGAGATGCGGCGGCGAGATGCGCCGGGTCGAGTCGGTGATCGACGCCTGGTACGACAGCGGCGCGATGCCCTTCGCGCAGTTCCACTACCCGTTCGAGAACGAGGAGCTGTTCGAGGAGCGCTTCCCGGCCGACTTCATCTGCGAGGCGATCGACCAGACCCGCGGCTGGTTCTACACCCTGCTCGCCGAGTCGACGCTCCTCTTCGACACCTCCAGCTACCGCAACTGCGTCTGCCTCGGGCTGATCCTCGACCCCGAGGGCCGGAAGATGTCGAAGAGCAAGGGCAACGTGGTCGAGCCCTGGGACGTGATCTCCACCCACGGCGCCGACGCCTTCCGCTGGTACTACCTGACCGCGCAGCAGCCCTGGTCGGGCTACCGCTTCTCGGTCGAGACGGTGGGCGAGTCGGTGCGCCAGTTCCTCCTCACCCTCTGGAACACGTACTCGTTCTGGGTTCTGTACGCGAACGCCGAGGATCTCGGGCCGAGCGATTTCACCGCAGCGCCGCAGCCCTCCGATGACCTCGACCGCTGGGCGCTGTCCCGACTCCAGGCGACGGTGTCCACGGTCCGCGAGCAGATGGACGGCTTCGACTGCACGGCCGCCGGGCGGGCGATCGCCGAGCTCGTCGAGGAGCTGTCCAACTGGTACGTGCGGCTCTCGCGCCGCCGCTTCTGGGAGGGGGACCGCGCCGCCTTCGCGACGCTGCGCCACTGCTTGCTGGAGATCGCGGCGCTGCTGGCCCCCTTCACCCCCTTCCTCGCCGACGAGATCCACCTCAACCTGGCCGGCGGCGAGGCGGAGGATTTGGGCGAGCGGCCGGACTCGGTCCACCTGCGCGACTTCCCCGAGCCCGACCCGGCGCTGGCCGACCCCGAGCTGGAGGCGGAGATGGGGGCGGTGCGCCGCACCGTCGAGCTGGGTCGCGCCGCTCGCGCCCGGGCGAAGGCGAAGGTACGCCAGCCGCTGCGCCGGGCCGTGATCGTCGCCAACGACGCCGAGCGGGAGGCGATCGAGGCCCGCGCCGGCCTCGTCACCGCCGAGCTGAATGTGAAGGAGCTGGACTTCGTCTCCGAGCAGGCCGACCTGGTCCGCTACGCGGTCAAGCCCAACTACCGCTCGCTCGGCCCCCGCTTCGGCAAGCGGATGCCGCAGGTCGTCGCCGCGGTCGAGGCGCTCGACCCGGCCGGCGTCGCCAGGGCGATCGGCGACGGCGGCGAGATCGGCATCAGCCTCGGCGGCGCCGACCACACCCTCGGCCCCGACGACGTCATCCTCGCCCTGCAGCCCCTGGAGGGCTACGAGGTCGAGGCCGAGGCGGGCCACGCCGTCGCCCTGCAGCTGCAGCTGGACGACGAGCTGCGCCGCGAGGGCCTCGCTCGCGAGATCGTCCACGCGGTCCAGGGCGCCCGCAAGGGGGCGGGCCTGGAGATCACCGACCGGATCGCACTCGCCCTCGGCGGCGACGCGGACCTAGTCGAGGCCGCCCGCGAGCACCAGCCCTACATCGCCGGCGAGGTCCTCGCCACCTCGGTCGCCTTTGACGCGACCGCCGGCCTCCCGG
>VRUE01000036.1:1237-12101 GCA_019456285.1 Solirubrobacterales bacterium | reverse complement strand
GAGCTGGGCGAGATCGCGGAGTCTCGACTGGTGCGCGAGCTTGCCCTGCGCGGCGCGCGCGAGCTGCGCCCCGACGAGACGGTGCGCGCGATCTCCGAGCTCAAGCTGGCTGGCGTCAGCTGGCCCGAGGAATCGCTGGCCGGCGCCCTGACCGTCGAGGAGCCCCTCGGAGAGCACGACCCCGGCGACCCCCACCCCGGCACCCGCGCCCTGGCCGAGGTTCGCGGCGACCGGGTCTGAGCGCCGCGGCCGCAGGTAGGGGACCTTGAGCGCGATCGCCTACCTTGACGCCTCGGCACTGGTAAAGCTCGTCGTTCCAGAGCCCGAGAGCCAGGCGCTCTCCGCCGCTATCCGGTCCGATTGGCCGCACGTCCTCGCCAGCGAGATTCTCGCGGTGGAGGTCTTTCGTGCCGCGCTGCGGGTTGGGGGAGACGCGCCGGCGTTTGCCGCACGGCTTCTGCGCTCGGTCGCGCTGCTCCCGCTCACCCCGGAGATTCGTGAGGACGCATGCCACGCCGGCCCACCCGAGCTGCGGGCACTCGATGCGATCCACCTCGCCACCGCGATCTCGGTCGGCGACCGGATCGCCGCCGTTCTCACCTACGACGTCCGCCTCGCGGCAGCCGCCCGCGCTGCCGGTCTGGCCGTTCACGCGCCCGCCTGAACGGGGAACGGCAGCTAGGCGAGCGCCGGCTCCAGCTCGGCCTCGAGGCGGCGCTTCGGCAGCGCCCCGATCACCTTCTTGGCGATCTCCCCGTCCTTGAAGAGGATCAGGGTCGGGATCGAGAGGACCTCGTACTGAGCGGCGGTCTGCTGGTTCTCGTCGACGTTGATGCTGACGATCTGCAGGTCCTCGCGCTCGCCGTCCATCTCTTCGAGGACCGGGTGGACGACGCGGCAGGGGCCGCACCAGGGGGCCCAGAAGTCGACCAGCACGGGGCCGCCGGCATCCAGGACCTCGGACTTGAAGGTGGCGTCTGTCACGTCGCGGAGTTTCTCTGTCACTGGAATCCGTCTCCTCGGAGTTGAGGTTCGCCGTTCAACACTTCAGAAAGTATAGCGACGGCTTTCGGTGACCGCCCGGCGCTGTTTCAGGCGCCTACCCGCGAAGCGTAGATGGGGAACCCGCCAGATCGCCTCGGCGACGATCGAGCGGTCCATCTTCGAGGAGCCGGCCTGCCGGTCGCGGAAGACGATCGGCACCTCGACCACCTGGAACCCCTGCCGGATCGCCCGGTAGGTCAGCTCGACCTGGAAGGCGTAGCCGTGCGACTGGACGGCGTCGAGGTCGATCGCCTCCAGCACCTCGCGGCGGAAGCACTTGAAGCCGCTGGTCAGGTCACGCACACCGACCCCGAGCACGAGGCGCGCGTAGGCGCTGCCGCCGCGGCTGACCGCCCGCCGCAGCGGCCCCCAGTCGCTGATCCCGCCGCCCGGCACGTAGCGGGATCCAATCGCCAGGTCGGCCCGCCCGCCCGCCTCCAGCAGCCGCGGCAGGTAGGCCGGCTGGTGGGAGAAGTCGGAGTCCATCTCGAGGATCAGCCCCGCCCCGCCGGCCAGCGCCCGGCGGAAGCCGGCGATGTAGGCGGGGCCGAGGCCCTCCTTGCGGGGGCGGTGCAGGACGCCGACGCTCTCGTGCTCGGCGGCGAGGCGGTCGGCGATCCGCCCGGTCCCGTCGGGCGAGTTGTCGTCGACGATCAGGATGCGGGCGGAGGCGGGCAGCTTGGCGCCCGCCGCGCCGACGAGGCGCTCGATGTTCGCCGCCTCGTCGTAGGTGGGGAGGATCAGCCACGCAGGGCCTCGCTCGGGTTGGTGCCGGGGCATCTGCGGTGATTCCTCAGTCACTTATATGGGACGGTTGCTGCTCAGTCCCGGGGTGCGGACCAGCATTATGGGGCGCAGCGCTGAGGTGGGGACGACGTAGAACTTGACGCCGTCGCGTTGCTCGATCCCCAGGACTGCCGCCTCCCGGGTGCGCCAGGCGAGGGCTACGAGGAGGGCGTAGCCGGCGCCTACCACCGCCACGCCGGGGAAGAAGATGCCGAGGATTCCGGCGGCGAGGGCGGTGACGCCGATCGGCCAGAGGCGGCCGAGGGCGATTCGGGCCGCTGTCTCATCGGGGAGGGAGGTGGCGGTGCGGGCCTGGGCGAGGGCGTTGCGGACGCCGCCGCCGGCGTTGGCCGGGCGACCCAGGTAGAGGCCGACGGCCAGGGCGACCAGCCACCAGACGGCGGCGACGAGGATGGTGGTCGTGTCGTCGATGCGGCCGGCGGCGATTGCGGCGATCGCGCCCAGCGCAGTGGCCTCGGCGCCGGTCAGGAAGACAGTCAGCCGGAGCAGGTCCGTGTACGGCACCGCTACTCCGCCAGGGCCTCGAGGATCGCCAGCCAGCCACCGGGGCCGTCGACGCGCAGGTCGGACTTCTCGGCCAGCTCGGGCGGCGCCTCCGGGGAGGTGATCCCGACGCAGACGGCGCTCTCCAGCTCGCCCTGGTCGCAGAGCTGGCGGAGGCGGCAGAAAGCGTCGAGGTCGGTGCGGTCGTCGCCGGCGTAGATCGCCGCGGTGACGCCGTCGGTGGCGAGCAGCGCCGCCACCGCCGAGTCCTTGCCCCCGCCTCCCACCGGGCGCAGCTCCAGCACCTTGCGGCCCCAGTGCGGCTCGAGGCCCGCCCGGCCCGCCCCGGCGGCGATCTCGTGGGCGCGGGCCCTGGCGGCGCGCTCGGCCCCGGCGCCGCGCCAGTGCAGGGCTTGGATCGGCCCCTTGTCCTCCAGCCGCAAACCGGCGCCGGCCAGCGCCTCGTCCCCGAGCGCCGCCACGAACTCCGCCGCGCCCTCCTCGCGCCCCTGCAGCGAGGGGTCGAGCCGCGGCGCCTCGTCCCCCGGCAGCAGCAGCTCCAGCCCATGGTTGCCGGCGTAGGAGATCCGGTCGACTCCGACCAGCCGCCGCGCCTCCTCCGCCCGCCTGCCGGAGATGCAGCCGACCATGCCGAAGCGTTCGCTCAGCTTCTCCAGCAGCTCGCTCGCCCGCGCCGGCACCGCGGCCTGCTCGGGGCGTTCGACGATCGGGGCCAGCGTGCCGTCCACGTCGGTGAGGATGGCCGTCCGCGCGGGTTCGGCGCGCAACGGGTCGAGCAGCGTCAGCCGCGCGCCGCCCTCCCATGTCTCAGATCCGGGAGACACGGCACTAGTATCGCGCGATGCCCGCCGACCGCACCGTGAGGCTCGCCGCGATCGGCACCCTGGCCGGCGCCTTCAGCGGCCTCTTCGGGGTCGGCGGCGGTACGATCATCGTGCCCCTGCTGATCTTCTGGTTCGGCTACGGAGAGCGGCTCGCGACCGGCACCAGCCTGGCGGCGATCGTCCTGATCGGCGTGCTCGGCACGGTCGCGCAGGGCGGCATCTACGGCAACGTCCACGTCGCCACCGGCCTCTGGCTCGCGATCCCCGCGGTCGGGGCAGTCGTGCTGGGCACCGCGATCCAGCAGAGGATCTCCCAGCGCGCCGTCTCCCTGCTCTTCGCGGCGCTGCTGCTGGTGGTCTCGATCGAGTTGATCGTGCCGTGAGCGGAGCAAGCGATGGATGAGCTGCTCGCGATCCTGATCGTCGCCGCCGGCGGCCTGGCGGGGGGTCTGGTCGGGGTCGGCGGCGGGGTGCTCTTCGTTCCGGCGCTGACCATCTTCGTCGGTCTCTCCCAGGTCGAGGGCGAGTCGACCTCGCTGCTGATGATCGTGATCGTCGCCCTGGTCGGCGCCGCCCGCCAGAGCTCCTACGGCAACGTCAACCTACGCGACGCCGCGGTGATCGGCGTCCTCTCCCCGGTCGGCGTCCTGATCGGGGTCGTGGTCGCCAACGAGGTCTCCCAGCGGGCCCTGGAGCTGGGCTTCGCCGCGCTGATGATGTTTGTCGCCTACGAGCTTGTCCGGCGCGCCCTTTCCACCTCCCCGTAGGCCGGTCCGGGCCACCGGGCGGCATGGTCTACGCTCAGAGTGTGGATTCTCTTTCCTGGGGAGGCGATGTCCCGCAGCTCCGCTCGCCGATCCTCGTCTGCTCCTTTCGCGGCTGGAACGACGCTGCCGCCGCCGCCTCGACCGCGCTGGCGACGGTGGCCGAGTCGCTGGACGCCGAGTCGATCGCCGAGGTCGACCCGGAGGAGTACTTCGACTTTCAGACGACCCGGCCGACGATCACGCTCACCGAGGGCCAGGCCCGCCGCATCGAGTGGCCGCAGAACAACCTGATCGCCGCCCGCGTCCCGGCGGCCGACCACGACCTCGTCCTGCTCGACGGCACCGAGCCCAACCTGCGCTGGCGGACCTTCTCCGAGACGATCGCCACCGCCGCCGACGCGCTCGGGGTCGAGATGGTGATCACGATGGGGGCGCTGATCGCCGAGGTCTCCCACACCCTGCCGGTGCCGATCACCGGCCTCGCCTCCGACCGGGACCTGGTCGAGGAGCTGGACCTGCAGCGCTCCAGCTACGAGGGGCCGACCGGGATCGTCGGCGTCGTCCACGACTGCTGCCGTCAGGCGGGCATGACCTCGGCCTCGCTGTGGGCGGCGGTGCCCCACTACGTCGCCGCCGTGCCCAACCCGAAGGCCGCCCTGGCCCTGCTGCGCCGCCTCGAAGGCCTCACCGGGATCGCGGTCGACGCCTCCGACCTGGAGCAGGAGACCGCCAGCTACGAGGAGCAGATCGGCCGCGCCGTCGCCGCCAACCCGGAGATAGAGGAGCTGGTGGAGCGGATCGAGGCGGAGCAGACCGAGCAGCTCGGCAACGGTGGAGACCTCCCGTCCGCCGACACGATCGCCCGCGAGTTCCAGCACTTCCTCCAGCAGCGAAGAAACGACTGAGGCGGCGAAAACCGAGCCTGGCCAGGACGCAGGGAAGCCGGCGAAGCGAGCGCACTATGCGTGCGTGAGCGAGCCGGCCGACTGAGGACACCGCCAGGCGACGGTTTTCGCCGCCTCAGCTCTCTGCTGCGGGGCAGATGAGACGATAGTCGCACCAGCCGCAGACGGTCGGCGACGGGCGCGGCTCGAAGTCCTGGCCGAGCACGCTCTCGCCCACCTCCAGGACGGTCCGCTCGACCCGCTCGGCGTCGTCGGGCTTGCTCGGCGCCGCCACCTTCTCGGCGTCGAGCACGTAGTAGTAGCTGCCGGTCCCCGCCTCCAGGTCCCACGCCTCGCGAGCGGCGAGCCGGTAGAGGGCGAGCTGCAGGTCGCTCTCCAGGTCGGCCTCCGTCTTGCGCTCGCCGGTCTTGTAGTCGATCAGCTCGTAGCCGCCGCCGGGCAGGCGGTCGACCCGGTCCACGCGGCCGCGCACGTGGTGCTCGCCGATCCGGAAGTCGAACTTGCGCTCCAGCCAGACCGGCTCGCCCTCGGCGTCGCTCTCCCGCTCCCAGTAGAGGCGCATCGCCTCCCGCCCCCGCTCGCGATACTGGAGCTCGTCATCGCTGGAGCCGAACCCCGAGCGCCGCCACCCCGCCTCGAACAGGCCGGTGAGGCGCCGCAGCCCGTCCTCGCCCGCGTCCTCCTCGCCCTCCCTGTGGAAGCGCTCCAAGACGTTGTGGATGAGGATCCCGAAGCGCTGGTTGATCGTCGGCTCCTGCGGGATGCCGAAGACCCGCGCGAACTTGTACTTCAGCGGGCAGGTCAGGTAGAGGTCGAGGTCGGAGGCCGAGAGGCTCAGCGCCCCGTCGCCGCGCCGCGGCAGGAAGGCTTTCAGCGAGGGCTCGCGGCGGGCGGCGATCAGCCTGCGGCGGCTGTCTCGCTCCCGCTCGGAGTCGAGCAGGTAGGAGTCGAGCGAGGAGGCGTCCAGCTCCGTCTGCTGCTCGGGGGTGGCGACCTGGCGCAGCAGCCCGTTGACCGCCTCGACCGCCTCCGCCGTCGCCTCGTCGCCCGGGCGCTGGGCCAGGGCCGCCAGCTTCAGCAGCTCCAGGTAGCTGGCGACCGCCCGGTTGACGTCGACCGCGGTGTCGAGCCGCGGCTCCGACAACTCCCGCCCCGCCCTCCAGGACGCCTCCAGCACCTCCTCGCGCAGCTTGCGGTAAGTCGCGTGAAGGCCCTCGGCCGGGCCGAACAGCTCCTCCTCGTGGGCCTCCTCCTCGGCGTCCGCGGTGGCCAGGGCCTCTGCGTAGAACGGCGAAGGGCCGGCCTCGCCGTCGCCGTCGCGCTCGATCCGGGAGAGGACGAGCCCGGCGCCGGCCGGCCGGCCGATTCGCTCCGCGCCGGCGTCGCGCTCCAGCCCGAGCGCGAAGACGCGGTCGAACTCCATCCCCTTGGCGGCCGCGCGGTCGAGCCCCTGCACGGCGCCGGGGGAGGGCGGCTCCTCGCCGCCGGCCGGCTCCACACCCGCCTCGGCGACGGCGCTCAGATAGCGGACGAAGTCGCGGGTCGAGCCGTGCGGCTCGCGCTGCGCCCAGGCGGACGCCAGCTCGGCCAGCCGCGAGAGTCCCAGCAGCCGCTCCGCCACCTCCGGCTGCGCCGCGAAGAGCCGCTGGCGGCGCAACCCGACCCGCTCGATCAGCCGCCTCACGAAGACATCGGCGCGCCGCTCCTCCATCGCCGCCGATGCCGCCCCGTAGAGCTTCAGGAAGGACTGGATTCGCTCCCGCGCCTCGGGCGGGATCTGCGGGCTCTCGAGCGCCGCCTCGCAGGCGGAGACCATGTCGAGCTTGCGACGGCGGGCGATAGTCGTCAGCCGCGCCAGGTCGGCGGAGCGCAGCTCGATCGGCGGCCGGGTCAGCGCTCGCGCCGCGGCCGCCGAGTCGCCCGGGTCGGCGAGCACCCGCAGCCAGGCGATCGCGTCGCGGACCTCGGGTCGCTGGAAGAGGGCGGCGGGGCCGGAGAGGTGGAAGGGGATGCCGCGCTCCTCCATCGCCGCCGCGACCGCCCCGCCACGCGCCGCCGGCTCGTCGACGAGGATGCAGATCGCCTCCGGCGGCGTGCCGCCGGCGAGCAGGTGCTCGACCTCGCGCGCCGTCGCCTGGGCCTGGGCGCGCTCGTTGGCGCAGCGCCAGAAGCGGACGGGGGGGTCGCGGAACTGGCGCTCGAGAACCACCACGTCGGCTTGGGGATGGATGTCGCGGAACCAGGCGCCCAGGCCCGCGGGAGAGGCGTTGGAGCTTTCCCCGTCCGCCTCCAGCGCATAGAGATGGTTTGGGTTCTCCGTCGCCAACGCCGCGAGGATTGCCCTTTGAGCTGGGGTCGTGTCCTCCAGCTCGTCGACCATCACGAAGCGGAAGCGGTTGGTGAGGGAGGCGCGGACGTCCGGCTGCTCGGCGAGGAGGCGGTTGAGGGTGAGGAAGACGTCGCCGCCGTCGAGGTTGCCGGCCGCGGCGAGGATGCGGTCGTGGGTGGCGTAGAGCTCGGCGAACTCGGGCTCGGGGGGGTCCGGCCCGGCCTTCAGCGCGTCGATCCGCTCCAGCAGCCGGGCCAGCAGGCCGGCGGGGTTGCCGCGGATCCGGTGGTGGCGCAGCGGCAGCTCGTCGAGCCGGTCGAGCAACGTCGCCAGCCGCTCGGCCGGGCCGACCACGTCGAAGAAGGGGTCGAGCCCCGCCGCGTCGGAGTGCTCGCGCAGCAGCCGCTCGCCGAGCGTCTCCCAGACGCCGATCCAGAGCTCCTCGTAGGGGCTCTCGAGCAGCGCCTCGGCCCTCTCCCTCAGCCGCTTCGCGGTGGCCCGGGTCGAGGCCAGGACCAGCACCTGCTCGGGGCCGGCGCCCTCGCCGGCCAGCCGCGCCAGCCGCCGCGCCAGCGCCTCGGTCTTGCCGGTCCCGGCGGCCCCAAGCACGAGCAGCGGCCCTTCGCCGTGCAGGATCGCGCGCTCCTGTGCCGGCGTCGAATCCATCGCTCAACGCTAGCGCGCCAATAGTCACTTAGCATCGGGCCGATGTTGCGCCTTGAAAGCTGGACCAGACCAGCGGGTGAGAGTCCCGTCCGGGTAAGCGCCGGAGCGCCCGGTAGCAGGCCCCAGCCCGTCGCCGAGAGGCGGCTGGCCAAGCGGGGCGTCCAAGGCCTCTTCGGAGGGAGCAAGCGCGCGGGCTGCGACTGCAGCCTCGTCAGATATACAACGGGGGAGCCGAGCCGCTCATGTCACGGCGAAGGCCACGTCCGCCGATCCAGATCCGAGAGTGGTCGGCGGGTCCCTCCGGGGTACGGGAAGTTGCACGCGCGCACGGCCTGGTCCGGAACAAGGGAGACCCGTTTGCCCAGCCCAGCGTCGGGCGAAGACCGGCCCTATAAGCCGAGAGCGAAAGGGGACGGAGGGCAGCGGGAGTCCGAAGGGGTCGTAGTAGTGCCGATCGGCGTGCAGAACAACGCGCCAGGAGCGAAGGACCCCTGCTTTGATCGCGCTGGTCGAGGAGGTAAGCGCTAGGCATGGCCGCCGAGAGCGGACCCAACCACCCCGGCGGGAGCCTTCCCGCCGATGGGGAGGCGAGCAAAATGGCCTTTGAAGCCCCTCGCCGCCCGAAGGTGCGAGAACTCCAACGCAAGCTATGGGCAGCGGCCAAGCGATCCCCGAATCGCCGCTTCCACGCCCTGCATGACCGAATCTGGAGGGGTGACGTCCTCCAGGAGGCATGGAAGCGGGTGCGCAAGAACAAGGGCGCGGCGGGCATCGACAAAGTGACGCTCGCCGCGGTGGAGGACTACGGCGCAGAACGGTTTTTGGCCGAGCTGCAACGCGACCTCCGCGAAGGCTCTTATCGGCCGTCTGCAACGAGGCGGGTCGATATCCCCAAGTCGCAAGGCGGCAAGCGGCCGCTCGGCATCCCCACTGTCTGCGACCGAATCGCCCAGCAGGCGGCGCGGCTCGTCCTGGAGCCGATCTTTGAGGCGGGCTTCTCAGACGCCTCATACGGCTTCCGGCCCCGCCGCTCCGCAACCGACGCGATGGAGCAGCTTCGCAAGGGCTTCATCGACGGCCGGGTCTGGGCGTTTGACGCCGACATCCGGGACTACTTCTCCACCATCGACCATGATCGACTCATGGAGAAGGTGGCGGAGCGGGTTTCAGATAGGAAGGTGCTGAAGCTGCTGCGCAAGTGGCTCAGCGCGGGTGTGATGGAGGAAGGGACCTACCGGCAGACGGTCGCCGGCACGCCCCAGGGCGGCGTCATCTCACCGCTGCTCTCCAACATCTACCTGCACGCCCTCGACCTCGCCTTCGAGGATGGTACCCACGGCGTGCTCGTCCGCTACGCGGATGACTTCGTCGTGCTCTGCCGCTCCGAGAACGAGGCCAGGGCGGCCGAGGCAAAGGCGAGGGAAGTCCTCACCACCCTCGGCCTTGAGCTGCATCCCGACAAGACGAAGGTGGTCGATCTCAGAGAAGGCCGCGAGGGCTTTGACTTCCTCGGCTGCCACTTCCGAGCCCGCGCCTCGGGCAAGCTGATGGAACGCGGCATCTGCCGCTATTACCTCCATCGCTGGCCCTCTGTGCGGGCGATGAAGTCGATCCGAGCCAAGGTCAAGGCCAAGACCGGTCGCAACCGCACAGGGGTCTCAGACATCCGCGAGGTGATCGTGGATCTGAACCCTCTCCTGCGCGGCTGGGGCAACTACTTTCGCACCGGGAACGCCGCCAACAAGTTCACCGAGATCGACCAATACGTCGCCTGGCGGCTCAAGCGCTTGCTCATCAAGCGCCACGGCCGCAACCTGCGCGCCGGACAGGCCGACCGGTGGACGAGGCAGTGGTTCGGGGAGTTGGGCCTTCACAAGTTGATGGGCACCGTCCGCTATCCGGGGGTCGCGTAACCATGCCGAGAAGATCATCGGTAAGCCGTGTGCGGGAAAATCGCACGCACGGATTGAAAGGGGAATGGGGAAACAGGCCCGGCTGGGTACTGCGCCCCTGACTACCAATGGATGTCCTCTCCGCAGACTGGCTGGGAATTTGCCGCCGAGCCGTGGCGGTGCAGCGGGCGATCTTCGAGCAGGTGCCCGGGAGCGAGGCGCGCACCGTCTACGAGGGCGTCGGCGAGGGCGGCGACCGCACCCTGGTCATCGACCGCCGCTGCGAGGACGCGGTCTTCGCGGAGCTGGAGGCCCTGGCCGGCGAGGGCGCCTCCTTCCTCGCGGTCTCCGAGGAGCGCGGCGAGGTCGCCTTCGGCTCGGGCGGCCCGGCGCGGGTCGTGATCGACCCGATCGACGGCTCGCTCAACGCCCGCCGCACCGTCCCCTCCCACAGCCTCAGCGTCGCGGTGGCCTCGGGCCCCTCGATGGCGGACGTCGAGCTCGGCTACGTCTACGACTTCGGCGCCGGCGAGGAGTTCGCGGCGCGGCGCGGCGGCGGGGCGACGCTCGGCGGGGAGCCGATACGGGTCGCCGCGGAGCGGGACAAGCTGGAGCTGCTCGGCCTCGAGGCGGCCGAGCCGGGTCGAGCGTTACCCGTGCTGGAGGCGCTGGCGGGAAGGGTCTACCGCCTGCGCGTGGTCGGCTCGATCGCGATCGCCGCCGCCTACGTCGGCGCCGGCCGCTTCGACGGGATGATCGGCCTGCGCCCCTGCCGCTCGGTCGACGCCGCCGCCGCCCAGCTGATCGTCCGCGAGGCGGGCGGCCGGGTGGCCTTCGGCGACCTCTCGCTGGACAGGGCCGGCCTCGGGCTCGACGCTCGCTACCCGATCGTCGCCGCCTCCGGCGAGCGCGGCTTTTCCCTGCTCCGGGAGGTGGGGCTGTAACCGGTTTCCCGGGCCGGTTTAAGAACACCTGTTCGTAAGGAACATACGTTCGCTAGACTTGCGAACGCTCGAGGCAGGAAACCCGCAAGACCGAAGGGACTCAATCTCTCATGGCAACGCAGAGCACAAGCGGCAAGAGCAACACCGCCAAGCCCAAGGCCGGGGCGAAGCGCGCCACCAAG
>VRUE01000036.1:0-1137 GCA_019456285.1 Solirubrobacterales bacterium | reverse complement strand
CCGGTCGGCGCCGTCCTGGGGGTCACCGACCGCCTCACCGAGCTGGTCGAGCCGTTCACCGACCGCTCCGGCGCCGAGAAGCAGATCAAGGCCTACCGCGGCCGGCTGCGCCGCAGCGTGAAGCGCACCGAGCGCCGCGGCGCCACCGCCCGCCGCCAGGCGACAAGGGAGGCGAAGCGGACTCGGACCCGGGTCGAGCGCGAGGCCCACAAACGCCGGCGCACGGCCGAGACGACGCTGAAGCGCAACCGCGACGAGGTCGAGCAGCGCGTCCGCGAGGCGATCGAGGAGCAGACCTCCCGCGCCCAGGACCTGGTCGACCGGGTCAGCGAGCAGCTCTCCGCCCTCCGCTAGCGCGGCGCTCGCCACAATCGGACTCCCGGGGAGCCCGGGTGCCCGCTGGCGGTCGCGGCAGCGAGAGGCAAACCCGGGCCGGACAGGTGACCTACGCCACGCCCCCGCGCGAGACGAAGCAGGTGTAGTCGCGCCAGGCGCCCGGATCGGAGCGTTCCTCGAACAGGCGGTCCAAGACGCGAAGGATCGTCCCGAACTCGCCGTGGTCGATTCCGACGACGATCGCGCAGCCGGCATGAGGGCGCCCGGCCTCGGCCCAGCGACGCGCGATGCCGGGGAAGTCCTTGACATCGAAGGTGACCAGGATGCGCTCCTCCTCGGTCGCGAGGGCCAGTAGCGCCTCGTCGGCCCAGCCGTCGAACTCGCGCTCCTCATCGGCCGCGCGGACGTCATGGCCGTGATCGCGCAGGGCATCCGCGAGCCGCGGGCCCGAGAGGTGGGCATCGAGGAGCAGGCGCAACGCGCCCTACCGGCCGGCGTCGATGAAGGGATACTCGGCGCGCAGCTCCGCGAGCGGGCGCCGGTTGGCGGCGATCGCCTCCTCGATCTCCTCGGGGAAGCGCTCATGGTAGGCGAGCGCGAGGCGGACCTGGCGCTCGCTCAGGTTGCCCTCCGCGACCATCGCCTCGACCGAGCCGACGTCGCGATGGGCGTCGACGATCTGCCAGACGTCGAATGCGGTGCCGATCACCCAGGGGCGGCGACCCCAATCCTCGCCGCGGAAGGCGATGCCGGGGAACATCCGCGTGCGCAGCGCCTCCTCGGCAAGCCCCTCGATCACGG
>VRUE01000143.1 GCA_019456285.1 Solirubrobacterales bacterium | reverse complement strand
CCGCGAGCAGAACGCCGAGGCCGACCGCCTCGTCAACGAGGCCCTGGACACCTGAGCCGGGCTATACTCGCCCCTCGGTGCGGCTGTAGCTCAGCTGGCTAGAGCGTCTGCTTGCCATGCAGAAGGTCGTGGGTTCGAATCCCATCAGCCGCTTTCCTTTGCTAGAGCCAGATGCGGCGATCCCGGCCAACGGATCGCCCCCCAACGGAGGCTCGACGCGCAATCTGGGCGCAAATCCGCTCCTCTCAGCAAGACAGCGAGGTAGGCGCAGCTGATTTCGCTATTCCGCTGATTAACCTCGACGCATGCCCGTCGACATCGACTCAGCGGAGACCCGTGCGCGCGCGCACCAGAAGGCGGCCGAGCTACGGCACCGGAATCCTCAGGATGCGCTCGACTACGGGCTCGCGTTGTTTCGTGCATCTGCAATCTCGGTCTCGGCTGGTCTATTCGCTGCACCTGGACCCCACAGCTGGCGATCAGTCCGCCCCAGCAGGCCGACTCGCCGTCTCGTCTTGTATTTTGATGTATTGCTCTGTATGGTTACGCATTGAACCGGCACTACCGATGGCCTCCACCCAGAACAAGCAGAGCGTCAGCTTCCGCTTCGACCCGATCGTCGTCAAGCGGCTGAAGGATCGTGCCGTTGAGGCGGGCGCCGGCCAGACGGCCCTCGCCGAGCGCTACATCGAGGAGGGGATCCGCCGCGACGAGCACCCCTTGATCTACTTCCGAGAGGGGGAGGGGGGGCGGCGCCCGGCGCTGCTCGGCTCCCGCCTCGACGCGGCCGACGTCGTCACGACGATCCGCCAGAACGACGGCTCCGTGGAGCAGGCGGCCTCCTACTTGGAGGCGCCGGTGGAGTTGGTCGAGGCCGCCGCCCGCTACTACGGCGAGTACACCGAGGAGGTCGACGCCCTGATCGAGCGCGCCCGGCTCGCCGCCGAGCGCGAGCGGGAGCGCTGGAACCGCCAGCGCGAAGCGCTGGCCTGAGCGCACGACCGTGAAGCTGTTGCTCGACGAGATGATCTCGCCGCGCATCGCCCGTGAGTTGTGCCGCGAGGGCTTTGACGTGGTAGCCATCAAGGCCGACCGCCCCGAGCTGGAAGCGCTCGCTGACCGTGAGGTCCTG
>VRUE01000035.1:19657-20801 GCA_019456285.1 Solirubrobacterales bacterium | reverse complement strand
ATCCGGTAGGCGACGTAGGGCCAGAGCGCCCGGTCGCGCTCGACCAGGCCGATCAGGCGCTGCGAGGCGAGGGTCGAGGCGAACGAGGCCGCCACCCCGATCGCGATCGAGCGCCGCAGCGGCGGCGAGGCGCCGCGCCGCGCCAGGCGCACGCCCTTCAGCGCCGTCGCGCCGACGATGATCGGCAGGGCGATCGTCCGCGAGAGGAGGTTCGCCTGGTCGCGGGAGAAGCGCCGCCAGCGCGCCGCCGCCAGGGTCATACCGTTGCGGGAGACCCCCGGCGCCAGCGCCGCCGCCTGTGCCACCCCCAGCGCCAGCCCGTCCGCCGCGCCGGCGTCTCCGCGCCCGCGACGCTGCGGGCGCGTGTCGGCGACCAGCATCGCCGCCGCCCCGGCCAGGAGGCCGATCGCCGTCGCCCGCGGCCCGCCCAGCCGCTGCTCGATCGGCCGCTCCAGCGTGTAGCCGACCGCCGCCGCCGGCAGGAAGGAGAGGCCGAGCACAAGCGCCCGACGGCCGTCGAAGGAGCGCAGCTCCTCGATGATCGTCTGTCGCTGGCCGATCAGCAACGCCGCCGCGGCGCCGGCATGCAGCGCCACCTCGAAGCTCTTGCGAACCTCGGGATCGATCGTCTCCCAGTCCCAGCCGGCCAGCCACGGCACCAGGACGATGTGGGCGGAGCTGGAGACGGGCAGCAGCTCGGCCGGGCCCTGGACGATCCCCAGCGCCAGCGCCCGCCGGCTGGGGATCCTGCCGTCGACCGCTTCGTTCAAGCGCCGCCCGATCCGGCCGCCTCGACGCCTGGCTCGTCCGCCGCCGCCTCGCCGCCGGCCTCCGGGCCGCCGCGGCGGCGGCGGATCAGCAGATAGACGGCGCCGCCGAGGATCGCGGCCAGCACGACGTAGTCGAGGTAGCGCAGATTGTCCCGCCACTGCTCCCAGTTGTCGCCGACCTCGCGCCCGATCAGCGCCAGCATCAGCACCCAGGGGATGCAGCCGAGCAGGGTCAGCACCGTGAAGCGCCAGAAGGGCATCCTCGCGACCCCGGCCGGCAGCGAGATGAAGGTGCGGATGATCGGCAGCATGCGGGTGAAGAAGACGGTCGCGTCGCCGTAGCGCTCGAACCAGTCGTCGGCCCATCTCAGGTA
>VRUE01000035.1:0-19557 GCA_019456285.1 Solirubrobacterales bacterium | reverse complement strand
ATGATCGGCAGCATGCGGGTGAAGAAGACGGTCGCGTCGCCGTAGCGCTCGAACCAGTCGTCGGCCCATCTCAGGTACTTGGGCGGCAGGTGTATCAGCCGGTTCTTCTCCAGCAGGTCGAGGCGGGCGTAGTAGCCGACCGCGTAGGCGGCCCAGGAGCCGACCAGGTTGCCCAGCACCCCGGCGGCGACGATCCCGAACAGCGTCAGCTCTCCCTCGGAGACGCTGAACCCGGCGAACAGCATGATCGCCTCGCTGGGGATGGGGATGCAGGCCGACTCCAGTGCCATCAGGGCGAAGACGGCCGCGAGGCCGGTCGCGCTGATGAAGTCGGTTGCCGCGTTGACGATCGGGTCGAGGAAGAAGTCTGTGACGCTGGCGAAGGGGAGCATGCGCGAAGCGGGCATTGTAGGCGGGAAGGCGAACATCTAAACTCGCCCGGTCGTCATGCGCCGGTTGAACCATCCCGTCTACCGCAACCGGGTCCTCCAGGTGGTGGCCGACGCGCTGCTGGTCGCGCTTGCCTTATACCTGGCCTTCCAGCTGCGCTTCCTCGACGACGCCGGCGGCCTCCCGCACCGCTACGAGGTGCTCTTCGCCCAGGCGGTCGGCTTCGTCGTGGTGGGCAAGGTCGTCGTCTTCGCCGCCCTCGGCCTCTACCAGAAGTGGTGGCGCTACGTCAGCGGCCGCGACTTCACGCTGATCGTCCGCGCGGTCGCCGCCGCCAGCGCGATCCTCGTCGTCCTCTTCACCGTCCTGAAGCCCTTTGCCAACGACCTGCCGCGCTCGGTCGCGGTGATGGACTTCGTCCTCACCCTGCTGCTGATCGCCGGCGCCCGCCTCGCGGTGCGGCTGATCATCGAGCGTCCCTCGCGCAGCGAGCGCCTACCCAGACACGAGGTGCTGGTGGTCGGCGCTGGCTCCGGCGGGCAGATGGTCGTCCGCGAGCTGCAGCGGAACCCGAAGCTCGGCGCCACCGCGATCGGGTTCGTCGACGACGACCCGCGCAAGCGCGGGATGCGGATGCTGGGGCTGAAGGTGCTGGGCTCGACCGAGCGGATCGCCGAGATCCTCGACGAGACCGAGCCCGACGAGGTGGTGATCGCGATCCCCTCGGCGCCCGGGACGCTGCGCGCCAAGGTCGTCGCCGCCTGCCGCGAGCGCGAGATCCGCGTCCGCACGCTGCCGACCGTGTTCGAGCTGCTGCGCGACGGCGTCCAGCTCAACAAGCAGCTTCGCGACGTCCAGGTCGAGGACGTGCTGGGCCGCGACCCGATCGTCGTCGAGCTGGACCGGGTCGGCGCCTACCTGCACGACCGCATCATCCTGGTCACGGGGGCGGGCGGCTCGATCGGCTCGGAGCTGTGCCGCCAGATCGCCCGGGTCGGACCGCGGCTGCTGGTGATGGTCGACCACGCCGAGGACAACCTCTTCGAGATCGAGCGCGAGATGGTCGAGGAACGCCACTTCACCACGGTCGAGTCGGTGCTGGCCGACTGCAAGGAGCCGCACCGGATGCTGGAGACGATGCAGCGCTTCAAGCCGAGCGTCGTCTTCCACGCCGCCGCCTACAAGCACGTGCCGCTGATGGAGGCCAACCCGCTGGAGGCGGTGCGCAACAACGCGATCGCCACCCGGATCGTCGCCGAGACGGCGGCCGCCTCGAAGGTCGAGCGCTTCGTCCTCATCTCCACCGACAAGGCGGTCGACCCGAAGACGGTGATGGGCGCCTCGAAGGCGATGGCCGAGTGGATCGTCGACTCGGCTGGCCACAAGCACCCCGGGACGCGCTTCGCCAGCGTCCGCTTCGGCAACGTCCTCGCCTCCTCGGGCAGCGTGGTGCCGATCTTCCGTGGCCAGATCGAGCGCGGCGGCCCGGTCACCGTCACCCACCCCGAGATGACGCGCTACTTCATGACCATCCCCGAGGCCGTGCAGCTGGTGATCCGGGCCGGGGACATCGGCGTCGGCAAGGGCGAGGTCTTCGTCCTCGACATGGGCGAGCCGGTGAAGATCGTCGATCTTGCCCACAACATGATCCGCCTTGCCGGGTACGAGCCGGAGAGCGACATCGCGGTCGAGTTCACCCAGCCGCGCCCCGGCGAGAAGCTGCACGAGGAGCTGTTCGGGCAGGCCGAGAGCGAGCAGCCGACGGCGGCGAAGCGGATCCGCCGGGCGGTGCGCGAGGTCCCGCTCGACCCGGAGTGGGTCGAGGCGACTCTGAACTCGCTCGAGCATCTGGTCATGGCCGGCGACGAGGCCAACCTGGCGGAGCGAGTGGTAGAGCTGATCGTCGCGCCGGACGGCAACGCGGCGACGGTCGTCTACGACGAGTAGCCTCTCGCAGCCACTCCCTTGGAGCTGATTAAGGAAATCGGCGCGTTTGCAGGCTTGGCCGCGTTCCTCGGCCTCGCCCTGCTCGCCCTGCTGTCCTTCGCGCAGGGGCGGGACATCCGCCGCCTGCGCGAGTGGGCCGGCTCGGCGCCGGAGCGCGACACGGAGCGCAAGGAGTCGACCTCGGCGGCCGCGGCGCAGCGGGCCGAGGAGCTGCGGCGGCTGGAGGGGGCGCGCACCGCGGAGCACGAGGCGGCGGAGCTGCGAGAGGAGCGCCGCCGCCGGCGCGAGGGCGGACTCCCGGAGTCGACCCGGACGGAGCGGCTGCGACAGCGGTTTTCCGGCGGCGGCCGCGCCCGGCTCGCCGAGCCGGGCTACCTGGTGGCGCTCTTCGTCGTGGTCCTCGTCGTCGGTGGCGGCGTCGCCTACGCGGTCCTGCAGGGCTCCGGCGGCGAGGGCGGCGGCAAGAGCCGCAAGAACGCCGCCGCGGTACTGAAGCCGAGCAACGTCGAAGTTACCGTGCTCAACGGGACCGCCGTCCCCGGGCTCGCCGCCCGCTACGGCGACATAGTCGAGCGCCAGGGCTTCGAGCTGGGGGCGGTCACCAACAGCAGCTCCAGCTTCGTCGACAGCGTCGTCATGTACGAGCGCGGCAGCGCCCCCGAGGCGCGCCGCGTGGCCAGGAAGCTGGGGATCCCGCAGGTGCGGCTGATCACCTCGGACATCGACTCGGTCTCGGCCGGGGCGCCGGTCTCGGTGATCGTCGGCGAGGACAATGCCTCGTCGGCGGGCTAGCGCGGCGGGGCTGGTCTTCGCGCTGCTCGTCGTCGCCACGATCGCCGCGTTCGCCTGGTCGCAGCGGCTGAAGCGGGATCCGCTCGTGCTCGACCGGGTCACCTTCGGCACCGCCGCCAGCCGCGCCTTCACCCCCAACGGCGACTGCCGCTTCGACCGGGTGCGGATTCGCTTTCGCGTCACCCGCTCCGACCGCGCGATCGTGCAGGTGGTCAAGCCGGGCGGGCGGCTGATCGTCACCCTCGCCCGCGACCGCTTCCTGAAGCGCTACCGCTTCTTCACCTTCTACTGGGACGGCCGCATCCGCAACGACGGCATCGCCCCTCCCGGCCGCTACAAGCTGCGGGTCAAACTGCTCGGCCAGGACCGCACCCTGGCGCCGCCCGGCGCCATCCGCCTCCACCGGGCGCCGCGCAACCCCACCCCGGGATGCTCCCGCGGCCCCGCGGAAGGAGCGCCTTGAGCGACCTTCTGGCGGCGGCCGGAGTCCTCGTCGCGGCCGGGGCAAGCGCGACCGCGATCCTCCTCCCCCCGGGTCGGGTGCGCTCGGCGGCGATGCTGGCGGCGATCCTCCTCTCTCCGCTCCTGATCGCCGGCGACCAGTGGCACTCCCAGCAGATCGCCGACCTCCGCGACCACCCCACGCGCACCGCGGCTCTGGGCGTCGTCGCCGTCGCGGCAGTGGCCGCCCTGGCCGTGGCCTTCCGCCGCTGGCCGATCGCCCTGCCTCTCGGGATCGTGTTTGCGCTTCCCTTCCGCGTCCCCCTCGAGGCAGGGGGCGACACCGCCAACCTCCTGGTCCCGCTCTACCTGGTCATCGCAGGCGGCGTGCTGTCCGTTGCGGCGCGGGATTGGTCAGTCGACCGTGCGAACGCTCCGGCGGGTGGCGCGGGGGAAGGGGGGTCGAGGACGGATTCACCCGCCCGCAGCGCCCCCCTTCCCCGCGACAGGACCCGCCGGCCAAGCGCATGGCTGCCCCGAATCCTCGCTGCAGTCGTGGTCCTCTACGCGCTGCAGACGTTGTACTCACCGGACTTCTCCAAGTCCCTTCAGAACGTCTGCTTCTTCTTCGTGCCGTTCTCCCTGGTCTATGCGCTGTTGCGGGATGTCGCCTGGGACCGCAAGCTGCTGGCCGTAGTCCTGTGGGTCGTTGCCGTCGAGGCCGTGTGCTTCGTGCTGATCGGGTCGGTCGAGTACGCGACCCGGAGCCTTTTCTGGAACGACCAGGTGATCCGGTCGAACGACTTCCACACGTACTTCAGGGTCAACTCGGTGTTCTGGGACCCCAACATCTACGGCAGGTATCTGGCCCTGGCCATCGTCGTCGCCATGGCCGCGCTGCTCTGGGCACGGGAACGCCGCAGCGTGTGGCTGTTGACGGGACTGGTCGCGATCCTGTGGATCGGGCTGGTCCCGACCTTCTCGCAATCGAGCTTCGTCGCGCTGCTCGCGGGGTTGACCGTGCTGGCGGCACTGCGCTGGAGCTGGCGCTGGACGGCGGCGACCGTTGGGGCCGGGGCGGTCGCGGCCGTGCTGCTCGTGGCGCTTGCGGGGGACTCCACGAAGATCGACTTCTCGCGAATCAACATCGACACCGGCGGCCGCGCCAACCTGGTCTCGGGCGGCGCCGAGCTGTTCGGCCAGCGCCCGGCCTACGGCTACGGCTCGGGCTCCTTCCCGGTCGCCTACAAAGAGCGGATCGCCAGTCAGGACGCCCCTGTCTCCGTCTCCCACACCCAGCCGATCACCATCGCCGCCGAGCAGGGCCTGGTCGGCTTAACGGCCTATGCGGCGCTGATCGTCGTCGCGCTGTGGACGATGCTCACCGGCATGCGCAACCCGACGCCCGGCCGCGCCGCGGCTCTCGCCGCCTTCGTCGCCCTCCTCGTCCACACGATGGCCTACGCGGGGTTCTTCGAGGACCCGATCGCATGGGTTCTCCTCGCGGTCGGCGCATCGCTGGCGAGCGCCCCGATCCGCGACTCCCCGTAGTCTCGCCGCGTGCCGGGATACCTCCGCCGCCTAGCGACGACCGGCGCCGCCTACACGGCGGCAAGCATCCTCTCGAAGCTGATCGCGGTGGCGCTGCTGCCGCTCTACACGCGGTACCTGACCCCGGCCGACTACGGCGCCGCCGAGGTCCTCTTCGCGGCGGTCGTCTCGGCCAGCATCGTGATCCGCCTCGGCGTGATCGAGGCGGTGCTCCGCTTCTACTACAAGGACGACGAGGACCCGGCCCTCGTCGCCTCCACCTGCTTCGCGGCGCTGTTCTGGCTCGCCACCGGCGCGGCGCTGATCGCGCTGCCCTTCGCCGAGCAGATCTCCCAGGTGCTGCTGGATCGCTCCGCGCCGGACCTGGCCCGGATCTCGATCGGCGGCCTCTGGGTGCTGACGATGTTCGAGTACCTGCTCACCCTGTTCCGGCTGGAGGAGCGCGCCCGCGCCTACTTCCTGACGACGATCTTCAACGTGCTGGTGACGATCGGGCTGACGATCGTGCTGGTCGTCGGCGAGGGCGAGGGCGCCCGCGGCCTGCTGCTCGGCAGCTACGCCGCCGGCGCCGGCTTCGTGCTCGGGCTGATCGTCGTCCACCGGCGCCGCCTCTCGCTCCGGGTCGACCGCGCCCTGCTGCGACGGCTGATGCGCTTCGGCCTGCCGACGATGCCGGCCGAGCTGTCGCTCTACCTGCTCAACTTCGTCGACCGGATCATCATCGTCCGCACCGCCGGCCTGGCCGAGGCCGGCCTCTACTCGCTCGCGGTCAAGTTCGCCCAGGCGGTCAACGTGCTGGTCCGCGGCTTCCAGCTCGCCTGGCCGCCGCTCGCCTACTCGATCCGCGACGACGGCGAGGCGCGCCGCGCCTACGCCGTGGTCGTCACCTGGTTCGTGGCCGGCTGCGCCTTCGTCGTCACCGGGATATGGCTGCTCTCGCGCTGGATCGTGCGGGCGCTGGCCGCGCCGGAGTTCTTCGGCTCCTACGAAGCGATCGGGCTGCTCGCCACCGGCGTCGCCCTCTACGCGCTCTACATGGTGCTGGTGGTGATCCTCGGCAGGACCGGACGCACCGAGTTCAACTTCCCGGCGACGAGCGCGGCGCTGATCGCCAACGTCGCGCTCAACCTCGCCCTGGTGCCGCCGCTGGGGATAGTCGGCGCCGGCATCGCCCTGGTCGCCTCCTACCTGGTTGTGGTGGCGCTGATGTACGGATTCACCCAGCGTCTCTTCCCGGTCCCCTACGAATGGGGGCGCCTGGCGCGGGTGGTGCTCGTCTCGGCAGCGCTGGTCGGCTTGGGGGAGCTGCTGCTGCCGACCGCCGGGCTCGACGGCCTGCTCGCCAGAGCGGCGCTCTGGCTCGCGTATCCGGTCGTTCTCCTGGGCAGCGGCTTCTTCACCCCCGCGGAGCGTGGCTGGCTCGCCCACCTGCGCCATCCCGGCGTGCTGCTCGCCCGCCTCCGCGCCCTGCGCGATCGTCCCGCCGAGGTCGACGGGGCGGTCCCGGAGACCTACGAGGTAGAGCAGATGGACGACGACGCTCGCGTCTGACCGCCGTGGCTATGCGCTGTCGCTGAGGCTCTCGCCGCGGTTGGGCAGCAGCGCCTGGCGGGCGTGGGCCCGGTAGATGCGGGCAGGTTGGTCGGGGAGGACGGTCGCGGCCAGGGCGCGGAGGGCGTAGGCCCAGGCGGTGAGGAAGCGTACCGCGAGCGCCGCCGGGCGCGCGTGGTGCTTGCGCATGTAGAGATCGCGGTTGCGGTGGAATTCGACGATGCGAGGGAGGCCGGCGGCGAGGTCGGTGGATAGCTGGTCGTGGTGGACGGCCTCGGCCGCGGGGACGAAGAGGGTGCGCCAGCCGGCTTCGCCGAGCCGCTTGCAGAAGTCGCACTCGTCGTAGTAGACGAAGAAGGCGGGGTCGAGGTAGCCGACCTCGGCCGCCGCTTCGCGGCGCACCATCAGCGCGCTCGACTGCGTCCAGCCGACCGCGCGGGTTCCGGCGCCCCCGCTCTGCACGGTGAGGCGGCGGTGCAGGAAGAGGGCGCCGGCCAGCGCCGTGCCGACCCCCGGGAAGCGCCAGGCGCAGGGGGCCGGCTCCCCGGCCGAGTCGAGCAGCTGCGCCCCGGCAGCCGCCGCCCGCGGATCGGCGTCGAGCGCCGCGATCAGCGCCGCGGCGGCGCCCGGCCGCAGCTCGGAGTCCTCGTTGAGCAGCAGGCAGTAGCGGCCCCTTGCCGCGCGCAACAGGGTCGAGTCGTTCTCCGCCTTGCCGGCCCGCCGCTCGATGGCGATCAGGCGGATCTCGCGGCCGAGCGCCCGCACCGCCTCGGCGGAGCCGTCGTCGGAGGCGTTGTCCAGGACCAGAATCTCTCGCTCCACGCCCGCCGGATGGGTGCGCTCGACCGCCTCCAGGCAGGCGAGCAGGTGCTCGCGGCCGTTCGTGTTCACGACGCAGTAGGAGAGCGCGGACGCCACCCCCACCACGATAATCGGCGGCGATGAAGGTGCAGCTGGTCGACCCCTCGGCCTTCACACCGCCCTACGACCGCGCCCTCGCCGCGGCGCTGGCCCGTAGCGGCGCCGAGGTCGAGCTGCTGACCAGCCGCTTCCTGTACGGGCCCGCTCCCGAGGTCGACGACTACCGGGTCGACGAGCGCTTCTACCGCCGTACCTCCGCCCGCGGCCTCGACGCCCCCGCCCGCCGCGCCTTCAAGCTGGCCGAGCACCTGCCGGACATGCTGCGCTTCCGCCGCGACGCCGACGCGGATGTCGTCCACTACCAGTGGCTCACGGTCCCGGTGCTCGACGCGCTGCTGCTCCCGCCGCTGCGCCCCCGGGTGATGACCGCCCACTACATCCTGCCGCCCCGCCCGAGCCGCCGGCAGCTGGCCGGCGCTCGCCGCCTCTTCGGCCGCATGGACGCGGTGGTCGCCCACTCCGAGCACGGGGCGGCGCGGCTGCGCGACGAGGTCGGGCTCGACCCCGCCCGGGTTCGCGTCATCCCCCACGGCGCCTTCGACTACCTGACCCGGCTGCCCGGCGAGAAGCCGCTGCCGGCGGAGCTGGAGGGCGCCGAGGGCCCGGTGATCCTCTTCTTCGGCCTGCTGCGCCCCCACAAGGGGCTCGAGACGCTGCTGAGGGCGTTCCGCCGGGTGGAGGGCGCCGAGCTGTGGATCGCCGGCAACCCGCGGATGGAGGTCGAGCCGCTGCGCCGGCTCGCCGCCGAGGCCCCCGGTCGTGTCCGCTTCCTCACCCGCTTCGTCGAGGACGCCGAGATCCCGGCGATCTTCCGCCGCGCCGACCTCGTCGCCCTCCCCTACCGCGACGCCGAGCACTCGGGCGTCCTCTACGCCGGGCTCGCCTTCGGCAAGCCGATGGTGCTGAGCGCGGTCGGCGGCTTCCCGGAGGTCGCCGCGCGGGGCGCCGCCCAGCTTGTCCCGCCCGAGGACCCGGCGGCGCTTGCGGCCGCGCTCACCGAGTTGGTCGGCGACAAGACGGCCCGAACGGAGCTGGGCGAAGCGGCAGCCCGCGCCGCTGCCGGCGCCTATTCCTGGGACGAGGCGGCGCGCCAGACCCTCTCCCTCTACCGCGAGCTCCTCGACCAGAGGGGGCACCCCTACCCCCTCCCTGGGGGAAGCAGATAATCCCCCGGTGCTACTAGCAGCCACCTTCTGGATCTGCGCGGGCCTGATCGTCTACACGCATGCCGGCTACCCCCTCGTCCTGCGGGCGCTGGTCGGGATGCGCCGCCGCCCCACCCTGGAGCCCGGCACCTGGGAAGAGCCGCCGCGGGTCTCCCTGATCGTCGCCGCCTACGACGAGGAGGAGGTGATCGCCGCCAAGGTCGCCAACGCGCTCGCCCTCGGCTACCCAGGCGAGCGACTCGAGCTGATCGTCGCCTCCGACGGCTCCGCCGACGCCACCGTGGAGCGAGCTCGGGCGGCCGGCGCCGACCTCGTCCTCGACCTGCCGCGCGGCGGCAAGGTCGCGGCCCAGAACGCGGCCGCCGAGCGCGCCTCGGGCGAGATCCTCGCCTTCTCCGACGCCAACAGCGTCTGGCGCCCCGACGCCCTGCGCCACCTGGTCGAGCCCTTCGCCGACCCCGCGGTCGGCTACGCCTGCGGCCAGGTCCGCTTCCTCGACGCGGCGGGCGGCAACCTGGAGGGCGCCTACTGGCGTTACGAGATGGCGGTGCGGGAGATGGAGTCGGCGCTGGGCGGGGTCACCGCCGGCAACGGGGCGATCTACGCGGTCCGCCGCGACGCCTACATCCCCCTGCCGCGCTCGGGCAGCCACGATCTCTCCCTCCCCTTCATGCTGGCGAAGCGAGGTCGGCGCTCGCTCTACGTTCCCTGGGCCGCCGCCGAGGAGAAGATGGCGCCCACCCTGGAGGGCGAGTTCGCTCGCAAGCGACGGATGATGGTCGGGCTCTGGGACATCGTCGTCGGGGAGGGGATGCTGCGCCCCCGCGGCTACTCGCCGCTCTACGCCTTCCAGCTCGCCTCGCACCGGCTGCTGCGCTACCTGACCCCCTTCCTGCACCTGCTGGCGCTGGCGGCGAACGTCGCCCTGCTCGGCGAGGGCCGGGTCTACACGGTGACGCTAGCCGTCCAGCTCGCCGTCCTCGCCGCCGCTCTGCTGGGTCGCCGGCTGCCGCTCGCGCCGCTCCGCGCCGCCCGCTACTACGTGATGACCACCGCCTCGATCGCCGCCGGGCTCTGGGACCGCGCCCGCAACGGCCCGCCTGGAACCTGGGAGAAGGCCGAAGGGACCAGGTGACGGATCATGCCCAGAGCTTTTGACGTCCTGATCGCGGCAGTCGCCCTGGTTGTCTTCTCCCCACTGCTGCTGATCGCGGCGATCGCGATCGGGCTGGGCAGCCGCGGCCCGGTCCTCTACCGCCAGCGCCGCGCCGGCAGGGACGGCCGCGAGTTCGAGATGCTGAAGCTGCGCACGATGGTGCAGGGCTCCGACCCGGTCGGGGTGGGGACCGTGGTCACCCGCGACGACCCACGCGTCACCGCCGCCGGCCGTTTCCTGCGCCGCACCTCGCTCGACGAGATCCCCAACCTGGTCAACGTGCTGCGCGGCGAGATGGCGATCGTCGGCCCGCGGCCGACCATCCCCGCCCAGGTCGAGGACTACACGCCCCGTCAGAACCGTCGCCACGAGGTTCGCCCGGGGATCACCGGCTGGGCGCAGGTCCAGGGCCGCGCCGGCATCCCCTGGGAGGAGCGGATCGAGTTGGACGTCTACTACGTAGATCACCGCAGTCCGGCCCTCGACCTGCGCATCCTCGCCAAGACCGCCTGGCTCCTGGTCACCGGCCACGGCCTCGCCCCCGACTAGGGCGGACTAGGGTTCAGGCCGTGAGCGAGCACCCCGAGGTCAGCCTGCGCCCGTTCGAGCCCGGCGACGCCGCGGCGGTCCATCGCTGGTTCAACGACCCGGAGGCGACGAAGACGCTGATGGAGCAGCGCAGCAGCTTCTCGCTGGAGGAGGCGGAGGCGTGGGTGGGGCGGGCGATGGACGACTCGGGCGAGGACCGCAAGTACGCGATCGCGGTCGAGGGGCATGACGAGCCGGTCGGGTTCACGGCCCTCTACGGCCTCTTTCGGCAGACCGCGCCGGAGCTGGGCGCGCTGATCGGCGACGACGTGCGCGGCAAGGGGGTCGGCCGCTGCGCCGAGGCCCTGACGATCGTCAGGGCCTTCGACGAGTTCGGGGCGCACCGGGTCTACGGCCGCATCCCCGCCTGCAACGAGGCGGCGAAGCGGGTCGTCACCAGCCTCGGCTGGCGCCACGAGGGGACGATGCGCGGCCACCTCCGCCGCGGCGGCGAGAGCGCCGACTGCGAGGTCTGGGGCGTCCTCCCCGGCGAGTTCCGCGCTGCCGCGGCGGACCTGCTCGCGTGAGCGGCCCCACCGCGACCGCCGAGCTGCTCGCCGACCGCGGCGAGGCGGCGGCGAGCGAGGAGTTCTTCCGTTCCCGCCCCTTCCTCGACGCCGAGGGCGTCACCCACACCCTGCGCATCGAGGCCGGCGGCGCCGAGCTGCTCGCGCCGCTGGTCGTCCGGGAGATTCCCGGCGGCGGCGAGCGCGACGCGATCTCCCCGTACGGCTACCCGGGCCTCGCGGCGCCTGCCGGCGCCGAGGTCGATCCGGCAGCGGTCGACTTCTCCGCGACGGGCCTCGTCAGCGCCTTCGTCCGGCACACCCTCGGCGAGCCGCCGCTCTCCGGCGCAAGCGCCCGCAACGTCGTCCAGATCGCCGACCCCGAGCTGCCGCCGAAGAGCCGGATGAGCGACCGCCAGCAGATCCGCAGGAACCTGCGGCGAGGCTACGAGCTGCGCCTCGTCCCCGGCCCCGGCGCCACCCCCGCCGAGCGCGCCGGCTTCCTCGCCGCCTACGAGCAGACGATGCAGCGCGCCGGCGCCGCCGAGCGCTACCTCTTCGGCGCCGCTTACTTCGACCGCGTCCTGCAGTCCGACCGCGCCTGGCTCGCCCTCGCTATCGCCCCCGGCGGCGAGGTCGCCGCCGCCTCGATCGCGGTCCGCAGCGACGGCTTCATCCACTACTACCTGAGCGGCAGCGCCGACTCCCACCGGCGCGACTCGCCGATGAAGAACGTCGTCGTCGCCCTGGTCGAGCTCGCCTCGGAGCAGGGCCTTCCGCTCAACCTCGGCGGCGGCATCTCCCGCGGCGACCGCCTCGAGGAGTTCAAGCGCGGCTTCGCCAACCGCGAGGAGCCCTGGCGAAGCTCGGAGATCGTCTGCGACCCGGCCGCCTACGCCCGCCTCGCCGCCGCCGACCCCGGCGGCTTCTTCCCCGCCTACCGGGCGCCGGCCTAGTGGCCCGCTAGCTCGCTGGTTCGAACGGGGTCGGGCCGGTCAAGGTGGCGGCGTTCACCGGCTCGCCGCCGAACTTGCCCCAGGTCGCCTTGCCGAAGGCGCGGATGGCGTCCAGGGTGATCGCCCCCTTGTACTCCTTGCAGCCCAGCAGGTTGGTCCAGGTGGTCGCCGCGACCGCGTAGTCCATCTCCTCGTTGGGGAAGAGCAGCGTCGCCGAGAACATCGTGTCGTAGAGGCCCTTCAGCGCCAGCTGATCGTCCTCCGGCAGGTCCGGGCTGTACTGGATCTCCATCCGGCCGTGCTCGAGGGTGTGGACGATGTTGATCAACTCCGGCTGCTCGCTGTAGGCGCCGTCCGCCTGCCAGTTGGGCGACTCGACGTGGTTGCCGGAGGTGGGCGGGTTGGTCTCGTAGTCCGGCGTGGGCGCGTCCTCCGGCAGGTGCTCTTTACCCTCGTCGCGGAGCTGGAGGCGCAGCACGCAGCCGGCCCGCTTCGCCGCCTTCTTCAGGTTGGTGACCTTGGCGGGCGGCGGATCGGTCCCTCCCCGGCTATCCGGCTGGACGCCGTTGGTCGAGCCGCTGGCCTGGCTGATGTGCGCCGTGCCTGCGGCGCTCCCTCCGACCGAGGAGACGATGATCGCCCCGATCCCTACGACCACCGCCAACCCTATTACCCCGGCCACCGCGTATCCGATCATCAAGCGGCGGCGGGCGGTGCCCGCCCGCCCCCCTTCGCTTTCCTGCCGGGCCTGGCGGAGTCGCTCCCTCTCTTCTTCCCTGCGATTGGCCATCTGGGGTCGCGCAAGTTTAGTGACTACCCGTCGAGGGCATCCGCGCCGCCGCCGGCCCGCTCCCATGGGCGCGCCGCCCGCAGCGCGCCCAGCACCGCTCGGGTCGCCGGCGCCCGGTTCAGCGCGTAGAAGTGGATGCCGGGCGCCCCCGCGACCAGCAGCTCGGCGCACTGCTGTGCCGCGTAGGCGACGCCGAGCTCGAACTCGGCCCGCTCGTCGCCTCCGGCGGCTCGGAACGTCTCCTCCAGATGGGTCGGGATCGAGGCGTCGCACAGCTCGCAGATCCGCTTCGTCTGCGCAAAGCTCGCCACCGGGATCACCCCGGCGAGGATCGGGACGTCGATCCCCTTCGCCCGAGCCGCCTCGACGAAGTCGAAGTAGACCTGGTTGTCGAAGAAGAGCTGGGTGATCAGGAAGGATGCCCCCGCCTCCACCTTCGTCTTCAGGTAGGCGAGGTCGGCGTCGAGATCGGGCGCCTCGGGATGCACCTCGGGAAAGCAGGCGCCGCCGACCGTGAAGTCCCAGCCCGCGGCGATGAACGCGGCCAGCTCCGCGGCGCTTCCAAGCCCGCCCTCCGGCTGGGCGAAGTCCTCCTGGCCGCGCGGCGGGTCGCCGCGCAGCGCCAACACGTTCTCTATGCCCGCGGCCTGGATCCGGTCCAGGGTGTGGGACAGGCCCTCGGTCGTCTCCCCGACGCAGCTCAGATGCGCCATCACCTCGTACCCGAGCTCGTCCTTGAGGGCGGTGGTGATCTCGACGGTCCCCTCGCGGGTGGATCCCCCGGCGCCGTAGGTCACCGAGACGAAGTCGGGCTCCAGCTCGCTCAGCGACCGCGCGGTCGCATACAGATCCTCGGTCGCCTCCGCCGTCTTCGGCGGGAAGAGCTCGACCGAGAAGATCGGGCGCCGCGTGGCGAGGATCTCGTCGATGCGCATCCGGGCAGCGTAGTGGCCCGTCCAACCAGTGTCTGTGCGAGGATGGCGGCGGTGAGCAGGGAGCTTCGCTACGAGCGGATTGGCGCCGCCGCGGTGCTGACCATCGATCGGCCGGGGCGGCGCAACGCGGTCGACGGCGCAACCGCCGAGCTGTTCCGCCGGGGACTGCAGGACTTCGAGTCCGACGGGGAGGCGCGCGTCCTCGTCCTCACCGGCGCCGGCGGGGAGGCCTTCTGCGCCGGCGCCGACCTCAAGGCGCTTGACCTCGACGTCGACCACCCCGAGGGCCCGATGGGCCCGACCCGCCTCACTCCGTCGAAGCCGGCGATCGCCGCGGTCGACGGCTGGTGCCTGGCCGGCGGGGTGGAGCTGGCCCTCTGGTGCGACCTGCGGATCGCCACGCCCGGCTCCACCTTCGGCCTCTTCGAGCGCCGTTGGGGCGTCCCGTTGGTCGACGGGGGAACCCAGCGCCTGCCCCGCGTCGTCGGCATGGGCCGGGCGCTGGAGCTGATCCTCACCGGTCGTCCGGTGGACGCCGAGGAGGCTCACCGGATCGGCCTCGTAAACGAGGTCGCCGCCCCCGGCGAGCACTTGGGGCGGGCCCTGGAGCTGGCCGAGAGGATCGCCGCCTTCCCGCAGGAGACGATGCTCGCCGACCGCCGCGCCGCGATCGAGGGCTTCGGCCTGCCGCTCGCCGACGGCCTCGCCCTGGAGCACCGGCTCGGCCGCGAGGTCCTCGAGGTGGCGGCCCGCGGCGCCGCCCGCTTCGCGGCGGGCGAGGGCCGCCACGGCGAGGGGGTGTAACTCAGATCTGGTGGGCGGCGCGGCGCATCTCGTCCTCGGCCGCCTCGGGGCCGAGGTAGGGCATCAGGACCGCGAAGACCAGGTCGGGGAGGATGCGCTCCAGGTCGGTCCCGCGGCCGGCGCGGATCTCGTCGAAGATCATCGAGGTCGCGCCGCCGACCGCGAAGCGGGCCGTGTCGGGCGGCAGCTCGTCGCCCTGGCCGGAGTACGTCCTTCCCTTCTCGAGGAAGGGGGCGAAGCGGGCCAGCGCCGCCCGGTAGCGGCCCCGCGCGTCGTCGCCCGCCGCCGTCACCTCGACCATCGCCATCCGTGCGATGTCCGCCTCGGCGGCCAGCAGCTCGACCAGCGCCCGCAGTGCGGCGGCGATCTGCTCCGGCCAGGGTTCGTCCGAGGCCGTCTCGAAGGCCGTCGACACGTGCGCCACCAGCACGTCGATCATCGCGTCGTAGGCCTCCAGGAAACAGGACGTCTTGTCCTCGAACATCTCGTGGAAGGTCGCCTGGGAGACCCCGGCGACCTCGATCACGTCAGCCACCGTCGTCGCCTCGTAGCCTTTGGCCGCCGCAACTCGCACCATCGCCTCCAGCAGCCGCTCCCGCTGCGACCGCACCACGTAGGCCCGCGGTAACCCGTGACGTCCACTGGGCAGACTCTGTGGATTCGATGCGGATGGCGAATCCATGCCTTCAGCGTAGGGCAGGAGTCGCGGCGTGTCCAACCCCTCCCGCACCCGATCGCCCAGGCCTGCCCCGGCGCTCTCTCCGGCGTTTCGCGACGCCTACACTCCCCCGGATGAAGATCGGAATCGTCGGGCTCGGCTACGTCGGACTCCCCCTCGCCGTCGCCTTCGCGGAGACCGGGCATGAGGTGGTCGGCCTCGACACCGACCAGCGCAAGGTCGAGGCCCTCTCCGGGGGTCGCAGCTACGTCGAGGACGTCCCCGACGCCGCCCTGGAGCCGCTGCGCGGCCGCCTCCACGGCACCCCCCGCCACGCGGACCTCGCCTCCTGCGAGGCGGTAGTCATCTGCGTTCCGACCCCGCTGACCGGCTCGCGTGAGCCCGACCTCACCTACCTGCTCGACGCGGCGACGGCGCTCTCGCAGGTTCTCCGCCCCGGGCAGCTCGTGGTGCTCGAGTCGACCACCTACCCCGGCACCACCCGCGAGCGCCTGCTGCCGATCCTCGAGGAGTCTGGGATGTCCGCGGGCCGCGACTTCCACCTCGCCTTCTCCCCGGAGCGGATCGACCCGGGGCGCACCGACTTCACGGTCCGCACCACGCCGAAGCTGGTCGGCGGCCTCACCGAGCGCTGCGCCGAGCGCGCCCGCGAGCTTTACTCGCTGATCTGCGCGGAGGTGGTGGTCCTCTCTTCCCCGGAGGCGGCGGAGCTCTCGAAGCTGCTGGAGAACATCTTCCGCTCCGTCAACATCGCCCTCGTCAACGAGCTGGCCCAGCTCTGCGACCGGCTCGGGATCGACGTCTGGGAGGTGATCGACGCCGCCGCCACCAAGCCGTTCGGCTTCATGCGCTTCGACCCCGGCCCCGGGATGGGCGGCCACTGCCTCCCCGTCGACCCCTTCTACCTCGCCTTCAAGGCCCGCGAGCACGACTTCTACCCCGAGTTCATCGAGCTGGCGGGCAAGGTCAACCGGGCCCAGCCTGCCTTCTGCGCCGAACGCATCGAGCGAGCCCTCAACGACGCCGGCAAGCCGGTCAACGGCTCCCAGATCCTGATCCTCGGCGTCAGCTACAAGGCGGGGGTGGGCGACACCCGCGAGTCGCCCGCCCTGAAGATCGTCAAGCTGCTGCGGGAGCTGGGCGGCGAGATCGCCTACCACGACCCCTACGTCCCCGAGCTTCCCGAGCTGGGGCTGTCCTCGGTCGATCTCGAGGCCGCGCTCTCCTCGACCGACGTGGTGGCGATCGTGACCGCACACCCGGAGCTCGACTACGAGAAGGTCGTCGCGGCCGCTCCCCTGGTGGTCGACTTCCGCGGCGTGACGCGCGGGATCGCCGCCGAGAACCTGGTCAGACTTTAGTCACTTAGTCGCCTGCATCTCGGCGCTCGCCACCTCGGCGCCGAAGTAGGGCAGCACCGCGAAGTACATCAACTCGGGCAGCAGCTCGCAGAAGCCGTTGTCCTCCTTGGTCGCCAGCCTCGAGTGGACGACCGCGTGGATGCCGGCGGCGATCCCCTCTGGGGCGATCGCCGGCGGCGACTCGGACTGGCCTGCATCCGAGCGCGCCAAATCGATGAAATCCGTGATTCGTCTCATCACCTCGGCCCTTTTTGCGAGTGCCTCCGCCCCGGCCGCGTGCACCTCGACGATCAGCGCCCGCCCCACAGCCGGCTCGGCGTCGAAGGCGTCGAGCAGGGCGCCGAGCCCGGCCCGCACCCTGCCCTGCCAGGTCTCTTCGCTTGCCGCGGCGGCGATCACCAGCGCTTCGATCCGCGCGACTCCGAAATCGAACGCCTCCAGGTAACAGGCATCCTTATCGGGAAAGTTGTCGTAGAAGGCCTGCCGGTAAAGCTCGGTGCGGTCCAGCACGGTGCGCACCGAGGCCGCGTTGTAGCCGACCGCCCCGACCGCTTCGAGCATCCCCTCCAAGATCCGCTGGCGCTTCGGGGAGCTGACCGGTCTGAGTGTGGGAGCGTCAGGGGGAGCTTCGACCTCCCTCGCTGCGCCGGTCCCCTCAGCCCCTGCCTGGACCTTGGTTGCGACCTGCTTTCCCATTTGGTCCTTTCCTGCCTCGATCAAGAGAACATATTGTCTGGATTGCGGTACTGTAACGGTATTTACCCCATCCGTCCAGCTTGGAATCCCCACAGCCCCCGAGTACCCTGGTTTTCATGGCTGAACGTGCCCCGCAGACGATGAGAACGCCGCCCGGACGGCACCCGCTCCCACGCGAGTTCATCGCCCAGCACCAGCGCGCGCGGATCATCTCCGCCCTCGCCGAGGAGACCGCGGAGAAGAGCTATCGCGCCGTCACCGTGGCCAACATCGTCCGCCGCGCCGGCATCGCCCGCAACACCTTCTACGACAACTTCTCCTCCAAGGAAGACTGCTTTCTCGCTGCCTCGGAGTTCGCCGTCAAGGAGGCGCTGCGCCGCGTCGACGACACCGCCAGCAAGGTCGACACCTGGCCGGCCCGCGTCAACGCCGGGCTCGCCGCCTTCCTGCACTACGTCGCCAGCGAGCCCGCCCTCGCCCGCACCTGCATCGTCGAGGCGCTTTCGGCGGGCCCCGCCGCGGTCGAGCGCTACGAACGCTCGATCCAGGCGTTCCTTCCCCTCTTCCGGATGGGCCGCAAGGTCTCGCCGAACGGCAATCAGCTGCCCGAGACCCTCGAGGAGACGATCGTCGGAGGGATCTTCTGGATCATCTACCAGCGCATCATCATGGGACACACCGAGCAGATCGAGAAGCTGCTCCCCGAGCTGGTCGAATTTTCACTCGCTCCGTACATCGGCGCCGAAGCCGCGAAGCGGACGGCCGCCGAAGCGCCGCCCGCGCTCACCGCGCCCTGATCCCGCAGCTGATGTCCGCCGCCGTGATGCCCTATCTCGGGGTCGAGGCGGCGCTGGACGAGCTTGACCGCGGTTCCGAGCCCCCGCCCGGTATCGTCGGGATGTGACCGCGGACTCCACCGGCAAGCCCGCCGACCCTGGCAAGGGGTACCCGCCTGAGCTGGCCCGCCTGCCGCCGGGCCGCCACGGCCTGCCGCGCGAGTTCGTCGCCCACAACCAGCGCGAGCGGCTGATCGCCGGCCTCGCCGAAGCGATCGCCGAGAACGGCTACACCGGCACCACGATCGCCCACATCACCGGCCATGCCGCGGTCTCCCGCCGCACCTTCTACGAGCACTTCGCCAGCAAAGACGAGTGCTTCGTCGCCGCTTACGAAACGGTGGTGACCGAGTTGCGCGAGCGCGTCTCGCAGGCCTTCGAGGAGGCCGACGACTGGCCCCACGCCGTCAAGGCGGGGATCCGCGAGATGCTCCGCTTCCTGGCCGCAGAGCCGCACCTCGCGCGCCTCTGCATGGTCGAGGCGCTGGTCGCCGGCCCGGTCGTGGTCGAGCGCTACGACGCCGCGATCCAGAGCTTCGACCCCTACTTCCGCTCCGGCCGCGAGGGCCGCTCGCCCGAGGTCCTCGCCCGCCTCTCCCCGACCACCGAGGAAGCCCTGGTCGGCGGCATGGCCTCCCTGGTCTCCCGCCGCATCATCGCCGGCAAAGCCAAGCAGCTGGAGACCCTCCTCCCCGACCTGGTCGAGTTCACCCTGACGCCCTACCTCGGCGGCACCGAGGCGGCGAAGATCGCCAAAGAGGACTGAGGGCGCCTCCAGTCGCCGGGCTTCGTGGTCCTCCTCGAGATGGAGCTAGGGGACTCGAACCCCCGACCTCCTGGGTGCGATGTCGCAGAAAGCTATAGCCATGCTGTATCTATATCTGACATTCAGTCCCACCCGGATGCCACCGCCCTGCACCGAATCGCCTACAGCCAGGACGGCTACTTCACCTCCCGGCAGGGGCGCGAATGCGGCTGGCGCCGGAACGGCTCCCGAGCAGATCGAGATGGCGGTCCGGCAGGCACTGGAGGAGGGACTGGCGACCCGCCGCTCGTTCCTCGCCCAGGCCGATCGCCGCGGTGGTCGCGTCGCCCGTCTTGTCCGGCGAGCCGCCGCGGAGGCGCGCTGGCAGATCGCGTCGACCGCCCCCACCGGCATCTCCAACCCGAAGAGGTCCGAGGCAAGCTCGCCGCCCCTCCCGCGCTCGGGCAGCCGGGGTCAGGGGACTGAACGCTTACGGAAAATGAAACTACTCAAGCTCGCCTTTCACACGGAAGCGCAAACTCCGCGGCGCCTCCTCCCCGAGCTGCTCACGGAGGCGCTTCAAGAGCTGCTCCTGCATCAGATCGAGCTCCTGCGCCCAGACCGAGTCGGAGCAGCCGACGACCACCGCTCCTCGCCGCTCCGAGACCGGCTGCGCCGCCGCCGCGACGCGCTCGCCGACCGCCGCCGCCCAGCCCGCCTGCACCGCCGCCAGCCGCGTCTTCGGG
>VRUE01000142.1 GCA_019456285.1 Solirubrobacterales bacterium | reverse complement strand
AGCCTTGAGATTGGCACAGGCGCCATTGTATCAGGCACATTCTCAACCATTGACTGGGGCGCTGATATATATTTCGTTCAGATAGAGATGGACGAAACAGGCGGCATGGCTTACCAACTCATGGGCACTTCCCAACTGCTATCTGTCCCTTATGCCTTGTATGCAGAAAAAACCGCCAATACAAACGATGCCGATGCAGACAGCACCAATGAATTGCAAACCTTATCCGTTATCGGCAATGACCTCACTATCAGCAGCGGTAACACCGTTACCTTAACAGACAATGTAACTGACGCCGATGCTGACCCAACAAATGAATTGCAGGCAATCTCCATCTCAAACGACACTATTTATTTATCCAATGGCGGTTTTGTAACATTACCAACTGACCAGACTGCCGATGCCGATGCCGACCCAACCAACGAATTGCAGGTGTTGTCAATTTCCAATGACACTATTTATTTGAGCAATGGTGCAAACGTATATCTCGGCAGCTATCTCGACAACACCGACAACCAAACCCTTTCTTTCAGCGGTGACACGCTCAATATCAGCGGAGGAAACAATGTGATCATTACAGACAATGTGATAGATGCTGATGCGGATAGCGCTAATGAGCTGCAAACCTTATCATTATCTAATGACACTTTAAATATCAGCAGCGGTAACTCGGTTATTCTTACAGATGCCGACCCGACCAATGAACTACAAAATTTTTCAACATCAGGTGATACATTATTTATTAGTAATTCAAATTTTGTGATAATACCCGGACTTTATGCTGCAAATCGTGTTTGTGGAGATTCTGTCCAGGATGCAGATGGAAATTGGTACGATATAGTAAAAATCGGCAGTCAATGCTGGCTTAAAGAAAATATGCGTACAACAAAATATCCCGGTGGTGGCGCTATTACAAAAGGACCTGCTGCGGCAGGTTCGGATTGGACAGTTGATAGCGCCTGGTATTCCTGCCCGCCTGATGTAGCTAATGGCGCAGAAGATTGTGCAGCCGCAGCTTCACTCGGTATGTTATATCAATGGAGCGCTGCAATGGAGCGCTGCAATGGATGGTTCAATAGTAGAAGGCGCTCAGGGTGTTTGTCCTGCCGGTTGGCATATTCCAACAGATGCAGAATGGAAG
>VRUE01000034.1 GCA_019456285.1 Solirubrobacterales bacterium | reverse complement strand
ACCCGCCTCAGATTTCTGCCTGGCCTTGAGCAACGAAAAAGACCCCATTTCCGGGGCCTTCTCCTATAGCGGGGGCGGGATTCGAACCCGCGACCTTCGGGTTATGAGCCCGAACTTTGAAATCTGCTGGACTACGTGGAGCGCGTTCTAGAGCGGTTTTCGCGAGATCGAACTACGCTGAGATCGGCTGGAATCTGTGGGGCTTCTTGCCCCATTTCTTGCCCCAACGATCACGGTGTGAAGACGTGGACTCGATGAACAGGTCGGCAGGCCGGTCTATGGGTCGAGGGCGCGGCCAGGAGACGGGGCGCAGGAGGAGGGTCATCGCCTACAGCGAACGCCACGGCCGTTGCGAGGCCGAAGGCGGCGACGCTCTCCACCGTGGGCAGAGCGACTGAGAGCACGAAACAGAAGGCGGCAAATCCATAGAGCCGAAGAGGAAGTTGCGAAGCAGCACCTCGACCTGGGCGACGCCGCCGCGGGCGTGGGTGAAGACGGCGAGAACGCTGGCGGGGCGAGGAGGATCTTCGCTGCCAACAGCGTCACCGCCGGCAGGCTCGCAGATCGACCGCAGCCAAGGCGGGCGGCTTCGGCTCCCTCGAATCGGCTGGACCGACCTCTATCCTGCCCTCGTGGCCTCACTCAATTCGATCAGCCCCGCCTGGCCCGGCTCGCCCGCTGCGGGAAAGCTGCCGACAGACCCCTATTACAAGCTGCGCCGCCAGGCAGAGATGATGAGGCCCGCCGGCGCGGTTACGAGCGCGCTGGACAAGGCGTCGCTCTGGGGGGTGCTCGACCAGAACCGCAGGACGCTGGAAGCGACCTCGAAGCCACTGGCGGCAGTAGACGCCGCCACGAGGACGGCAAGTCGTGCAATACAGCCGACACTGCCATCCCACCTGTCGCCGGGCGCTCAGGGCCCGTACCCGACGGTGACTTCGGTGTCTCCAACTCCGTCTGCCCAGCCCCCGGCTGACGCGTCGGACCCGCACGCAGACCCGGAACGGGCGCCCCGTCAGATCGATCAGATCGTCGAAACGCACCAACAAGAATCGGAGGAATGGCTCGGCCTGGCCGTTCCATCTGCCTCCGCTGAGCTGCGACTTGCCGCCGCCAGGCTCGACGAGGCTGCGGATGCAGTTGGTGCCGAACAGGCGGCGCTCTTGGCACAGGGCTTGGGCTCGGTTCGCCGAGCGATCAAGATGGTGGCCGACTTTCTGCACCCGCCCAATGGAAAGTCAACCCACGACCGCTTCGGCGATGAGCGCAAGGCCGATGACGCCAGCTACGCCTCGCGCCTCAGCCTCGTCTTTCAGCAGTCCTCCGATTCGAAGGGCCGCTATTTGTTCGACAAGGCAGAGCTCGACCTGTTCCATCGGCGACTTACGCGGATGATCGACCGCCTCGGGGCGGGCGTTCATGGCGAAGCCGACTTCGAGGAGGCGCGGCAGCTTTACGTGGACGTATGGCGGCTGATCGGCGCGTGCCGTCAGTCGCGCCGCATGTAGTAGCGGGCCACCAGGCCCACGAGTCGACTGCGTCGAGGCGCTTTGCGTTCAGTGCAGCGTGCCCTGGTTCGCCGATCTTGGAATCGATCGGACACCCAACGGGATCAGCGTACGGCAATATGCATGCATGTCTCGAGCCACTTGGACCTTGGTCGTTTTGGGGGCCCTCATCCTTATCTTCGGCCTCGCAATTCGGTCCATTCCATTCGCTGTGATCGGAAGCCTGCTCGCCCTCGCGGGCGTGTCCATTCCCCGTGCGAGACGACTTGAACTTGATCTGCTGAGGGGAAAGATGGTTCTCGAACGAGACGTCGTGATCAAGGCCGCCCACGAACTTGCTTTTGCAAGTGGAATGGATGAGGGAGAAGCGAAAGACGTGACCCAGGCAGTCAAAGACAGTCTTCCTCCCAAGGTACATCTAGTGGCGTCTGATTCAGGCACCTTCGTTGCAGCGATGCCAGACGGCAGTTCCATCGTCGTGCCGGCTCCAACCGGTAGGACGCCCACGGAGCAACTCTTGGCTCGCATCCTCGCCGAGGAGGAGATAGCTGAATTGCTCCACGTTGCCCGCCAGAGGCGAATCGACGAACAGTTTCCTCGCACTGACGAGACCTGGGCTGGCTCACCTGAATCTGACGGTCCCCCGACCACGGACTTCTCCGATCAGATCGCAGACGAGATACTCGGCCAAGTATCCGATTTCGTTGCTCCAGCCAAGAAGACGCTAATCCATCCAAGGGGAAAAGGACGATCCTTCAGGCTGGTCGAGATCCCAAATGAAGGGGAGTTGCGCATTGGACGAAGCGAGCAATGCGACATTGTGTTGGCCGACCCTGCGGTATCCAGAGAGCACGCATTGATAGTTTCGTCTGAAGACGGACGCGCTACGATTAGAGATCTGGACAGTTCGAATGGTGTTCGCGTAAACGGTGACCTCGTCGGAGTGCGGACTCTGAATGATCGCGATGTGATCTCAGTCAGTAGCTATTCGCTTCTGTATCTTGCTGGCTCTGGATCGGGGTAGCGACCAGGGTCGAACAGCCACCTTGGAGCCTGAGGAGACGAATTCGAAGGGTACATCTCCGCGACCTTCGGGTTCCCACAAGGACAGTCCGCTTATGAGCACGAACCGGCAGGCCTGCTGGACTACGTGGGGCGCGTTCTAGAGCGGTTTTCGCGAGATCGAACTACGTGGAGATCGGCTGGAATCCGTGGGGCATGTTGCCCCATTTGTTGCCCCAGCAGCCCAGCGGACTAGCCTGAGCGAATGGAGCCGGAGCAGGTGGTCGAGGAGCTTCTTGCCCTCCCCATCATGTCGGTCGAGGAGGCGCGCGACCATGCCCCGGCGAAATCGGGCTTCTATGTATGGTGGTGCGAGGAGGGTGCCGTTCCAACCGATGTTCCCGCGCCGCCCCACCCCGTAGCTGCCTTCCGTCTTCTCCACGCGCACGTTTCGCCACCGCCTCGCGAGGCGCCCAAGCCCCTCGTCGAAACGCATACCCTTCGGACGGTGAGAACTGTCGCCCACTTCTCGCCGCACCCGGATGACGAGCTGATCGGCGCGCCGGCCACCCTGATGGCCCTGCGCGACGCCGACTGGAGGGTCGTCAACGTCGCCTGCAGCCTGGGCAGGCCCGCGCAGCACGCGCGGCGCGAGGCGGAGGTCCGCGACGCCGCCACCCGCACGGGGTTCGAGACGCGGATCCTGCGCCCACCGGTGGCGATGTCCGGCGGCGGCGACGCCGCTGCCGCCCGCCGGCGCCTGCTTGAGGCCGTGGAGCGCGAGCTGGACGACCTGCGAGCGCAGATCGTCGTCTCGCCCAGCCCGCACGATCGCCACCACGCCCACGAGCTGGTGGGTGCCGCCGTCCGCGACACGCTGGCCGGTCTAGGCAACGACTCGCCGCGCTGGTGGATGTGGGGGATCTGGGGTGAGCTGCCGCTGCCAACCCTGGCAACCGCCTTCGACGCCTCCCGAATCGAGCAGATCCTTGCCGCGCTGGCCGCCTACCGCGGTGAGCTGCGGCGCAACGACTACCGCCGTTTCGTCAAGGCCCGCGCCGAGATGAACGCCTCGCTGGGCCCAGAGCTGCTGTTCGGCTTCGGCAGCGAGGCCCCGAAGGAGGTCCGTTTCGTTGAGTTGCTGACGGAGGCGGCGCGGGTCGACGGCCGCTGGCTGCTGGGCAGGGCGCGGTGGCTTGACCCGTCCGCCCCGCTGGCCGACCCGAGCGACACCGCGGTAGGCACCTGGCTCGACAGGCCGACCGAGGCAGGCCGCTTCGGCGCCCCGGGCTCCCAGGGCAGGGTGGAGGCAGGACCGGGCGAATTGGGTGCGCCGCTCGACGAGGAGGAGCGGTCCCGCCTCTGGGACCTCACCCTGCACGAAGACAGCGTCTTCAACCAGCGCCACGCGCTGTTCCTGATCGCGGAGGCGATGCTCGCCGTGACCTACGCGACCGCGCTTGGCGCCGGCGAGAACCTGGTCGCGGGCGTGATCTCGGCGATGGGCCTCCTCCTGACCGCGGCCTGGCTCTACGTCAGCGCCCGCCACGGTGACAAGGTCCAGCGGGTCCAGGAGCGGGCGAAAGCGGCGCTTCCCGACTACCGCGACGTCGCCGAGTCGACCTCGTCGCCAGCGAGCCGCTGGCTGCGGATACCGTCGCGCGCCGTGACCGGGACCGTGGTCCCCCACGGTCCGCTTATGAGCCCGAACCGGGAGTCCCGCTGGACTACGTGGAGCGCGGTCTAGAGCGGTTTCCGCGAAATCGAGATCGGCTGGGATCTGTGGGGCTTCTTACCCCATTTCTTGCCCCAGCCGCCTGATCGTGGATGCCAGGAGCGCACGGCTCTAGAACGTCAGCGCTCGCGGGCGCCATATGTTGAGAAATTGTTGAGAAATTGTGAAACTGCAAACGTACATTGACATGCCCTGAGACGTTCCCCATAATCTGTCAGCCGGAGGGGCAGAAGCTGCCCGAGATGGAGATTTCGGGCCGAGAATACGGAGGCGGGAATGAAGGAGCTCTTGAAGCCCTGGCTAGGCGGTACCAACCCTCAGTCGCTCGAAAGAGTGGCGGCGCGTTTTGTGCTGGCTCACAATCTGGTTCAAGCCATCCCGTGGCTGTTCGGCCTTGTTGGCGCGATCGCTGCCGGCGCCTACGGAGCTGCCTCCTCAAGCCATCTCCTTGTCGCAATCGCGGTCGGCTTCGCGACGTCCTGTTCGCTCGTGCTGGGGATCAGCCTCGCCTCTTGGTACATCGCGGCGCGAAAAGTCGGCTGGCGGCAGATTTCCGAAAATAAAGACAAGGAACTCGCGGAGCGCGACCTCGATGCGGAGGACGTGACGAAGTTCCAACTACCGCTTCAACTGATCCTCGATCTCAGCACCCATCCACTCGTGATCCGCAACCCGCTCAATGCGGATGAACTCTGTGATCAATGGCTGCGGCGATATGTTGCCAACAACCTCGCCACGCTCGCCCCCGGAATCCAGATCGGAGTGCTCAACCGGACCGCCGGGCACTTGAGGGTCGCCTGCGAGGGCAACCTCCCCGGGGTCTTTGATCGGATGCTGCCAAAGCCCACGCCGCGTGATTTCTCCGAGTGCCTGGCCGAGATTGCCCCGAATGCGAAACGATTGCTCCTGTTCGAAGACGAGAGGGCTTCGGTGGCCGAGTGGCTGATCGTGATTCCCGAGGGGGAGCTAGACCTCGGTGCAAAAGCGTTCATCGGCTTCGCCAGGCAGGCGCTGGCGGCGGCGCGTCGGGCATTGCTCGTCATCAGGTCGACCGGCGTAGATGGCGATGACGATGGCGTGGCCATGCCAAGGGCCTAGCGCTACCCTTGATGGTCATGGAAGCGGAACTACGTGACGCTGTTGCCGACGAAAAGACGTTGGCTACGCCGTCGCAATCTTTCACGCTGCTGCTTCAGGGCGAGCTCTCGCCCGAGACCTATCCCCTCTGGATCGTTGACGAGTGCCATCGAACAAGACGATCCGGATATCAGCGCCGCCTGCGACGGCGCCGTACCCGGGGGCCGAACGGGCCGCTAGCGAATTGGCTGGTGGCGATGAAGACTTTGCGTAACGCCTGCGTTATGGCGACGCATCAGTCCCACTACGACCCTACATTTGGATTTGCGGGTCCCCCGGCGATTGCAGTCATCCGCTCGGTCGGGTAGCTCAACGAAATCGGGGTCACAGTCACAACGCCGACGTTCGAACCAGGCCTGACCTTCGGGCTCCCACAAGGACGGTCCGATCATGAGCCCGAACCGGCAGTCCTGCTGAGCTACGTGGGGCACGGTTTCAAGCGGTTTTCGCGGAATCGAGATCGGTTGGGGTCGGCTGGACTACGTGGGGCTTCTTGCCCCATTTCTTGCCCCAGCGGAGCCAGCCGCTGCTAGCCCAGGCCGATTCAGGACAGTCACCTCGCGAGCTCAGCGAAGATCAGCAGGCAGCCACTCTCCAAAAAGCTCGCGGACTTGTTGGCAGTGAGCTGAACAGCGATCAGGTGAGGTCTTTCCACGCCTGATCGGGGGATCGACGCACCTCCTACCGGAGCCGGGCCGGCGGGAGGTCGCGCCAGACCGGCAGCTCTCCCGCCAGCAGGTCGGTGTGGTATGCGCAGAGCGTCGCACCCGCGAGCCACCAGCCGCGGTGCATGAGCGCTTCGGCCACCTCCGGCTCGATCTTGTTGAAGGTCGTCTTGTACTGGGCCAGCTTCTCCGGATCCTCCCTGCCGAGGCGCTCGGGCCTCTCCCGCGCCCAGCGCTCAGGCGCCTGCAGCGTGCTGGCGATCCTGAAGAGGACCCCGCGGCGCGCGAAGGGGGGCGGCTCCTGGCCCGGTGGCGTCGCCTCCCAGACCTTGAAGCGCTCGATCATCGTGCGGGTGCGAAACGCCGTGGTCTGACGGTACAGCAGCGCCTCGGCGCGCTTCAGACTGGAGGGACCGGCACATTGGTCGAGCATTCCCCGCCAGCCGGTGCGAAAGACGCCGCCGGCGGAGAGGACCACCAAGCAGGGCCCGTGCAGGTCGTCGATGCTCGTGCTGAAGATCGCGTCGTAGCGGCGCATCTCGGCCTTGATCGCGGCCAGCGTCTCCGATGGAACCTCGGTCCATTCGAGGTGTACCCGCCGAACCGCGGCGCCGAGGGCAGCCTGCACACTGCGGAAGCGCTGCCGGTAGGGCTTGCGGCTGCGGCCAAGAATGCCAGCGAGGGTGATGCCGTCGCGGAGCTTCGCCAAGACGGCCTCGAAGTTGGTCGTGCCGAACTCCTCGAAGATCGCGATGTCGTCGTCGTCGAGGCTTCCGTCAAAGTCTCCGCATGCCTCCTCGTAGAGCGAGTCGTAGGCGAAGTAGGAGGAGACATTGATGGACATCCCGTTGCCGACCAGCAAGTTCTCCCATCCCATTTCCTCGAGCTTTGCCCAGTCATCGAGCCGGCCATCTGGAGCGCGTTCTGCCACAGCTTGAGAGCAGCGCCAGGACCGATCCCGGTACTCATATGTCCGAGCCCGACCTGGCTCTAGTCCGGACCGCCACGGTCCCTCTGCGTCGGCGCAGTGCGGTTTCGATAGCGTCGGATGCGTGCGAGGATCCTCCCGGAGAGCCACCAGGACCAGGAGGCACGGACCCGACACCAAGGTTCCCCCGGCGCCGCCAGCGAGCTCCCAGGCCCGGAGCAACAACATGCGGGCGAACCGCCGCCGGGACACCGGTCCCGAGCGCCAGGTCCGGTCTCTTCTGCACTGCGCCGGGCTCCGGTTCCGCGTCGACTTCCCGATAAATGCGGGCGGCCGCAAGGTCCGGCCAGACATCGTCTTCACGGCCCGGCGCCTCGCAGTGTTTGTCGATGGGTGCTTCTGGCACGGCTGTCCCGAGCACGGACGTATCCCAAAGACCAACCCTGCCTATTGGGAGCCGAAGATCGCAGGCAATCAGCGGCGAGACGAGGGGCAACAGCGCGCCCTTGAGGCGGCGGGATGGGAGGTCATCCGCATCTGGGAGCACGTTGCCCCAGAGAACGCAACCCAGCAGATCATCTCGGCGTACCGTTCCCTGGAGCCTTAGGGCTTGGCAGTAACGCGCCCGAGCCAGTCCTCAAGCGAGATCAGCCGGCCCTCGGCAACGAGGCCCGGAAGCCGGGCAGCTGACCGGCGCTGCTTCTGGTCTCCTCCGGCTCCCTCGTTCTCCTCGCCGGGATCTGGCGCTGGCGAGTTAAAGCCGTGTGCCGCTAGCAATGCCCCGGGAGAGACATGAACCACGGTGTCGAAGATCGGGCGGTTCATCTCCATGCGGTCGCAAGCAGCCACAAGGCGAGCTGCGTCGAACTCGTTGGTGACGAACACGTAATCAAACGTGTCCGGTGAGTCGTTGCAGTCCGCATAGATGCGGTAGTCATCGGCAAGCTGCTTCTCCCGGTCTGCCCTGACTGACCACTTTGCAGTGACGAGAACCCGCCTGCCGGAGGGGGTCTTAAGCCACAAGTCGACTTTCGCCTTCTTCTCGCCTTTCCGCGGCTCGCGGAAGCCCTCGATCTGCTGGATCAGGCGCTGGGTCTCAACCACCGGCGGCGGGCCGCCGTTGAGACGGCTCAGGATCGCCGCCAGGACATCCTCGAAGCCCTCGCCCAGGAGATTCTTCCGTTTGTTTTCCGTCGCGACGTAGCGGCGGATCTCCCGTACGAGGGCCATCAAATCAAGGGGGCCCTCTTCCCCTGCCGCCCCCAGCGATCGCTCGAGCAGGAGCCGCAGCTCCGGATCCTCGTACGGGTCAGGCATGTCCCCGTAAGCCGCGCGCTGGCTACTGGCCTCGTGCGCTTTCCGGTCCATGTGCTTGTGTTCGGACAGGGCGAGGCGCTCCAGCACGCGGCGGAAGAGCCAGTCGATGTTCTCACCGAGCTCGCGATGCGCCAGGCCCATCTCGTCGGCGGCCCAGGCATGGAAGGCAAGAGATCTCGGGTACCAGTGGCGGCCCGGCTGGCTCTTATCGCTCTCGTAGCAGTGGGCGAGACCAGTGGTTGGATCGATCCAGAGCAATAGCCGGTAGACGTCCTGCCAGGCGTGCGGCGCATCGATTAGGCGATCGGAAAAGTAGTGGTCCAGCAGCTCGCCCCGGCTCACAGAGCCAAAGGGCGCCTGCAGGGCTTTCCTGGATGGCTGCGGGGTGATCTCCTCCAGGCCCGGTAAGACTTCTTCCTCACTCATAGCTGGACCCTCGTATCCTCGGGTAGCGATCCGAAATCGGGGGCCACCGTAGCTAGCTCGTCGGTCACGAGGATCCGCCGCTCGCCTGCGGTCAGAGTTGGCAGCCCAGCCTCGTCGGCCGCAAGGATCTGCACGACCTGGGCGGGGGTTATCCCTTCCTCGGCGATCAGGGCCTGCCCTCTTGCGGAATCCAGCGCTGCCTCCACAGCCTCCAAGGCATTCCCAGCCTGAGCCAGCCACGCCAATACGGTGTCCACGAAGCGCCTTCGGTCCACTGGCCGGTCCCCCTCCGGCCACTTCTCGAGCCACCCGACAACCTGCCCGAATTGGGCGTCCGCATCGTCCGCCTGGCGCTCGAGCAACTCAGCCGCGGCGGGGAGGTCTGCGAGCACCCCGTCAATCAGGTCGAGCGTTCCCCGGGCTTGGCTGGCTACCCGCTCGAGGCGCCAATCCTTCACGTCGCCCTTGTAGAGCACGTCATGCGTCGCCCTCCACCACGAGTACTGGAGTCCGGTCCGGATCTGGATCTCGAACGGGCGATACCGGATCGCGCGGTCGATCCCGGGTGCCGTGGGGCCGAGGGTCGCATAGATGTGCATGTCGTCGTACTTGAAGCTCCGGGGATCCGCGCGCCTCCGGACCTTGATCTCCGAATTCGGGTACACAGATTGGACAGCCTTCGCTGCATCGTTGATCTCGCTCCTGGTGGGCACAACTACGGTCGTGGCGTAGACGTCATTCATGTCCACGATGGAGGCAAGCTCCCCGAGCTCCAGCCTGGCGAACACGCTTTCTTCGCTCTTGACCCGGCCGTCGAACAGCCAGCCTTGATCGGCACAAAGACCTGCAAGCCGGGATCCTGCAAACTCGGCAAGCCTCCCCGCCGTCTCCGCCTCCCGGAGATAGACATATTCGAAGCTGGCGGGAAGCTTCACAGCCCTAGTCAGCCAGGAGTTTCTTGAGGATCTCCACCCGGTCGCTGCGATTGGCCTCCTTGGTCCCGCCCTGCCTCACAGCTTCGGAGTACCTGCGGTCTCTGTCTTTTCCGGGAAGCTGTTCTTCGTTCCGGCTTGCCTTGAGGACTTCCTGTTGCATGTCGCTGAAGGCGGTCAGGCAGGCATTCGCTTTTTTCGCCGTCGGGAGGCGCCCCGCATCAGAGAGAGCGTCCAGGGCTCCCCACAGCGAGTAGAGATCAGTCAGGTTGTGCCAGCGGGTTTTCCTCCAATCCAGTTTCAGGGATCGCAGGAAATCGAGGATCCGGTCGAAGGCCGCCAGGTGATCTTCCTCGTCAGGGATCTTCGCGACGTATTCGGCGTAGAAATTATCGATGATCTCCGCTTTGCCCTCAAGCACGCCATGCATCGTCAGGAGGAACAGCTCGGAGACGAACTCCACGTCGCGCATCCGCCGCAGATCGGTCCGGCTGAAGATCCGCATTTCCGTCCAGAATCGGTTCAAGGCGAGGTCTTCCATCCGGGTTAGGAAAACGCCCGGGAACTGCGCGTGGCGCAGCTCCTGGGGTTTGAGCCGGGCAACGTTGCGGTTGAGGCGGTCGAAGGCGTCACGCAGCTCCGCGTCGCTCGCCTGCCGGATTTCCTCGACAGCGAAGTCGTAGTGGACGAATTCTTCCCGCATGCCTTCCGGCAGGTCCTCCCAGAACGCGTCCTCGTGACCCTCCGCCGTTTGATACCCCGCGAGGTGGAATTTGCCGTCCATGAATTCGAGGACGGCCGAGATACGCTGCTTCCCGTCGAGGACGTTGTGCTTGGTCGGCCTCCCCGGTTTGATCTCGATCTCCAAGAAGATCGGAGGAGCCGGATAGCCCCGGATAATGGTGTCTATGAAGTACCGCTGATAGTCGAGGCTCCAGACGGACCTCCGCTGGAACGGGGGGTCAAGATTCAGCTCCCCAGCAGCATTGCGGTCGACAAACCATTGGAGCGACTGCGTATTGGGGCGCCGTTTCACGGCGTAAGCCTATTCCAGATAGTCAGACTGCGCGGGTACTGGCTCGCCCGCGGCCCGGATGAGTGCGGCCGCCAGCGCATTCCTGATCTCTCTGCCGACCGCAACGGCGAGCGGAGGGGGCACCGCGTTGCCGATCTGCCGGTAGCGGCTATGGCGTGCCCCGCCATAGAGCTGCCCGGGGGTCCCCTGTGGAGCAGTGGTGACGTGGAATGCATCCGGGAAGCCCTGGATCCGGGCTACCTCCCGGACCGACAATCCCCGCGGCTGGCGGTAGTGGTAGGCGAAGTCGGCCTTCGTGTTGGCAGTCCATGCCAGCCACCGTGGATGCAAACGGCGATACGCGTAGAAGTGACGGCGCGCCAAACGCTTGCCGTTCCCAGCAGGCCCCCATTTCTTGCCCGTGAGATACCGCTCGGTAAGCTCTGCCGGGAGATCATGGACGTTACCGCCCGGCGGGATGCCCTTCAATCGCAAGATGGTGTCTTCACGGATCCTGCTCGGCGAATGGTCTTGTGGTGCATCAGACCTAGCGCGCATCGCTTCCTGGAAGACTGAACGAGGGTCGCTCGAATAGCGGTCACCGGGCCGGGACAGATCACTAAGAGCCTGCTCTGCGGTAACCGCTGCCAGGTCGGCCGGATCCAGCAGGCGCTCCACGAGCTCCTCAGGCCCCTCGAGCACGTAGCGCGCCCTCCCACGTACCGATTTCCGCCGGAGCCCCACATTGCTGGTCAGTCCACTCCCCGCAGGCCGGCCTGGCAGCACCTCCCCCCGCCTTACTCCGATGAAGACCAGCCGCGAGCGCGACTGTGGCGTGCTGAAATCACCAGCATCAAGGACCTGGGAGCGGACGTCATAGGAGCCCCCCAAAGACAGATCGATTTCGATCTGCTCGCAAACCTCGCCCGCATTGAACTGGAGCAGGCCTGGGACATTCTCAAGAAGGAGAGCGCGAGGTCTCAGCTCATCGAGGACGTTGACAAACTCCCGATAGAGCCGGTTGCGTGGGTCTTCGAGCAGCCGATCATGGTTGCGGACCTGAGAGAACGCCTGGCAAGGTGGTCCTCCGGCCAAGAGGTCGAGTTCCCGGTTCATTGGCGTGGCCAGATTCGCCAAGCGGGCATGATTCGCCCGGTCGGTCAGGTCCCCCTCAATCATTGTGACCTCAGGGAAGTTGAGCCGATAGGTCGCGCAAGCATCTGGGTCGTGGTCCGACGCCGCGAGGATCTGAAAGCCGGCCTGGCGCAGGCCCTCGGAAAGCCCTCCGGCACCCGAAAAGAGATCGACTGCAGTTGGGGCGCTGGACGCACTGGCCGGGGCACTCATCGGCCTAAAATACGGCCGCAACCGGACCGCTCCCAGCGTTCCGCATTCCCAAGCCGAAAGGTCGGGCTGGAGAGGTTTCCTTGCAGCGCTTCTCCGCTGAGCTCGTGAGCAATGGATCTCCCCACACCCCTACCACCCCCCGTTCGCCAGCCGGTAGCCGATCCGCCAGTAGTTGACGATGAAGCCCTCGGCGCCGGCTTCGCGCAGCTTGATCCGAATCTTGGAGGCATGGGAGTCGAGGGTGCGGATGGCGCTGCTGCCGGGGCGCCCCACACGTCCCGCGGCAGCTCCTCTTTGGTGAAGACGCGCCCAGGGTCGGAGGCAAGCGCGGCGAGAAGGGTCGAACTCCCGCTCGGTCAGGATCACCTCGGCACCGTCCACCTCTGCCCGCCTGGCCGCGAGGTTGAGCCGCAGCGGGGCCGAGCCTGATCGGCGCCTCGTCCTCGGCCGGCGGCACGAAGACCCGCCCGTCGAGGTCGCCGCTGCAGACGAAGTGCCAGTCGAGCTCCCCGAGCAACCGGACCTTGAGTTGCCAGCTGCCGCCGCCACTGAGGCTGAGCTCCACATGGCCGGCGTCGGTGCAGATGCGGGCGCTGGTGAACTGGCCGGGGTCGAGGCGCCTCATCAATCTGGTCCCGTTGCGCGCGAAGCCGCTCATTGCACCGCCTCCAGAGAAGGCTCGGGGGCGAGCGGCACCGCCGCGGATAGGTCGAGCGGCGGCGCCTCATCGCCGGGTAGAAGGTGCGTGTAGCGGGAGAGGGTGAAGGCCGCCGAGTGGTGGCCGAGGGCGCGGCTCAGTTGCAGGAGGTTGGTACCGCGGCTCAGGTGGAGCGAGGCGAAGGTGTGGCGGAACGTGTGAAAGCCCGCCCAGGGGGCGTTGACCTCCTCCACGATCGGCTTCAGGTGCCGGCGGCGGAGGTTGCCGGACTCCAGGACGTTGCCGTCCCTGTTCGTGAAGACGAGCTCGGTGGAGTCCTGATCCGCCCGCGCGGCGAAGTGGGCGCGCAGCCGGTGGACGAGCGAGGTGGGCAGCGCCACCTCGCGCCTGCCGTGCTTCGTCTTCGGCGGCTCGACCCGGCCGCGCACGATCCCGCGCCGGACGCAGACCTCGGGAGTCGAGCCGTCGATCTGAAAGTGGAGGCGCTGGAGCGCGATCGCCTCGCTGATCCGCAGGCCGGTCATCGCCAGGACCTCGAACAGCAGCTTGTGGCGCTCCGGCGCCATCGCCAGGATCGCCGCCAGCTGCTCGCGACTGAACACCTTGATCTCTTCCTCCTCGTCCGCGACCTCCTCGCGGTGCGGAAGCGCCAGCCCCTGAGACGGGTTGTGTCGGATCAGGCCCTCGCGCTTCGCGGTGCTCAGCGCCGCGCGAAGCGGGATCACGATGTTGGCGATGGTCGAATCGCTGAGGCGCTTGCCCTGCTCGTCCTCGTCGGCGAGCCAGTCCACGAAGCGGGCAAGCTGGAACGTGGTCACGTCGATCAGCTTCAACTTGGACGAGAAGTACGGACGGGCATAGCTGGCGATCAGCCGCCGGTATTCGTCGCGGGTGTTCTCGCGGAAGCCGCGACGACCCTGGCCGCGATAGCGCTCGACCCACTCGTCGAGGAAGGACAGGAAGGCGATCGTCGTTGGCTCCTGGAGCTCGCCACGATCGCGGTCGGTCTCGCTCTCGCGCTTGATCCGCCGCGCCGCCTCGTAGGTGCGGGCGCTTCGCTTGCGCTGCCTGCCCGCCACTTCGATTACGGCGACGTAGCCGACGATGTTGCCTTCGCCATCGACGCGCTTGTAGACGCCGGGCGTCTTGGTCTTGACGAGCCGCCGCTTGTCGCCGCAGCCCTCACGGTCCGCACGGACCGTCGTATCCTGAGAAACGCTCATGAGATAACTCCTCTTGAGCCGGGGGCGGGCCGTTCTAGCGGCGCCGCCCCATTTGATGTTGTCGGACAAGACGTTAACAGGAATACGGGCGATTTCACCCGGCCTGAGTGCCCCGGAATCCCTTTGCTCATGGGACTTTTGGCGTTCCCGGTCACGGTGCCCCGCCCGCCCTCTGCACGTAATCGTCAAGCGTCCGGCGGCGAAACAGCGGCGTGCGCCCATCGTAGCCGTCCGGCGTGAGCAGCCCGGCACTCGTTAGTTCGTGGATGCGCCTGCGCGAGACGCAGATGTAGCGGCCGGCGTTCTCGGGATTCAGGTAGCCCTCGCCCTCGGCAGCCTCGCCCTGGAGGCGGTCGGCGACCTGCTCGGCGACGGTGGCGGCCAGCGCCTCCACGAAGCGCTCGTCGGCGCGCAGCAGCGGCAGCCCGATCGGCCGGGGGCGCTCGCTGGCGGCCCGCGCCCCGGCCATCAGCGGACCTCCTCCCCCAGCCAGTCCACCGGCTTGCCGGGGTCGGCGAGGGTCCGGCAGATCGGCGCGAACGGCCCGCGCTCGACGAGGTCGTCCAGCAGGCAGATCGAGACCTCCGCCTCCAGCGTCTCTGAAAGGTCGGGGTCCTGGCCGCACAGCGCAAGCACGGTCCGGCGGCGATCCTCAAGCCGGTCCCTGGGCCGGCCGGCGAGGACGACCAGCACGGTCGGGAAGACCGGGTACAGCCGCGACCACAACACAACCGCCTCTCCCGCCGAACCCTGGGCCGGGACCGTGCGGCAGTAGAGACGGGCATAGCGCCCGAGCCGTCGCGCGAGGTCGGCGGCCGAGCGGTTGGCGCGATCGAGCTCGATAAATCGGTAGGCGATGCTGGTCGAGCCGTCCGGCTCGGCGAGCTGGTAGCTGAGGATCGCGTCCGCGATCAACTGCTCGGCCGCCCGCCGCCCCGGCGGCGGTCCCAGCGAGTGCGCGATCTCGTGGAACCAGTTGAACGGGCCGCACTCGTCCTCGCGCTCGCGCGCCGCTTCCACGAAGGCGATCCCCACATCGTTGACAGCGATCGTGTGCTCTTGCAGGGCCCCGGCCGCCTGCTCGGGCGCGATCACCTTGCAGCGCGCCTCGGCCCGGCTCGGGATCGCCTCGACCGCCTCGGCGCCGCGCTCGGTCAGATGCCACAGGAGCCGGCGACCGGGTAGCCAGGTCCCGGTCGCCAGGCCGGCGCTGCGCAGGCGCGCAAGCCGGCGCTCGGTCCAGCGCCGCGACGTTTTGGGCGTGTGCAGCGCGTGAACCTGGCGGGTCAACAGGAGTCGGTGCTGATTGAGGCTTTCGAGGATCGACACGGCGGTCGGCCCGACGTGCGGCAGCGTCTGATCGGCGGCGGTCATGGAACTGCCCTCGTGTCGAGCGTCTGCCGGCCGCCGCTCGCGCCCTGCCGCTGGCGGTGCCGGGCGCCGAGGTGCTTGACGATCTCCTCCGGGTGACGGTCGAGGCGGTCAAGCGTCTCGGCGACCGAGACGCGGCGGATGCTGCGGTCGATCGCGGTGTCGAGCTGCGACAGATCCTCGGGGTGGCACTCACCCGGAAACAGCTCCTCGACCGGCACGCCCGCCAGCCGGAACGGCCGGCTGATCTCGCCGTCCAGGGTGACGGAGGCAAGGCTGTGGAAGCGAGGAAGCTGGCCGATCGTCTCGGGCGTCACCTCGCCGCCGAACTCGCGAGCGAGCAGCCCGGCGCCTTTCGCGTTCAGCGCCGTCGTCACCAGGTGCGAGCGGTTGGTGGTGACCGCGTCGCGGGTCGCGGCGCTCAGGCGCTCGGGGTTCTGATTCAGCAGCAGGCCCTTCACCGCGAACTTGCCGACCTGCTCCAGCAGCGCGGCCAGCGTGCCGGAGGATGCCCCGTCGTATATCTGGACCTCGTCGAGCCAGATGTAGAACTCGCGGCGGCGCTCGGGCGGGATGTCGGCCCTGGACTTCGCGCCGTGCAGGGCGTCGAAGACGACGAAGTTGGCGATCAGCCGGTCGCGCCCCGATCCCGATCCGGGGCAGACGAGGACGATCTGCCCCCGGTCCATCGCTGCACGGATGTCATAGGTCGCGAGCGGGTTCCCGAGCAGCGCCGCGGTGGCCGGCGCCGCCCGCAGCCGGTCGATCAGGTTCGTGACCGGCGTGATCGCCTCGGGCGGCAGGCGCGGGAAGCGTTCCTCGAAGAACTGCCGCACCGGGGCCGACACATGCGGCAGCACCGCCGCCCGCCAGTCCTCGTTGCTCAGCAGGACTGGGATCTCGAAGATCGTCGGCGCCAACTCGGCCGGGAGCCGGCGGGCGAGATCGGCCAGCGCCTGCGCCGCCTGGGTGGTGAGGTTGAGCGCGCGGGCGTTGACCTCGTCCCAGCGCAGCGCCGAGGCGAAGGCGTCGACCACGGCATCGACCTGGCCGGCGGCCCGCCTCGGCGAGCGGCGGGCGACGGCGAACAGGTTCCAGGCCGGCTGGCGATCGGGGTCGGCGAGGTTGACTTCCACGACCCGCTCGCGCAGCCCCTCCTCGGTCAGGTAGCCCTTGATCCGGTTGAGCGCGTCGAGGTGGGGATCGAGGAACAGGCAGCCGTGCCCCGAGCGGGCCAAGTGCAGAAACTGGCCGATCGCGGTCTCGGTCTTCCCGAACCGGCTGCGGCCCGACATATAGAAGAAGAACGTGTCGCGCAGCGGCACGCCGACCATCCGCTCCCCCGCCTCGGTCTCGACCTTCCCGAGAGGGAGCAGGCCCGCCTGGCCGGTGAAGGTCGGCAGCCCTCGCGGGGGCGGCGGCACCGCGCCGCCGGATCGCAGGACGTTCGGCGACGTGCATCGCTTGCTCGGCGGCTTCAGCAGCCCGGCGATCTCGCTCGCCGTCACGACCCGCCGCCGCGCCGGGAGAAACAGCCCGGTGGCGAGGCGGCGATCGAACCAGCGACGCCGTCCCGGCAGGTCCGATCCGAGGAAAGCGACGCCGGGGATGCGCAGGCCCGAGACGCGCAGGTGGTTCTCCCCGGCGAAGGCGTCCCAGGCGGCCAGCAGTCCGGCGAGCTGCGCCTTGGCTCGGCCCGGAACGGGCGAGGCGACCCGGATCAGAACCTGCATCTCAAACAGCGGCTCGGCGGTCCCGAGCTTTCGGGTCAGGGCCTGCCGGCCGACCCATCGCTCCACGAGCTCGGCCGGCGACGTGCTGCCGCGACGGCGATGCCCTCCGCCGAGAAGGTCGGCCAGCTCGCCTCCGGGTGGCGGGGAAGGCTGGCGGCGGCGGGCGCGGCGGAGGAGGCGGCGCCGCAGTCGCCGGCGCTTCCCCGGCGTGACCGGCAGCAGATCGACGCAGATCGCCACCGTGTCGCCGCCGGCCGGATCGAGGGCGTCGATCGTGCGGGCGAACCCCGAGAGCGGATCGGGATCGAGACCGGCCGCGCGCAGCGGCTCGCTGCTCGCCCTGGCAAGCACCAGCTCGGCACGAGCGACCTCCGCCTTCCCGGCCTCCCCGATCGGCGCAGGGGCGGGCCGGAGCTCGACGCCGTGGTAGGCGGCCATCGCCGCGCGCAGCGCTCCGCGTGCGTGCTCGGGGACCTCGACCGCGTAGCGGAGCTTCCCGGCGGGGTCAGCGTCAAGGCTCAGACGGACCGCGCTCGCCGGGGCGTCGAGCAGCCCGCGCAGCGCTCGGCGAGATCGGCTGAGCCCGGAGGCGAAGCGAAGGACGGCCTCGGCCGATGGATCGAAGGAGTCGGCAGGGACCGCGAGCATCGCCACGCGGTGATCTAGAGCGCGGCGAGTGACAACGAGGCGCGCGACGAGCACCGCACAGGCGAAGCTCAGCAGAGCCACGGCGAGGCTGACGGCGGCGGGGTGTCCCGCGAGCTCCAGGAGCGACTGAGACCATCGAGGAGCGTTGGCGGCGACAAGCACGATCGCGACAGCCGCCGCGAAGAGAGCGAGCGGGACTGCGTCCCGCCGGTCTGACTCACTCACGATTGCTCCCCTGCGGTGTTATAGAAGTCAGCGAACCGCGAACTGCCCGATGCCAGGCTGCAAGCGCCCTGGCGCAGCCTCTCGGCGATCGCGACGCGGACCCCGGTGCGGACCCCGGTGCGGACCCCGGTGCGGACCTCAGTGCGGACCCCAGTGCGAATCGACTCCGGCCTCATCGCTCGCCCTTCCGGCCGAGGCTGTGACGGGCGGCGGCCGCGACGACGAGCCGCGCAACCGGCGGGCAGACCGCGTTGCCGATTTGCAAAAAGCAGCGGGTCCGCGCCCCCTGCCACGGATAGTCGGCCCGAAAGCCCTGAAGCACGGCGGCCTCCTCGGCGCTCACGCGGATCGCGTTCGTCCACTGCGACGGTCGCTTTTCGCCGGGCCGCCAGCTCGGGTCCCGGTCCCGCGCCGAGGGGGTGGCGATTCGCGGCGTGGGCAACACGGTCGTCGCCGGCCGTCTCGTCGTCCAGTCCGGGGGGCGGTCAGCCATCAGCCTCATCCCCCTGCCCAACGCCTCGCTCGACCGTCCACGACCCGGAGGCGGAGTCGATCGTCCGGGCGGGGCAGATGGCCGGGCGACTGAGACCCTGGGGGCGGCTTCCGCCGGCGGTCTGGTTGTTGGTGTGGGTGACGGCGTCCCGCGCCCAGCCGAGCGCGTCGGCCATGCTGACCCAGGGCAGCAGGTCGCGCTCCTCCTCGCGGACGTGATCGGGGCGGCGCGGGTTGTAGGAGCGATGGGTCGGCGCGGGCAGCCCCGCCGGTCCGTCGAGCGAGGCGACCAGGTAGGCGCGCTTGCGCGTCTGCGGCACGCCGTACTGCTCGGCGCTCAGCACCGCAGCGGTCGCGTCGTAGCCGTGAGCGGCGAGCAGGCCGGCGAACAGCGACCAGAGCTCGAGGACGCCGGGCACCTGCTCCAGCGCCACCCAGCGGGGTCGCAGCGCGACCGCCCAGCGCAACGGCTCGACGGTGAGCAGCGACCGTGGATCGCGACAGGCGGCGAAGTGCTCGGCACGGGTGTCGTGCCTGGCGGCGATCTCGTGGGCGCAGGCGATCACGCGCGGCTTGTCGAAGCGTCCGAGGCCCTTGCCGGCGGTCGAGTACGCCTGGCAGGGCGGCGAGCCGATCAGCCCCCATACCGGCGCGAACTCCTCGGGGTCGAGCATGGTGATATCGGCCTCGATCCGCTCGTGGCCGGCGGCGCGAGCGGTCGCGCAGGCCCAGCGGTCGTTGTCGATCCCGACCGCCGTGTATCCCAGCTCGCGGAGGCCCTCGTCCCAGCCGCCGGCGCCGGCGAAGAGATCGACGATCCGGCCGGGCTGGCGGGATGCCGGGGCGACGACGCGGTCAGCCATGATGCCGCCCCCCGGACTCCGGCCCGCCACCGGTCGCGAACACTTCGATCCAGCTCGCCGGCTGAAAGGCCGAGCGCGCCCGGTTCTCGGGCTCCCCCGGCGAGGCGGAGGTGTGCCAGGAGAGGTGGATGTGCGGGCCGCCGGCGCAGGGAACGCAGTGGGCGGGGTCGCCGTGGTTGGGATAGCCGTTGTAGCCGATGAAGCGGAAGGGCGGGCGGGCGCATCCGGGGGCGACGGCCGAGGCCGCGCAGGAGGGCCGCCAGCCCGCGGCCCGAGCCAGCCGCAGGGTCCGGCTCCAGTCCCCGCCCCGTGGGCCGGCGTCGATAGCCGCGCCCAGCGGGTGCTCGCCGGTCGCCTCGTGCCCGGTGGGTGCGTAGCAGGAGGCGACGAGGATGGCGAAGCGGCGGGCGAGGTAGACGACATCGGGGACGATCCGCGCGTCGCAGCGGGTCCCCGCGGCCGCGCTCACGTCCGGCGGCAGCGCGGCCAGCCGCCGCGGGGCGTACTCCCTGCGCACCGGACCCAGCGGCCCGATGCCCGACTCGACCGAGGCCACACAGCCTCCGCCCGTGGCCGCAACTGGTTCGGACCCGGCGCGATCGGGAGGCAGCGGGGCGCCGGCGCCGCCGAACCCGTAGCGCACCGCCCGCGCCATCACCACCTCGGCGTAGTCGACCGTCCCGTCCGCGCAGGCGCCGTAGTAGCCGCAGGCCGCCTCCCGGTAGGCGCCGTAGGAGCCGCCGGCCGGCGGGGCGCCCAGCACCTTGCGCAGGATGCGGGCGGCGGTGAAGACCGCATCGGCGGGGTCGTTGACGTCGGTGGCGCCGTCGCCGCCCCCGTCGGTCTTGTAGCGCTCCCAGATCGTCGGACCCGGCCCCGGGCTGCACGGCGATTCCCGCACGTAGGCGATCTGCATCGGACCCGCGCAGCCCGAGCCGTTGACCCCGGTGCAGCGCCCGCTGCCGCACTCCTGGGTGCCGATCGAGGCGAGGAAGCTCCAGTCGATGTCGATCCTGGCACCCGCCGCCTGGTAGATGCGCAGCCGGGCGGGCGCGATCTCGCGAACGGCGGCGCGCGTCGCCGGAGCGGCGGCGGCAGCGTAGCCACCACCTCCCCCGATGCAGGCGATCTCGGCGCCGAGGATCGCCATCACGGTGCCGGTCAGCGCGACGAGCATCGCGCCGAGGGCCCCGCCGAGAGCAAGGGCCAACAGTGCGCGCGGCCGGCGCCCCTCGGCGCTCACCTCCCGCCGCCTTTCCGCTTCCTGAACCGGCGTTTCGGCGACGTGGATCTGCCGGAGTCCGGACCGCTCTTCGCCGGTGGCTTTCCGACCGCCTTGCGGCTGCGCTCCCGCTCGGCGCGCAGCTCCTCGCCGAGGCTCCGATCGGCTTCGCCGCCGGAGCCCTCCTGCCGAGCCGCAGGCCGCTCGCCGGGACCGCTGGACTTCTTGGCCTTGCCCTTGGGTGGGCGCGCGGGCTTCGCCTTCGGCGAGGGCGTATCGCCCTGCGTCTCGCGGCCGCTCGCCTGCTGAGACCGGCTCCCGCGCTTCTCGGCGCCCGCGGCGCCAACCGGGCCGCGCGAGGGCTCCGAG
>VRUE01000141.1 GCA_019456285.1 Solirubrobacterales bacterium | reverse complement strand
GGCCGCGCCACCGAGAACGCGATCGCTGCGGCATCTGCCGGCGTCGATCGCCCGGCTTTGACCTCGGAGAGGGGCGGCGGCGCTGGCGGGCGCTCGACCTCGGCAGCGCCCTCGCCTACGTGGAGGCCGACGCCCCCCGCGTGCGCTGCCCCGAGCACGGGGTGGTCGTCTGCGCCGTGCCCTGGGCTCGCCACGGCTCGCGCTTCACCCGCGCCTTCGAGGAGCAGGTCGCCTGGCTGGCGGTGAACACGTCAAAGAGCGCCGTCGCCGAGCTGATGCGGGTCGCCTGGCGCACGGTGGGGCGGATCTGCGAACGGGTCGCGGGCGAGGCGGGGCGCGACCTGGACCTCCTCGCCGGCCTGCGGCGGATCGGGATCGATGAGATATCCCACCGCAAGGGTCAGCGCTACCTGACCGTGGTCGTCGACCACGACACCGGCCGGCTCGTCTGGGCCGCCCCCGGGCGAGACACCAAGACGGTCGAGGCGTTCTTCGATCAGCTCGGGGAGAAGCGCTGCAAGCGCCTCAAGCTCGTCTCCTGCGACATGGCCGGCTGGATCTCGGGGCCGATCGCCGAGCGCTGCCCGCAGGCGCGCCGCTGCGTCGATCCCTTCCACGTGATCCAGCTCGCCACCGACGCTCTCGATCAGATCCGCCGCGAGGTCTGGAACGAGGCCCGCCGCCAAGGCCAAGGGGACCTCGCCCGAGAGCTCAAGGGCGCCCGCTTCGCGCTGTGGAAGAACCCCGAGAACCTGACCGCCCGCCAGCGAGTCAAGCTCGCCGACGTCGAGCAGATCAACCGCCCCCTCTACCGCGCCTACCTGCTCAAGGAGCAGCTGCGCCAGATCTATCGCCTGCCGGCGCGCCGGGCGATCGCCCTGCTCGAGGAGTGGCTGAGCTGGGCGCGGCGCTGCCGCCTGGGGCCCTTCGTGAAGCTCGCCCGCACGATCACCGAGCAGCGGGAGGGGATCGTCGCCGCGATCCGCCATGGCCTCTCCAACGCTCGGGTGGAGGCGATCAACACCCAGATCCGCCTGATCGCCCGCCGCGCCTTCGGGTTTCACTCCCCCGAGGCGCTGATCTCCCTGGCCATGCTGAGCCTCGGCGGGCTGTGCCCGTCCCTCCCCGGCAGAGTCACCGTCACATGACCCACGGAAACGTCAGGAGAGTC
>VRUE01000033.1 GCA_019456285.1 Solirubrobacterales bacterium | reverse complement strand
ACGAGCTCGCGCCAGAGCACCTCGAGCTGCTCGAGGAGGATGCCGCGAGGCTCGCCGGACGGGTGACGACCGCCGGCTGCGTCTTCGCCGGCCGTCACGCCGCGACCGCCTTCGGCGACTACGCGGCCGGCTCCAACCACGTGCTGCCGACCGGCGGCGCCGGTCGTTTCTCCGGCCCGCTCGGCCCCGGCGCCTTCCGCCGCAAGATCGCCACGGTCGATGTCCCGGCCGCGGCCGCGGCGGCGCTGGCGCCGCACGTCGACGTCCTCGCTCGCGCCGAGGGCCTCCCCGTCCACGGCGAGTCGGCGATGATAAGAGCCCATCCCGGTGGGGGCGTGCCCCGTCGAGGTAGGTTCTAAGACGATGAGCCGCACGGCTGACAGAGAGCGCAGCACCGCCGAGACCCAGATCCGGCTCTCGCTCGACCTCGACGGGGGCGGGGCGAGCGCCGCCACGGGAGTCGGCTTCCTGGACCACATGCTCGACCTGCTCGCCCGCCACGGACGGCTCGGCCTCGAGGTCGAGGCGAGCGGCGACCTGGAGACCGGCGCCCACCACACGGTCGAGGACGTCGGCATCGTGTTCGGCCAGGCGCTCGACGAGGCGCTCGGGGACCGAGCCGGGATCAGGCGCTACGGCTCGGCCGCGGTGCCGATGGACGAGTCCCTCGCCGAGTGCGCGATCGACATCTCCGGCCGGCCTCTCTGTGTCTTCGACGCCGAGTTGCCCGCAGCCTCGATCGCCGGCTTCGACACCGAGCTGGCCGAGGAGTTCTTCCGCGCCGTCGCCAGCAGCGCCAAGCTGACCCTGCACGTCTCGGTCCGCTACGGGACCAACGCCCACCACATGATCGAGGCCTGCTTCAAGGCCTTCGCCCGCGCCCTGCGCGTCGCCGTCTCCGTCGACCCCGACGAGAGCGGCGTGCCCTCGACCAAGGGGACGTTGAGCGAGTGACAGCGCGCATCGCGATCCTCGACTACGGGATGGGCAACCTGCGCTCGGTCGAGAAGGCGCTCGAGTACGTCGGCGCGACGGCGACGATCTCAAACGACGCTGAGACGGTGCGCGGCGCCGACGGGGTGATCCTGCCGGGTGTCGGCGCCTTCCCGAAGGCGATCGAGCGGGTTCGCGAGCTGGGGCTCGACGAGCTGATCGCCGAGCGGCGCGACGCCGGCGTCCCGATCCTCGGCATCTGCCTCGGGCTCCAGCTCCTCTTCGAGTCCACCACCGAGCTGGGTGGCGCCGCCGGGCTGGGGCTGCTTCCGGGGGAGGTCGCCGAGCTCGACGCGGGCGGGCTCAAGGTCCCTCACATCGGCTGGTCGCCGGTGCGCTGGGAGAAGGGGTCCCGCCTCGCCCAGGGGATCGATTCCGAGACGCCCTTCTACTTCGTCCACTCCTTCGCGCCGCGCCCGGCGCCCGACGAGCTGCTCGGGACCGCGGCCTACGGCGCCCGCTTCGCCTGCGCGGCCGAGCGCGACAACGTCTTCGGCGTCCAGTTCCACCCCGAGAAGTCGAGCGCCGCGGGCCTGCGGCTGCTCTCCAACTTCGCCGGGGTCTGCGCGGCCGTTCCGGCCTCGGCCGGCTGACCGGCCGTGCTTCTCTACCCCGCGATCGACATCCGCGGCGGCGGTGCGGTGCGGCTGCTGCAGGGCGACTACAAGCGGGAGACCGCCTACGACGCCGATCCGGTCGACGCCGCGACCCGCTGGGCCGGCGACGGGGCGCGCTTCCTGCACGTCGTCGACCTCGACGGGGCGAAGGCCGGGGAGTCGCGAAACCTGGATGCGGTGGGCCGGATAGCCGCCGCGGTCCCCTGCCCAATCCAGGTCGGCGGCGGCCTGCGCGACGCCGAATCGGTGGACACCGCCCTCGGCGCGGGAGCTGAGCGGGTGGTGATCGGCACCGCGGCGCTGCGCGACCCCGCCTTCCTCGACCGGGTGCTGTCGCGCCACGGCGAGCGGGTCGTCGTCTCCGTGGACGCCCGCGACGGCAGGGTCTCGCTTGCCGGCTGGACCGAGACCAGCGACAGGGACGCAGCCGAGGTCGTCGCCGAGCTGAGCGACCGCGGCGTGTCCCGGTTCCTCTTCACCCCAATCGAGGTGGACGGGACGATGGAGGGCCCCGGCCTCGCCGAGCTGGCCCGCGTCGCCGCCGCGACCGAGGCGGCGGTGATCTACTCGGGCGGGGTGGGGGGGTTGTCCGACCTGGAGGCGCTGGCGCACGAGGCGCCCCCGAACGTCGAGGGCGCGATCGTCGGCCGGGCCCTCTACGAGCGCCGCTTCACCGTCGCCGAGGGCAACGCGGCGCTGGCGAGCGCTTGACTGCCGCAACTGGCGCGTAGGCTTCCGCCATGGTCCTGAAGCGAGTGATTCCCTGCCTCGACGTCGACGCCGGCCGCGTCGTCAAGGGAACCAACTTCGTCGGCCTGCGCGACGCCGGCGACCCGGTCGAGCTGGCCGAGCGATACGACGCCGAAGGCGCCGACGAGCTGGTCTTCCTCGACATCACCGCCTCCCACGAGAAGCGCGAGACGATCGTCGAGCTGGCCCGCCGCACCGCCGACAACGTCTTCATCCCGTTCACGATCGGCGGCGGTATCCGCTCCGTCGAGGACGCCCAGGCGGTTCTCGACGCTGGCGCCGACAAGGTCGCGGTCAACTCCTCGGCCCTCGCCCGGCCCGAGCTGCTGACCGAGCTGGCGGATCACTTCGGCGCCCAGTGCATCGTGATAGCAATCGACGCGAAGCGCGAGGACGGCGGCTGGGGCGTCTACGTCAACGGGGGTCGAAGGAAGGTCGAGGGCCGCGAGGCCGTCGCCTGGGCGAAGCAGGCGGTCCAGCGGGGAGCGGGAGAGGTGCTGCTGACCAGCATGGACCGCGACGGCACCAACGACGGCTACGAGATCGAGCTGACCCGAGCGGTGGCCGACGCCGTCTCGGTCCCGGTGATCGCCTCCGGCGGCGCCGGCACGCTCGAGCACCTCAGCGAGGCGATCGTCGACGGGCGCGCCGACGCGGTCCTCTGCGCCTCGATCTTCCACTACGGCGTCTACCGCATCCGCGAGGCGAAGGAGCACCTCGCCGCGGCGGGCATCCCCGTGCGGCCTTGACGTCGATGGCCCCGAAGCCGACCGACAACCTCGCCGAGGCGCTGCGGAGCGCCTACCCCGAGCTGGCTGCGGTGCGCGAGGCGGCGGGCGAGGACCCCGTCTACCTGGTCGGCGGCGCGGTCCGCGACCTTCTGCTTGGCCGTGGCCGCTCCGACATCGACCTGGTGGTCGAGGGCGACGCCGCCGCGCTCGCCGCCGGCCTCGGCGCCGAGGTGGTCGAGCACGAGCGGTTCGCCACCGCCAAGGCCCGCCTCGACGGGCACGAGATCGACATCGCCGCCGCCCGCGCCGAGACCTACCCACGCCCCGGCGCCCTGCCCGAGGTTAGGCCGACGGGGGAGATCGCCGCCGACCTCGCCCGCCGCGACTTCACGATCAACGCGATGGCGATCCCGCTGCACGGGGAGCCGCAGCTGATCGACCCCCACGGAGGGTGCGCCGACCTCGAAGCGGGGGTGCTGCGAGCCCTGCACCCGCGCTCCTTCGCCGACGACCCGACCCGGGCGCTGCGCGCCGCCCGCTACGCGGCGCGGTTCGGCTTCGAGCTGGAGCCGGAGACAGCGACGCTGCTGCGCGAGGCGGACCTGGGCACGGTCTCCGCCGAGCGGCGCGAGGCCGACCTGCTGCGGCTCGCGGCCGAGCCCGAGGCGGCGCGCGGCTTCGAGCTGCTCGCCGCCTGGGGGCTGGTGGAGCCACGCCCGGGCGGGGTGGAGCTGGCGGGGCGGGTCGCCGAGCTGCTCTCGGCGCCGCCCTGGAGCGGCTTCGCCCGGCGCGACCGCGCGGTGCTGGCCGCGGCGCTCGGTCCGGCGGGCGGGGAGGAGGAGCTGGCCGCGGCGCGACCGCCGCGGCCGTCCGAGGCGGTCGGGCTGGCGCGGGGACGCGACCCCGCCGAGCTGGTGCTGGCGCGGGCGCTGGGCGCCGAGTGGCTGGACCGCTATCTCACCGAGTGGCGCCCGGTCGAGCTCGAGATCGACGGCGGGGACCTGATCGCTGCGGGAATCCCCGAGGGACCGGCGCTGGGCCGCGGTCTGGCCGCGGCGCTGCGCGGCAAGCTCGACGGCGAGGTCGCGGGGCGCGAGGGGGAGCTGGAGGCGGCGCTGGAGGCCGCCCGGGGCGATGGAGCGACGTAGCGACAACGGCTACCCGCTGGCTGGAAGCGCGGTTGCCCGATGCCCGGGCGGCCTTCTCGACCCGGAGGGAGGCTGAGCGATGCCCGGCCTGATCCACGGCCTCGACCCGGCCAGGATCGCCGCCAACCTCGAGCGGGTCCGCGAGGTCGCCGGAGCCGGCGTCGAAGTGCTCGCCGCGACCAAGTACGTGCCGCTGGAGGAGATGGGCGCCCTGGCCGAGGCCGGCGTCTCCCCGGTCGGAGAGAACCGCCAGCAGGACCTCGCCGCCAAGCAGGAGCGCTGGGGAGACGCCTTCGAGTGGGACTTCATCGGCAACTTGCAGAGCCGCAAGGTGAAGCGGCTCGTCCCGGTCTGCCGCCTGATCCACTCCGTCGCGACCGACTCGGCGCTCGAGCAGCTCGGTCTCCACGGCGGCCTGGAAACGGAGGTCCTGGTCGAGGTCAACGTCGCCGGCGAGGAGGGAAAGGGCGGCGTCGCCCCCGCCGACCTCGGCGCCTTCCTGAGCCGCTGCCCGGTGCGGGTCTCCGGCCTGATGACGATGCCGCCCTTCAGCCAGGACCCGGAGGGCTCGCGGCGGCATTTCGCCCGCCTCGCCGAGCTGGCGGCGGCGCACGGCCTGCAGCGGCTCTCGATGGGCACCTCGCAGGATTGGCGGGTCGCGGTCGAGGAGGGGGCCACGCTGATCCGGCTGGGCACGGAGTTGTATGTGTGAAACGGCGCTACCCTGGGCATAATCCGTAGAGGAATCGGTCCGTTCAGGCCGAAACATGCGGTAACCCATGGCCCTACGCGATACATGGCACAGAGCGCTGGTCTACTTCGGACTCGCCGAGGATCACGACTACGGCCCCGAGTACGACGAGGGCTACGAGCCCGAAACCGGGTCCGAGGAGGTCTTCGACAGCCGCCGCGAGCAGGCGCAGGTGAGGCGGCTGCCGACCGCGCGCCGTTCCCGCCGCGACGAGATCGACGACATCTTCGCCGACGACGAGCCGATCTCCGCCTCCCGCACCCGCGTCCTGCGACCGGTCGGCAACGGCGACGCAGCCGTCCAGGTCCACCTGGTCATCCCGCGCAACTTCAACGACGCCCAGCAGGTCGCCGACCAGTTCAAGCGGGCGGTGCCGGTCATCCTCAACCTGCAGACGACCAATCACGAGCTGTCGAAGCGGATGATCGACTTCTGCTCGGGGCTCACCTACTCCCTCGACGGGGGGATGCAGCGAATCGCCGAGAAGGTCTTCCTGCTCACGCCTCGGAACGTCGAAGTGTCGGCCGAGGAGAAGGCTCGGTTGATCGACAAGGGGTTCTTCAACCAGTCGTAGGTGGGTGGGGGAGGGTCGGGCGCCCCTCCCGCTCAACTTTTTCGGTGGATCGTGGTCGGCTGGCCGCGAATGGATTGCCGAAAAAGTACAAGCCGCTTGGAGGGGCGCCCGACCCTCCCTGGCGAACCGCTACTAGGCTGCGCGGCATGGTTGTCGGTTTCGTCGGTTCGGGCAGTATGGCCGCGGCGATGGCGCGCGGGTGGGTCGGTGAGCTTGACGGGATGCTGTTCACCGACTCCGGGTCGGGTCGGGCTGCTGAGCTGGCGCGAGAGGTAGGCGGCGAGGCCGTCGAGTCGAATGCAGCGCTGGCCGAGGCTGCCGACCTGATCGTCCTCGCCGTCAAGCCCGCGATTCTGGACGAGGTCGCCGCTGAACTCGGGAGCGCGAAGACGGTCATCTCGTTGCTTGGGGCGACACCGCTGGAGCGAGTCGCGGCCGCCCTCCCGGACGCCGAGGTGGTTCGGGTGATGCCGAACGTCGCGGTCGAGGTGCGGCGCGGAGTGCTCTGTCTTGCCGGTGCCGAGTCCACTGAGGCGCGGGGGGCGTTGGAGGTCCTGGGACATGTGGTCGAGCTGCCGGACTCGGAGTTCGACGCCGCCACTGCGGTGGTGGGGTGTGCGCCTGCCTATCTGGCGCTCGCGGTGGAGGCGATCGCCGATGCCGGGGCCGCCGCCGGGTTGGATCCGGGGTTGGCCCGCGAGCTGGTGGTCGAGACCACGGCCGGGACCGCCGAGCTTTTGCGCCTGCGGCATCCCGCCGAGGTGCGGAAGGCGGTCGCCTCGCCCGGGGGGAGCACCGAGGCCGGGCTGGAGGCGCTGGACCGGGAGGGGGTCCGCGGCGCCTTCGGGGTCGCCGTGCGGGCCTCTCTGGAGAGGATGCGGGGATGATCGCGCTGGCCCTCAGCCGCAGCGACATCGCCGACTACGTCGGGGCGCTGTTCCTCGTCTACATCATCCTGATCTTCGCCAACGTCCTGATCTCCTACGTGCCGCGCATGCCCTACAACCCCTGGCTGCGGGCGGTGCTCGACTTCGTCACCGAGACGACCAACCCCTATCTCAACCTCTTCCGCCGCTTCGTCCCGCGGCTCGGCGGTGGCGGCTTCGCGCTCGACCTGAGCCCGATCATCGGCATCGTCGTGCTCTTCGTCCTGCGGGGGCTGGTCGCCGGTCTGATCGCAGGGTGAGCGGCGACGGCGCTCGCGCCTGGCGCTTTGCGGGCGCGCTTTGCGGCCTCGTCGTCGCGCTCGACCAGGCCGCCAAGGCGCTGGTCGAGGCCAACCTCGTCCCCGGCGAGCGGGTCGACGTGCTCGGCCCCCTCGCCCTCACCCTCGTGCACAACCGCGGCGTCGCCTTCGGCCTGGCGAGCGGCGGCGGTTCGGCGCTGATCGCCCTCACCGTCGTCGCCCTCGTCTTCGTCGGCCTCCTCTTCGCCCGCGCTCCCACCCGGCCCGGGATGTGGGTCGCGGTCGGGCTGCTGGCCGGCGGGGCGCTCGGCAACCTCGCCGACCGGGTGCGGGTCGACGCGGTCACCGACTACGTGGACTTTCTCTCCTGGCCGCCCTTCAACCTCGCCGACACCGCGATCGTGGCCGGCGTCGCGCTGCTGGCGTGGAGCTACCTGCGCAAGGGGGACTCGTGAGCGGCGAGCTGCGCGTCGTCCACCTCGACGAGGCGTTGGCCGTGGTCGACAAGCCCGCCGGCCTCGTCGTCCACCCGGCGCCGTCGCACCGCGGGCCGACCCTGGTCGGCGAGCTGAGGGAGATCCTCGGCGGCGGGGCCGACCCGGAGCGCCCCGGCATCGTCCACCGCCTCGACAAGGGGACGAGCGGGCTGCTGGTGGTTGCGCGCACCGACGAGGCCCATGCCGCGCTGCAGGCCCAGGTCCAGCGCCGCGAGGTCGAGCGGGTCTACCTGGCACTGGCGGGCGGCCGCCTCGCCTCCCGCACCGGGACGATCGACGCCCCGATCGGCCGCGCCCCGCGCCGTCGCCACCGGATGGCCGTCTCGGGCGCCGCCTCGCGCCAGGCGCGGACCCACTTCACCGTGCTCGAGCTGCTGGCCGCCGAGACCTACCTGGAGGCGCGGCTGGAGACCGGCCGCACCCACCAGATCCGCGCCCACTTCGCTGCGATCGGCCACCCGCTGGCCGGCGACACGACCTACGGCGGCGAGGAACGGTACGGGCTGACGAGGCAGTTCCTCCACGCCCATCGTCTCGCCTTCACCCATCCGGCGAGGGGCGAGGAGATGGCGTTCTCGTCGGAGCTGCCCGCGGACCTCGCCGCGGCCCTGGAGGCCGCTCACGCCGCTTGATCGGCTGCCGCTCTACAATCCCGAGACCTTCAACCAACCCCCGTTTGCACCGCCCCGGATTCCTGACCGGCACACCGCCGGGTCCCGGCTAGGGCAACGGGGAAGCGTCGCCAATCAAGGAGATCTTTCGACAATGCCAGAGGCAGGCCTCAAAGAGCTGCTGGAGGCCGGAGTCCATTTCGGCCACCAGACGCGCCGGTGGAATCCGAACATGCGCCGCTACATCTTCGGCGAGCTGGACGGGATCCACATCATCGACCTGGTCCAGACCGAGACGCTGCTCGAGAACGCGCACCGCTTCGCCGGCGAGCTGGCCAGCGGCGGCGGCACCGTGCTGTTCGTCGGCACCAAGACGCAGGCTCGCGGCGCGATCGAGGAGTGGGCCGAGCGCTGCAAGATGCCCTACGTCACCCAGCGCTGGCTGGGTGGCCTGCTGACCAACTTCAACACGATATCGGCGCGGATCGCCCGCCTGCACGAGCTGACCGGCTGGCAGGAGGAGGGCAAACTGGAGCTGCTGCCCACCAAGGAGCGGATGGGGATGCAGGCCGAACTGGCGAAGCTCGAGCGCAACCTGGGCGGCGTCCGCGACATGGAGCGCCTCCCCGACGCCGTCTTCGTCACCGACCTGAAAACCGAGGAGATCGCCGTCCGCGAGGCGACACGCCTGCGGATCCCGATCATCGGCCTGGTCGACACCAACTGCGACCCGAACCCGATCGACTACGTGATTCCCGGCAACGACGACGCGATCCGGTCCTGCCAGCTCGTGATCGGCACGATCGGCGGCGCGATCGAGACCGGCGCGAGCGCCTGGAGGGTCCAGGAGGAGCGCCGCATCGCCGAGGAGATGGAGCGCCGGCGCAAGGAGGAGGAAGAGCGACGCAAGCGCGAGGAAGAGGAGAAGGTGCGCAAGGAGGCGGAGGAGGTGGCCAGGAAAGCCGCCGCTGAAGCCGAGGTGGCCAGGAAAGCCGCCGCCGAAGCCGAGGCCGCGAAGCAGCCCCAGCAGGCTCCCCCCGCGCCCCCGGCGCCACCCCCCGAGACGCCCGCCGCAGAGGCCGCGCCGCAGGAGGGGGACCACTAGTGGTCGTCTCCGCCACCGACGTCAAAGCGTTGCGCGACCGCACCGGGGCGGCGATGATGGACTGCAAAGCCGCCCTCACCGAGTCCGAGGGCGATCTCGATCGCGCCATCGAGATCCTCCGCGTCAAGGGGCAGGCCTCGGCCGCGAAGCGCGAGGAGCGCGGCACCGACGAGGGCGTCGTCGCCTCCTACGTCCACGCCAACGACAGGGTCGGGGCGATGGTCGAGGTCCAGTGCGAGACCGACTTCGTAGCCCGCAACGAGGACTTCAAGGCGTTCGCCTACGAGGTCGCGCTGCACGTGGCGGCCACCGCTCCGCGCTATCTCTCCTCCGAGCAGATCCCCACCGAGGAGCGCCAGGCCGAGGAGCGCGTCTTCGGGGAGAAGGCGCGCAAGGACGGCAAGCCGGACAACGTGGTCGAAAAGATCGTCGAGGGCCAGCTCGCCAAGTGGGCGAAGCAGGTGGCGCTGCTCGACCAGACCCACGTCAACACCGAGAAGCACGACTCGAAGTCGATCGAGGAGCTGCGCCAGGAGCTGGCCGCCAAGACCGGCGAGAACATCCGCGTCGCCCGCTACGCCTACTTCCGCGTCGGCGCCTGAGGCTGAACCGAGCCCGGATCGCGGATAGGCTCTTCGCCAGATGGTTGATTCCACGACCCCGCACACCTGGATGACGCACGTGGCGCTGCGCATCTCTGCGTCCTCGGGCTTGCCTTTGGCACCACCAAAGGCTGCGCCCTGCGTCCTTGATCTGCTTGGCCACGCACGCCCCCAGTCACACGCGGCCGTGGAATCAACCATCTAGCAGACGAGCCGAACCCAGATGGACTCAAAGCCCAAATTCAGCCGCATCCTCCTGAAGCTCTCCGGCGAGGCGCTGATGGGGGAGCGCGACTACGGCACCGACGCGGGCGAGGTGCAGCGGATCGCCCGGCAGGTGGCGGCGATCCGCGGCCGCGGGGTGGAGGTGGCGATCGTGGTCGGGGCCGGCAACATCTACCGCGGTCTCGCGGCCGCCGCCGAGGGCATGGACCGCGCCACCGGCGACTACATGGGGATGTTGGCCACGGTGCTCAACGCCCTGACGCTCCAGGACGCGCTGGAGAAGACCGGCGAGCGCACCCGGGTGATGTCGGCGATCGACGTCAAGGAGGTGGCCGAGCCCTACATCCGCCGCCGCGCCATGCGCCACCTGGAGAAGGGACGGGTGGTGATCTTCGCAGCCGGCACCGGCAACCCGTTCTTCACCACCGACACCGCGGCGGCCCTGCGCTCCCTGGAGATCCGCGCCGAAGCGATCCTGATGGCGAAGAACGGCGTGGGGGGCGTCTACGACGCCGATCCGGCGACCCACCCCGAGGCCGAGCTCATCCCGGAGATCAGCCACCGCGAGGCAATCGAGCGGGGGCTGCGGGTGATGGACTCGACCGCGCTCTCGCTGTGCATGGACAACGACCTGCCGATCTACGTCTTCAACATGGGGGACGAGGGCAACATAGATAGGATCGTCAGCGGCGAGAGGGTGGGCACGCTGGTTTCCAGCGGGCCCGCGGCCTGACCGAAACGAGGACCCGGTGGAGCTGATCGACGAACTGCTCGAAGACGCGAAGGGCCGCATGCGGAAGTCGGTCGAGTCGAGCCGCGGCGAGCTGGCCACCGTGCGGACGGGCCGCGCCTCGCCGCACCTGCTCGATCGCATCTCAGTCGACTACTACGGCACTCCGACGCCGCTCAATCAGCTTGCCAACGTGGCGGCCTCCGACGCCCGCCTGCTGACCGTCACCCCCTACGACCAGTCCTCGATCGCGGCGATCGAGAAGTCGATCCAGGAGTCCGACATCGGGCTGACTCCGAACAACGACGGCAGCGTGGTCCGCCTCCAGATCCCCGAGCTGACCGAGGAGCGCCGCCGCGAGATGGTCAAGGTCGTGCATGGCGTCGCCGAGGAGAGCCGGATCGCGATTCGCAACGTGCGCCGCGACGTGATGCACGACCTGCGCGAGCTGAAGAAGGAGGGCGAAGCCGGCGAGGACGACGAGCGGCGCGCCGAGGCCTCCCTCCAGAAGCAGACGGACGGGGCGATCGCCGAGATCGACGTGCTGCTGAAAGGGAAGGAAGAGGAGATCCTCGAAGTGTGAGCGCCACCGCGAGGCACGTCGCGATCATCACCGACGGCAATAGTCGCTGGGCGCAGCAGCGGGGACTGCCGGTCGTCGAGGGGCATCGGGCCGGGGCCGACATCGTCAAGGCGCGGCTGCGGGACGCGGTCGAGCTCGGGGTCGAGGAGCTGACCGTCTTCTCGTTCTCCACCGAGAACTGGTCGCGCCCCGCCGAGGAGGTCGCCGGGCTGATGGCGATGTTCGGCGAGCGGATCGAGGCCGAGACCCCGGAGCTGCACGCCGAGGGGGTGCGGATGCGCTTCATCGGCCGCCGCGAGGGGGTCGCGCCGGAGCTGGTCGAGCGGATGGCCCGGGCCGAGCAGACGACCGCGGGCAACGACCGCGTCGCCCTCTTCATCGCCTTCAACTACGGCGGCAGGGCGGAGATCGCCGACGCGGCGCGAAGCTTCCAGGGGGGCTCCGAGGAGGAGTTCCGCCGCCACCTCTACGCGCCCGAGATGCACGACCCGGACCTCCTGATACGAACCGGCGGCGAGCGGCGCATCTCCAACTACCTGCTCTGGCAGTGCGCCTACTCGGAGTTGGTCTTCCGCGACGAGCTCTGGCCCGACTTCACGCGGCGGGCGTTCGAGGACTCCCTGCGCGAGTTCGAGGTGCGGCAGCGCCGCTTCGGAGCGAGGTAGCGTGGACTTCTTCGACGAGGAGATGTTCGCGGAAGAGGCGCCGCCGAAGCCCTCGCCGCGACCGCCCCCCCGGCGCCGGGGGCTGCGGGGGGAGACGGCGAAGCGGATCCTGGTCGCGATCCCCTGGCTCGGCTTCGCGATCGCGATAGCGATCGCCGGAGGGCTGCCGTTCACGGTCGCGATGCTCGCGATCGGGGCGCTCTGCCTGCACGAGTACTTCGCGATGACCGGCGAGCTGCGCCCGGTCCAGGCGGCCGGGTACATCGCAGTCGCGGCGCTGGTCCTCGCCGCCCACTTCGGCACCGCCTTCAACGTCCTGCTGATCCTCGCCGCCTCCTTCCCGCTGCTCTTCGTGCTGGGGGCGGACCGCAGGCACCGCGACGGGATCACCGTCTCGATGGGCGCAACCCTGCTGGGGATCGTCTGGATCGGGATCCCGCTGGTCCACGCCGTGCTGCTGCGCGACCTGCCGGACCACGGCGGCGCGCTGCTGATCGACGTCTTGGTCGGGACCTTCGCCGGCGACACCGGCGCCTACGTGACAGGCCGCATGTTCGGCTCCCGCAAGATCGCCCCCAACCTCTCTCCCAAGAAGACGCTGGAGGGGCTGATCGGCGGCTTCCTGATCGGCACGACGGCCTTCTGGTTCGCCGGGCTCTACCAGGACTGGCTCTCGGGGGTCGACGCGCTGATCATCGGCGCCGCGGTGGCGGCGATCGCCCCGCTCGGCGACCTCTTCGAGTCGATGCTGAAGCGGGACCTCGGCAAGAAGGACACCGGCAGGATCTTCGGCCCTCACGGCGGCCTGCTCGACCGCCTCGACGCCGTCTTCTTCACGATCGTGGTCGGCTACTACCTGTCCGTCCAGCTGGTCTACTGAGCTACCTTGGTGCGTGGATGAAGAAGCTGGTCATTCTCGGCAGCACCGGCTCGATCGGGACCCAGGCGCTGCAGATCGCCGCTGCGTCGGAGGACCTTCAGGTGGTCGGGCTTGCCGCCGGGTCGAGCTGGGAGCCCGCGGTCGAGCAGGCCCGGCAGCACGGCGCCCCCGTCGTCGCGCTGGCCGACGCCGGCGCCGCCGAGCGGGCGCGCTCCGCCTGGGACGGCCGGGTCCTCGGCGGCGAGGAGGGGATCCGCGAGCTGATCGCCTCCGCGGGCGCCGACCTCGTCCTCAACGGGATGGTTGGCGCGGCGGGGCTGGGGCCGACCGTGGTCGCGCTCGGCGAGGGGATCGACGTGGCGCTCGCCAACAAGGAGAGCCTGGTGATCGGCGGCGAGCTGACGATGGCGTTGGCCGAGGCCGCCGGCGCCCGCCTGCTGCCGGTCGACTCCGAGCACTCGGCGCTGTTCCAGCTGCTCGGCGCCGAGCAGCCGGGGACGGTCGAGCGGCTTGTCCTCACCGCGTCCGGCGGGCCCTTCCGGGGCCGCACCGACCTGGAGGGCGTCAGCGTTGCGGACGCGCTCGCGCACCCGACCTGGCGGATGGGGGGGCGGATCACGATCGACTCGGCGACCCTGATGAACAAGGGGTTCGAGGCGATCGAGGCCCACCACCTCTTCGGCGTCCCCCACGAGCGGATCGAGGTCGTCGTGCATCCGCAGTCGATCGTCCACTCGCTGGTCGACCTCAACGACGGCGCCACCCTGGCCCACCTCGGCTACCCCGACATGCGGGTGCCGATCTCCTACGCGCTGCACTTCCCGGAGCGGGCCGACGTGGACGTTCCGCGCCTCGACCTTGCGGCGGTCGGCGAGCTGACCTTCGAGCGGCCCGACACCGAGACCTTCGCCTGCCTGCGGCTGGCCCGCGAGGCGGGCGAGGCGGGGGGAACGGCGCCCTGCGTGCTCAACGCCGCCGACGAGGTGGCGGTGGCCGCCTTTCTCGAGGGCAGGATCGGGTTCACCGCGATCGCCGCCGCGATCGAGCGGGTGCTGGAGGGGATGCCGGCGCAGCCGGTGGCCCACTTCGAGGACCTCTTCGCGGTCGACGCGGAGGCGCGGCGCCGCACCGAGGAGGAGGTCTGGGGGTTGACGACGGTATGAGCTGGGTCCTCGTATTCCTCGGCTTCTCACTGCTGATCATCCTGCACGAGCTGGGGCACTTCGTCGCCGCCAAGGCGACGGGGATGCGGGTCGAGCGCTTCTTCCTCTTCTTCCCGCCGAAGCTGGTCTCGGTCAAGCGGGGTGAGACCGAGTACGGGATCGGCGCGATCCCGGCGGGGGGCTTCGTGAAGATCACCGGCATGAACCCCGACGAGGAGCTGCCGCCCGAGATCGAGGGGCGCGGCTACTACCACCAGCCGGTCTGGAAGCGGGTCGTCGTGATCGGCGCCGGGCCGGCGGTCAACATCGTCCTCGCCTTCCTGATCCTCTTCGTGCTCGCCCTGGGGGCCAGCGACGTCAACCAGAGGGTCGGCGAGGTCGTCCCCGGCTCACCCGCCGCGGCGGTGCTGAAGCCCGGCGACAGGATCCTCGCCGTCGACGGGAACAGCCACCCGAACGCCGACCGCCCGACGAGGCTGACCCGCTTCGCCCGCCGGGTCGCCTCCCACGAGTGCGCCGGAAAGCAGGTGGACGGGTGCCGGGCGGCCACCCCGGTGACGCTGCGAGTGAGGCGCGACGGGCGAGTGAGGACGATCTCGGCCCGCCCCGTCTACGACACGGCGATCGGCAGGACCAGGGTCGGCTTCTCATACGGCCAGGTGCCGGCCGACCTCGGGGTCGGCGGCTCCGCCGAGCGGGCGGCCGACGTGCTCTGGCTGGTGACGAGCAGAACCGTCACCGTCTTCGCCAACATCCTCGACCCCGAGCGCCGCAAGCAGGTCTCCGGCATCGTCGGGGTCAGCGACTTCGCTCACCAGACGATCGCCTTCGGCGCCCGCGAGGCGCTGACCCTGCTCGCCGTGGTCAGCCTCTCGCTCGGCCTGATCAACCTCTTCCCGTTCCTGCCGCTCGACGGCGGCCACATCTTCTGGAGCCTGGTCGAGAAGGTGCGCGGCCACCCGGTCTCCTTCCGGGTCATGGAGCGGGCCGGGGCGATCGGCTTCGTGCTGGTGATCATGCTCTTCTTCATCGGGCTCTCCAACGACATCGGCCGGCTGACCGGCGACGGCTTCAACGTCCGCTAGCCCGTTTTTCCGCAGTTCACGCCGCCAACTCTCCTTGCTCGGACCAGGGCGGCTCGAGCAGGGAGAGCGTGGGGCACCCGGCGCGGTCGACATCACCCCTTCCTCATTCAGGCCGATCCACAACATCTGGTTATGCCTTCGTTCAATCGGGCGCGTTTTTTCAGGTCTCTCGGCTGAGCGGCCGATAGCACGCGGATACAGCACAGATACAGCATGGGTATCTGTGCATCAAGCGAGTTCGCCTGACCATCAGGCGGGCTCTTCCAAGGAAGGAAATCATGATAAGAAGGACCACGATGCAAAGAATCCCCCCCCCCCTTAGATAGGAGCAGCAAGCTCAGGGGTAGCAAGCGCGGCCTGGCGCGGATGCTGGGCCTCGTGGCGACAGTTGCCGCGTTCGCTCTCGTCCCGGCCTCCTCAGCACTGGCGGTGGATGACTCCTCCACCCTGGAGGTCACGGCTGGGTCGCTCTCGTTCGACTACAGCGGCGAGATCGGCGACTTCGCCGGGATAACGCTGACCGGGGGGCAGCTCGCCGATCAGAACCTCAACACGCCGACCGCCTACGAAGTGACCGACGGGCGCGGTACCGGCGTGGGGTGGGCGGTGCAGGCCGCGGGCCGGACGCTCGCTAACGCCGTCAGCCCGGAGCTGCGGCTCTTCTGCTCGGGCGTCACGGTCGCCCCGTGTAACGAGGTAGGTGTCGAAGCGAGCACCTACTACGACCAGACCGTCACCGCAAGCACGCTGAGGGCGGACTCGACCGCGCTGACAACGGGGTCGCTGGAGTGGGACAGCACGACCAACAACCAGGTAATCGCCGCGACCAACGAATCGGAAGGCGGCACGAACCTGCCGACCGACGAGGCGGACGTTGAAGCAGTCACGCTCGGTGGAGACACCACCGCCCGCACGCTCGTCAACGCGGTGAACGACAAGGGGATGGGCACCTTCAGCATCACCCCCGGCACGAACAACATCCAGGGAACGTTCCCGTCGACCACCCTGGCGACATCCACCAACGCGGAGACCCACTACCAGGTCGACCTGGTAGTGACGCTGAAGAACACCGGCGACTAGAACACGTTGGCGTTGGCTAGTACACGAACACACGGAGGCCCGGGCGGTTCCCTACCGCCCGGGCCCCTCCGTTTCTTGGCCGGGGTGCGGCCGGCGGCGTTCCTGCGGCTCGCGGCGACGGGCGCGCTGGCGGCGCTGGCCGTGTCGGGGCCGGGCGCGGGCGGGCTCGACATCGCCCACGCGCAGACTGAGCAGGACGCCGCCTCGTACATCGCGGTCGCCTCGCAGGAGCTCCTGGACGGTCGCTTCCGGGAGGTGCCGACGTTCGAGTGGGACGCCGCGCCGGGCCAGACGCTCCGCGGCCGAGTGCTCGTGACCAACCAATCGAAGCGCAGCACCGCCAAGGTTCAGGTCGTGCCGGTCAGCTCGGCGAGAAGCGAGAACTTCGGGCCCGCCTACGCACAGGCCGGCGAGCCCCTGAGGCCTCCGGCGAGCTGGGTCAAGATGGCGACGAGGAACCAGGCCATTCCGCCCCGGCGGTCGAGGGGCTTCCAGTTCACGGTCCAGGTCCCGGCGAATGCCCGCACGGGCAACAACGTGAGCGGGTTCAGCGTCACCCAGACCAACCAGCGAACCCAGGAAGTGCAGAGCGCGGGCGACCCGCTGGTGATCACCCAGCGGATCCGTTTCGCCCTCATCAACGATGTCCGGATTCCCGGGCCGCGCAAGGCGGCCCTGAGGCTCTTTGACCCGAAGCTCGAGCTGGTGGGGGGCAAACTCGTGAACGTCTTCAAGGCCCGCAACGACGGTAACGTGACACTGACCGACCTCAAGGGCTGGGTGGCGGTGTTACACGAGGACTCGGTCGCGATCAGGCAGCGGATCGATCACGGCACGATATGGCCGCGGACGATCTCCCAGATCCGCTCCGAGCGCTCGGAGCTGCGACCGAGCGCGGGCGACACCTTCCGCGTCAAGGCCCAGGTGAGGTACGAGGGCGGCGTCGCCCGCCTGGACGAGACCATCACCATCCCGGCGGACCAGGGGCCGAAGAACCAGGAGGCTTTCCCCGAGGACGGGGGACTTCCTTGGTGGGCCTGGGTGGCGATCGCGCTCGGAGCGGCGGCGCTGCTGGCGGCGTTGGCCGAGCGGCGGCGAAGGCGCCGCCGGCCGCTCGACGCCGAGAGGGCGTTCGCCCTGCTCGAACACGAGCTGGGCGAGATCCCCTGGACCGGTGCCCCGGTGTCGGCGATCGTCGTCGGCGGCCTGCCCGCGGACGCCAGGAGCAAGCGGCGCATCGCGAAGGCACTCGAGCGCCGCTTGAGAGACAGCGACCGCCTCTGCGACCTGGACGCGGGCCGACTGCTGGTAGTTGCAAGCGACACCGGGGGCAGCGGCGCAACGGGACTCAAGGACGAGATCCGTCGCGGGCTCGCGGGCCATGAGTTGGTCGCTGCGGAGAGCCTGCGCGTCGGAGCAGCGACCGCGACCGAGCCGACGACGGCTGCCCAACTCGTCGAGCTGGCCTCAGCTGCCGATAGTGGTGCCTACGGACCTCACTAGGGCGGGCAGCGTGGCAACGGCTCGGGCCAGCGGGCTGGTTGTGGTGCTTGGGGCACTGGCGCTGTGGCCTCCCGCGGCGGCGGGCGCTCTCACCGATACCTGGGACGACGAGATTCCAAACCTCTCCTCCCTGACACTGACCGGCGGGCAGCTCGTGGACCAGGAGGTGGGGACCGTCGGCAACTCGAACGTAAATGACGATCGGGGTAGCGGAGCAGGCTGGGCCATGCAGGTCGCCGGGGCCACCGCTTCGGCGAGCGCCTCGCCGGCGCTGAAGCTCTTCTGTGCAACCACCGCCAACGCTCCGTGCGACGACGGATCGACGAACGCGGGCGAGTACTACCAGGGCGCGGCGCTACGCCCAGACACGATCACGCTACCGGCAACGGCGCTGCGGCTGGACTCGGACCGGGGTGCGGCCTCCAGCTTCGAACCACAGCCCCCCACCGAAGGCGGCTCCAATCTGCCCACACACGACTGCTCCACCCCCTGCCGCATCGGTGGCAACACCACGGCGGTAACCATATTCAGCGCTGCCGTCGGCACCGGTCTGGGATCCTTCGACACCGTCTACCAGCCGAATCAGCTGATTCTCACGGTGCCCTCGACGGCCTCGGCGACCTCGACTATCGCCGGCCTCAGCTACAAGATGGATCTCGTCGTCACGCTCAGCGACACGGCGCCGTAGCCCAATCGGAGGTCGCCTGCCTTTCCCGCTCCAGCGCGGGATGCGGGGCCAGCTATGTGCCGTCAGATGCGGAAAACGGGGCTAGTGGCGGCGCTTCCGCTTCACGACCTTGAACCTGTAGGAGGCCGGCGAGGGGTCGACCCTGCCGTTCGCGGCGCGCGCCTTGACCTTGAACAGATGCCAGCCGAACGAGAGCCGCCTCGTCGTGAAGGGCGAGCGGCAGCGCCTGAACCGCCGCCGGTCGAGCTTGCAGAGGAAGGTGGAGCGGGCCCGGCTGGAGGTGAAGCGGAAGGTCGGTGTGCGGTCGCGGGTCCTGCGACGGGGCCGCCGCCTGATCCGCGTCTGCGGGTGGGCCGCCCGATTTGCCGCCCCCGATCGCTGATCGCCCCCCTGCGCCCCCGAGCCCGAGCAGGCCCGCTCGGTCGGCGTGACGGAGTTCGGGCGCGGGCTCGGGAAGGCCAGGAAGAAGTCGAGGGCGCTGCTGTTGCGATCGTCGGCCGCCTCGAGCAGGCTGGGGCAGTTCGGTGCGATCGTCCGGCGCAGGGCCATGCCGTTCGGGATGCCCGCCGGCTCGGCCGGTGCGCCGGTCGGCGAGGTGGGCGAGCCGCTGAAGTTTCCCCAGGAGACGCAGTCGGGCGGCTGGCCGGCGAGCCAACATACGGCTCCGCCGCCTGCGTCGATCTCGAAACCGGCCTCCGCCCGGTCGTCCGGTGCGACGCCGAAGGCCGCCTGCACGCCGGTGCCACCGACCAAGATCGTGTTGTTGCCGTGGTCGCCGTTCGGCGCGATATAGCCGCTGGAGTAGACGTCCCCCGCGGTGAAGGTGAACGTGTATTTCGTGCCGCCGCTCGCGTCGTAGACGCGCAGGCTGTGGCCGCCGACGAACTTCTCGCCGGGCTGGAGCATCTGCAGCACGACGTAGCTGTCGTCGCTGGAGCCGGGATGGACCTCGCGGACCTTGATCAGGTGGAATTCCGCCTGCGCCGCCGGAGCGGCAAGCAGCGAGGCCGCAAAGACCGCGGCCGAAAGCACCCAAATACGGCGGCGCGCACCCATCCTTTGCAGGATACGGATGCGCCGAACCGGGGATTCACGCTCGGGCGGATTTCTCGCGCCGCCCTCCCGGTGCGCCCCCGAGACGGCCTCCAAGCGGCAGCGTCGGCGGCGCCCCGGTCGCCGTGCGACCAAGGCGAGGACGTGTACAGACCAGGCTGTGGCCGTAAATCAACCACTTTGTGGTTAAATTACAGCTATGATCGAACGGCATCTCATGCCGGAGTTGAGGGAGTCGTTGCGCGACACGCCGGTAACGATGTTGATCGGACCGCGCCAGAGCGGCAAGAGCACGCTGGCGCAGGCCCTGGTGGCGCAGCTCGACGGCGCCCGCTATCTCAGCTTGGATCGCGGCCTCACTCTCGCAGCCGCTCGTGAGGATCCGGCCGGCTTCGTGGCCGAGGCGGCGCGGACACTGGTCATCGATGAGGTGCAGCGCGCCCCCGATCTGCTGCGGGAGATCAAGGCGAGCGTCGACCGCGACCGGCGTCCGGGCCGGTTCGTGCTAACCGGATCGGCCGACGTGTTGACCCTTCCCCGTGTCGCGGAGACGCTGGCCGGCCGCATGGAGGTGCTACGACTCTGGCCGCTATCGCAGGGAGAGATAGAGGGCCACCGGGAGCCCTTCCTCGATGCCCTGCTGGCCGGTGAGCCCGCGGCCCTCGCCGCGAGCGGCGATCCGCCGCGAAAGGAGGACCTGCTGGCGCGCATCGGGGCCGGTGGCTTCCCGGAGGCGGTCGCTCGCGCCGGGGCGCGGCGCCAGCGTTGGTTCGACAGCTATCTGGACACGATGCTGCAGCGGGAGGTGCGGGACCTCGCCAACCTCGCCGGCCTGGCCGACCTGCCCCGTCTCATGCTCGTGCTGGCCGCGCGGGCGACCGGGCTGCTCAACTACGCCGGAGTCTCGCGCGACCTCGGCATGCCGCAGACGACGCTGAAGCGATACGTCGCACTGCTCGAGACGGCGTTCCTCGTCCTGACCGTTCCGGCCTGGTTCCGCAACGTCGGCAAGCGGCTGATCAAGTCGCCGAAGCTGATCCTCTCCGACGCCGGCCTGCTGGCCCACCTGCTTGGCGGCGGCGAGGGAGTCGACCGATCGTTCGGCGCCGTGCTGGAGAACTTCGTGATGATGGAGATCGTCAAGCAGGCAAGTGTCAGCGATGCCCGCCCGGCCATCTTCCACTACCGCACCGCGGAGGGACTGGAGGTGGACGCCGTGATCGAGCGGCGTGGCGGTCCGGTCTGCGCCGTCGAGGTGAAGGCCGCCGCGACTCTCACGCCGCGCGATTCACGCGGAATGCGGAGCCTCGCCACGGCGCTTGGCGACGAGTTCGGCACCGGGGTCATCCTCCACACCGGCGGCGAGGCGGTGCGACTCGCCCCGAAGATCTGGGCCCTGCCCCTGCCGGTCCTCTGGGCGGTGGCTGCCTGAGGGTTATTTTCCTGTCAGTCACTTGAGGGTTATTTTCCTGCCAGAGGACTGACCCCGCGCGGTCATTCGAGGGACGGGGCATTCGCCGGTTGCCGGCCCAGATACCCTGCAGGCATGCCATCCAAGCGCCAGGTATTCGTCGGCGGGGTGCCGATCGGCGGCGGCGCCCCGGTCGCCGTGCAGACGATGACCAAGACCGAGACCGCCAACCTGGCGGCGACGAT
>VRUE01000032.1 GCA_019456285.1 Solirubrobacterales bacterium | reverse complement strand
CACGCAGCGCGCTCGCCGCGGGGCGCGGGGCGCGGCGGCGGGTCATGCGGCGGCGGCGTGCGGGACGGCGATCGGCATCCGCACCACGCTTCGCTTCGCTCGCCCGGGCACCGACTCCTCGGTGGTGGTGGTGATCAACACCTGCCCGGCGCCGTCCAGGCGCTCCACTAGGCGCTCGCGCCGCTCCGGGTCAAGCTCGCTCATCACGTCGTCGAGCAGCAGCAGCGGCGGCGCCCGGCGGGCCTCGAGCAGGGCGTCGCGCTCGGCGAAGAGAAGCGCCAGCAGAGCCGCGCGCTGCTGGCCCTGCGAGCCGTAGCGTCGCAGCGATCTGCCGGCGGAGGCGATTTTCAGCTCGTCGAGGTGCGGCCCCCAGGATGTCCTACCCAGCCTCAGGTCGGCGTCTCGCCGCTCGGTCAGCCCGACGAGGATCTCGGCTGCCGAGCCGGCGGCGCGCGGCACGTACTCGATCGCCGCGCGCCCCTCCAGCCCCAGCTCGCCGGCTGCCTCCGCAAACGGCGCGGACAGCTCCTCTACCGCCGCCGCCCGCGCCTCGGCCAGCGCCGCGGCCGCCTCGGCCAGCGCCGCGTCCCAGACATCCAGCTCGGTGGCCGCGCCAAGCCCGCCGGCGAGCTGTGCGACCAGCGCGTTGCGCTGCGCGAGCGCCTGTCCGTAGCGGCGGCGCAGCTCGGAGCGCGACGGCCAGCGTGCCGCGACGAAGCGGTCGAGGTGAGCCCGTCGCTCCGCCGGCGGGCCCTTGACGAGCGCCAGCCGGTCGGGCGAGAAGACCACGACGGGGGGGCGGTTGCGGGCCAGCGTCGCCGGGTCGGCCGGGCTGCCGTCGAGCAGATGCCGGCGGCCCTCAGCCCGGCTCACCGAGGCGAGCAGCCGCCGCTCGACGCCGTCCGCGTCGCAGACCACGGCCTCGACCCGGGCGAGCGAGCCGCCGAAGGGGATCAGGTCGCGCCGATCGGAGGTGCGGAACGAACGGCCGGTGAGCGCGAAGTAGAGCGCCTCGAGGAAGTTGGTCTTGCCGGCGCCGTTGGGGCCGATCAGGCTGACGATCCCCGCCCCCAGCTCGATCCGCACGTCGACCAGGCTGCGCAGCGGCCTCGCTTCGACGGCGGTGACCAGCACCTGCCCTCCCTACACGTTGAGGCGGATCGGCATCACCAGGTAGCGGAAGTCGTCGTTGTCGACCGGCTGCAGCAGGCCCGGGCGCAGCGGCGAGATCAGCCGCAGTATCAGCTCGTCCCCCTCGACGCTCTCGATGCCCTCCTTGAAGAAGTCGGGGTTGAAGCCGATCTCCAGCGGCTCGCCCTCGAACGCCGCCGGCATCGTCTCCTCGGCGTCGCCGACGTCGGGTGTCGAGGCCGCCACGGTCAGCTCGCCGGGGGCGAAGGAGAGGCGCAGCGGCGCGTTGCGTTGCGCGAGCTGGCTGACCCGGCGGGTTACGTCGAGGAGCTCGGCCCGCGGCAATCTCACGTCGTGCTCGTAGGACTTCGGCAGGAGCTGTTGAAAGTTGGGGAACTGGCCCTCGATCAGCCTCGTGTTGAGGACGACCGCCCCTGCCCTGAAGACAGCCTGGTTGCGCAGCAGGCTGACCGAGACGTCCGCAACCTGCTCGGTCGAGACGATCCGGCCCAGCTCGCGCAGCGCCCGGGCCGGGATGTTGGCCTCCAGCTCGCCGCCGATCCCGGTCTCCAGCTCGGTTCGCTTGACGGCAAGCCGGTAGGAGTCGGTCGCGACCATCGTCATCTCCTCGCCGGCGGCGGTGACGAGGACGCCGGTCAACACCGGCCGCATGTCGTCCCGCGAGGCGGCGCGAGCGACCAGCTCTATGCTCGAGGCCAGCGCCGGAGCCGGGATCCTCAAAGGGGCGTCGTCCTCGTCGGGGAAGTTGGGAAAGTCCTCCGCGGGCAGGATCCGGAGGTGAAAGCTGGAGCCGCCGCTGCGGATCTCCACGTCGCGCTCCGCCTCGCGCGACTCGATCTCCACCACTGCATCGCCGAGCGAGCGAGTCAGCTCGGCAAGCAGCCGGCCGGGCAGAAGCACCGAGCCCATCCCGTCGACATCCGACACGAGGCCCGTCTGTAAACCCATCTCGAGGTCGGTGGCGCGAAGGGTCACGCCGTCCTCGGAAGCGCTCAGAAGGATTCCGGAGAGCGACTGCGTCGCGGCTCGAGTGGACACGGCACGGGAGATGATCGACAGCTTGGAGACAAGCTCTTCTTGTTTGGTGGTGAACTTCAAGTGATGAGTGCCTTTTTAGTTGGATTAGGGGTTGTGGAAACTACGGGAGACATGGGTGGTTTGGCCCGGACAGAGGGTTTGAGGGCTGTGGAGAGGGCTGTGGGAAGATATTGATTCTTGCAGCGGCGTCGGCTGTCAGGTGGAGTTTGCAGCGGGGCTGTGGATTGCGGAGCGCAGCTCGGCGATCCGTGAGGCAAGCGCGTCGTCCTTGGTCAGCCGTGCTTCGACACGGCGAACCGAGTTGAGAATTGTCGAGTGGTCACGGCCGCCATAGAGGCGGCCGATCTGGGGCAGGGAGAGGTCGGTTAGCTCGCGGGTCAGGAAGATTGCGGCCTGGCGGGCGCGAACTGGGGTGGCGGTCCGCGTTGCGCCGACCAGCTCGGCGCGGGAGATCCCAAACGCGACCGCGACCTTCTGCTGGATCTCCTCGACCGGCGTCGTCTCGACCGAGCGGGGCGCCTTCGGGATCACCTCGACGATCAGCTCGGAGCTGAGCGGCTTGGCGGTCAGCGAGGCGTGGGCGATGGCGCGGGTCAGCGCTCCGTGCAGCTGGCGTACGTTGGCCTCGATCCGGCTGGCCAGCTCGAAGAGGACGTTGCCGTCCGCGGTCTCGACCCCGGCCTCGCGAACCAGGCGGCGCAGGACGGTGAGCCGGGTGGCCAGGTTGGGCGGCTCGACTGGGAGGGTCAGGCCCCACTCGAAACGGTCGCGCAATCGCAGGGCGAGGGTGGATAGCTCGCTCGGGATCCGGTCGGCCGAGAGGATCAGCTGGCTACCGCCTTCGTACAGCGTGTTGAAGGTATGGAAGAACTCCTCTTCGGTGTGGTGTTTGCCCTCGAGGAACTGGACGTCGTCGACGAGCAGCACGTCGATGTTGCGGTAGCGGCGCTTGAACGCCTCGGCTCCGCTCGAGCGCAGCGCTCCGACGAACTCGTTGGTGAAGGACTCGGCGGTCGTGTAGCGGACGTTGAGGCCAGGCGCGTTGGCTCGCAGGTAGTTGGCGATCGCGACCAACAGGTGGGTCTTGCCGAGCCCGGGTGGGCCGTGGAGGAAGAGCGGGTTGTAGGCCTCGGAGGGCGTCTCGGCGACGGCCAGCGCCGCGGCGTGGGCGAGGCGGTTGCCCTCGCCGATCACGAACCGCTCGAAGGTGTAGTTGGGGTTGAGCTCGGCCGTGGCGGCGCGATCCGGCTCCAGCTCGGCGTCTCTGCTCAGCGCAGCGGCGAAGCTGACGTCTCGGAACGCCGTTCCGGTGTCGGCCAGAGCCTCGCGGATCAGCGACGAGTAGCGCCGCTCGACCCAGGCGCGGATGCCGCCGGGGGCCGAGAGGTAGAGGACTCCGCCCTGCGTCCCGGCGACCCGCAGTGGCTCCAGCCAGAGCCTGAAGGTCGAGGGCGGGACCGAGGCCCGCAGCCGCTCCTGGACCTCTTCCCAGAGATGGTCCAGGTCCTGTCGATCCGTGTCGTCTTGCACCTGTGCGCGACCATAGCGGCGGGCTGTGCGGCCGGGCCGGGGGGTCTCGCAAATCCCGAGCAAAAGTTTTGGGGGCGGGCCGTATACTGCGACGCCGGATGAAGCGCACCTATCAGCCGAAGAAGCGGAAGCGGGCCAAGACGCACGGGTTCCGGGCGCGGATGAGCACGCGCGGGGGTCGCGCGATCCTGAAGCGACGGCGGCGCAAAGGCCGGAAGCGCCTGACCGTTTAGATGGCGGCGAAGCGACGGCGCCTCTCGCGAAGCGGCGAGTTCGACCGCGTCTACCGCGAAGGCTCATCACATGCGACTCGCTATCTCGTTCTCTACAGCTTTCCCCGCCGCGACGAGGGCGAGCAAGGCGACCGGGATGTGAGGCTGGGCGTGTCCGCGAGTCGCAAGATCGGCGCCGCCGTCGACCGCAACCGCGTCAAGCGGGCGCTGCGCGAGGCATTTTGGAGCCTTTCCGACCGCTTCCCGGCGCGCCATGACTTCGTGCTCGTTGCGCGGCCGGAGATCGGCGCCCTGATCGAGCGCGAGGGCGTCGCCGGCGCGAGGGCGAGCATCGAGGAGGCTCTGGAGGAGTCTGGAAGCGGCAGGCGTTCCACGTGAAACGCTTCCTCCTCGCCGCGATCGCCGCCTACCAGCGCTGGATTTCCCCGTCGCGTCCCCGCCGCTGTCGCTACGAGCCGACCTGTTCCGCCTACGCCGCTCAGTCGGTGCGCCGCTTCGGCGTGTCCCGCGGCCTCCTCCTCGCCTCCTGGCGCTTGCTGCGCTGCAACCCCTTCAGCCACGGCGGCTTCGACCCGGTGCCGAAGCGCTTCACGCTGCGGGTCGGGCCGGTCGATCCGGCGACGCATCATGGCGAGGCCCGCACGTGATGCCCGCCGCGAACATCCTCCAGCCGCTGATCGAGATCGCCAACTCGGTTCTGCAGTTCTTCCACGACAGCGCCGGCCTCAGCTGGGGGATGTCGATCATCGCGCTCACCGTTCTCACCCGGACCATCCTGATCCCGCTCACCTACAAACAGCTGAAGGGGATGCGGGCGCTGCAGGCGCTGCAGCCGCAGATCAAGGAGATCCAGGCCAAATACAAAAACGACCGTCAGCGCATGCAGCAGGAGATGATGCGCTTCTACAAGGAGAACAAAGTCAACCCGTTCTCCTCCTGCATCCCGCTGCTCGCCCAGCTGCCGGTCTTCATCACCCTCTTCTACCTGCTGCGCAACGAGCTGCCGGCCGACATCGGCTGCGAGGCCGGGAAATGCGGCGACCTCGCGTCCTTCCTCTTCATCCCCGACTTGACCGCGAAGGCGACCGGCGCCGTGATGATCGTCCTGCTGATCCTCTACATCGGCACGCAGCTCGTCTCCGGGCTGGTGATGTCGGTCACGGCCGACAAGAACCAGCGGATGATCATGTTCGCCCTGCCCTTCATCTTCGTCCCCTTCGTGATCAGCTTCCCGGCCGGCCTCGTCCTCTACTGGATCACGACCAACGTCTGGACGATCGGGCAGCAGTACACGATCCAGAAGGTGATCCCGGTGCCCGAGGCGCCCACCCCCGCCGAGCTGGCGGCTGCGAAGCCGCCGCCGCCGCCGCCGCGGAAGAAGAAGAAGCGGCGGTAGGGGGCGGGGGGTGGGTGGCTCCTCTCCGAACTCGCAGCCTGCGGCTGCTCTGAGTATCCGTCCGAAGAGGAGCCACCCACCCCCCGCTTGACAGCCGAGCGGGCCCCCTTCGAACTCGCAGCCTGCGGCTGCTCTGAGTATCCGTCCGAAGAAGGGCCACCCGACCCCCGCTTGACAGCCGAGCGGGGTAGGGTGCGGGAGTGACCGAGACTGCGGATTGGCCGAGCGAGCCCGCCGAGCGGGCGAGGGAGCTGGTCGGAGGCGTCCTCGAGGAGCTTGACCTTGTAGGTGAGGTTGAGGTCCGTGAGGACGACGAGCGGATCGACGTCGTCGTCGAGGGCGAGGGCGACTACGGGCTGCTGATCGGCAAGCGGGGCCAGACGATCGATGCCCTGCAGCTGCTCTGCTACCAGGCCGCCTTCCGCGGCATGCGCGACCGCAAGCGGGTGGTCGTCGACGCCGCCGGGTACCGGGAGCGGCGCCGCGAGGTGCTGACGTCGCGCGCCGAACGCGCCGCCGAGCAGGCCCTGACCGGCAACCGCACGATCGAGATGGACCCGATGAGCGCCCAGGAGCGCCGCGTCGTCCACGAACACCTCAAGGAGCGGGCGGGGGTCGAGACCTACAGCGAAGGCGACGAGCCACACCGCTGTGTCGTTGTCGCGCCCCTAGTCTCGGAGTGACCTCTGACCCCACCGCGGCGCTCGGGCCGGAGGCCCACGCCGCCCTGCAGAAGGTCCTCGACCTGCTCGCCGCCGAGCGCGCCTCGGTCAGCTCGGTCACAGAGGCCGAGCGCGCCTGGAAGGTCCACGTCGCCGACAGCCTCACCGGCCTTCAGGTCTGGCAGCTCCGCGAGGCGTCCCGGATCGCCGACATCGGCTCTGGAGCTGGGTTTCCGGGCCTCGTCCTCGCCGTGGCCATGCCCGGGGCGCAGCTTGACCTGATCGAGTCGGTGGACCGCAAGTGCGACTTCATGCGCCGGGCGATCGACGCCGCCGGGATCGAGAACGCCCGGGTCCTCAACGCCCGCTCGGAGGAGCTGGCAAGCGGAGAGGGCCGCGAGGCATACGAAGCCGTCACCGCCCGCGCGCTGGGTCGGCTCTCGACCCTCGCCGAGCTGGCGTCGCCGCTCCTGGCCGGCGGGGGGGTGCTGGTCGCCTGGAAGGGGAAGCGGGATGCGGACGAGGAGGCGCAGCTCGAACGCGCCGCCGAGCGGCTGGCGATGCGACCCGAGCGAATCCTCCCCGTCGGTCCTTACGCCGGCAGCCGCCACCGCCACCTTCACCTGCTTCGCAAGTGGGGCGAGACCCCGCCCGACCTGCCCCGCCGCCCGGGCATGGCCAAGAAGCGCCCGCGGGGAGGCTAGTCTCAGCGCGCATGGGCACTGTCTACGCGGTGGCGAACCAGAAGGGCGGCGTGGGGAAGACGACGACCGCGGTAAACCTCGCCGCCTGCGTAGCCGGCTCCGGCTCGCAGACCCTGCTGGCCGACCTCGACCCCCAGTGCAACGCGACCGTCGCTCTCGGCGGCGATCGCGATCTGCATCCGTCCTCCTACGACTGCCTGACCGGCGACGTCTCGGTCGCCGAGGCGGCCCGGCCAGCCGGCCCCGACAACCTCTGGCTCGTTCCCGCCAACCGCGACCTGGCGGCGGCGTCGATCGAGTTGCCGCGGATCGAGGGCGCCGAGACGCGGCTGCGCGAGAGGCTGGGGCCGGTCCGGGAGCGCTTCGCCTTCACCCTGCTCGACTGCCCCCCCTCCCTGGGGCCGGTCAGCGTTAACGCCCTGGCCGCGGCCGACCGGGTGATCGTGCCGGTCCAAGCCGAGTACCTGGCCCTGGAGGGGCTCGTCCAATTCCTCGAGACGCTCGGCCTGATTCGCCGCGAGCTCAACCCCGCGCTGAAGGTGTCGGGGCTGTTGATCACTATGCACGACAACCGCACCCGCCTCGCCCAGGACGTCGAGCGCGAGCTGCGCGAGCACTTTCCGGAAATGGTCTTCGATACGGTCATACCCCGCAGCGTCAGGGTCGCCGAGGCGCCGAGCTACGGTCTGCCGATAACCGAGCACGCCCCCTCCTCGCGCGGGTCCGACGCCTACCGCGCGCTGGCGAAGGAGCTGGCGGAGCGTGGCTAGCAGCACGAAGCGCGGGATCGGACGGGGGCTGGCCTCGATCCTGCCGGAGGCCGTGGCCGAGGGCGCCGGTGAGCTGCGCGAGCTGCCGGTCGGGCTGATCAAGCCGAACCCGGACCAGCCTCGCACCAGGTTCGACCCCGAGGCGCTGGCCGGCCTGGCCTCCTCGATCGAGGCCAGCGGCGTCGTGCAGCCCCTGCTCGTCCGGCCCCTCCACGACGGCAGCTACGAGCTGGTCGCCGGTGAGCGGCGCTGGCGGGCGGCGCAGCAGGCCGGCCTGGAGAAGGTGCCGGCGATCATCCGCGACTCCGAGCAGGCCGAGCGGCTGCAGGTGGCGCTGATCGAGAACATGGTCCGCGAGGATCTCAACCCGGTCGACGAGGCGCGCGCCTGCGCGACGCTGATCGAGGACCTCGGCCTCTCCAAAGAGGACCTGGCCCGCCGCCTCGGCCGCAGCCGCCCCGCCGTCTCCAACCTGATCCGCCTCCTCGACCTGCCCGACGAGGCGCTCGCCCTGCTCGAGTCCGGCAAGCTCAGCGAGGGCCACGGGCGGACCCTGCTCGGGGCCCGTGGCAACGACGTCCGCCGCCGCCTCGCCCGCGACGCCGCGAAGCGCGGCTGGTCGGTCCGCGAGACCGAGAACAGGGTCAAGCTGGCTGGCCAGCCAAAAGCTGGGATGGGATCTCGCCGGCGGCTCGACCCCGAGCGAGCGGCGGCGATGCGCGATGCCGCCGACCGGCTCGAGTCCGCCCTCGGCCACGAGGTCGAGGTGCGCAGCAGGGGCGAGGAGATCGCGGTCGAGATCCGCTTCGACGACCTTGACCAGGCGCTCGCCCTGGCCCGCGACCTCGGCCGCCGCCGCAGCTGAGACACCATCGGCATATGAGCGACCTCGCCAACCAGTCACTCCTCTCATTCGCCAGGGGGAAAACCTTTGAGACAGTCCTCGCGGATCCTCCCTGGCGGTTTCAGAATCGTACCGGCAAGGTTGCCCCTGAGCACGTACGGCTGGCGCGCTACCGCACCATGAGCTTCGAGGAGATCGGTGGGCTACCCGTGGGCGAGGCTGTGGGCGAGCAGGCCCACCTCTACCTGTGGGTGCCAAATGCCCTGCTTGGGGAGGGTCTGGAGGTCATGCGACGGTGGGGCTTTGACTACAAGACGAATCTGGTCTGGTTCAAGGTTCGGAAGGACGGGGGTCCCGATGGCAGAGGTGTCGGCTTCTACTTCCGCAATGTGACCGAGCTGGTCTTGTTTGGGGTCAGGGGGTCGCGACGGACGCTCGCACCGGGGCGGCGGCGGGTCAATCTGTTTCCCGAGCGCAAGCGCGAGCACTCGCGTAAGCCCGAGCAGCTCTACGACATCGTCGAGGCTTGTTCGCCGGCCCCCTTCTTGGAGCTGTTTGCTCGTCATGGCCGCCCCGGGTGGCACCAGTGGGGCGACGAGATTGCCGCTCAGTCAATGGGCGTTGCACCCGCGGCACAGGCGTCCTGACCGTCCCTGTAGCGGCGCGTAACGTCCTCGGCTGCCCTGCATCCTGCCGCTATCATCGGCCTGGCCCAGGGCGATTAGCTCAGTCGGTTAGAGCGCGTCTCTGATAAGGACGAGGTCCCTGGTTCGAATCCAGGATCGCCCACTCGTGCAACAGATGCAGATCTACGGCGTCAGCTTCGACATGGTCGGCAAGCAGCCGATCGTCTTGCTGAAGACTGTCGACGGGAACAAATTCCTGCCGATCTGGATCGGGCACCCCGAGGCGGCGGCGATTCTGATGAAGTTGCAGGGCGCCTCGACGCCGCGGCCGATGACCCACGATCTGTTCTCCAACCTGCTCGAGCGGCTCGACGCGAAGTGCGAGCGGGTCTCCGTCACCGAGCTGCGCGACAACACCTTCTACGCCTCGATCACCGTCTCGGTCGACGGCTCGGAGCTGGAGATCGATTGCCGCCCCTCCGACGCCCTCGCCCTCGCCGTTCGCGTCTCGGCCCCGATCTTCGCGGCCGAGGACGTGATCGAAGAGTCGGCGATCGAGTTCGAGCACGAGGTCGAGGACACCGAGGAGGTCGTCGACAAGTTCAAGGACTTCCTCGACGAGGTCTCGCCCGAGGACTTCGCCCAGGGCGAGGACTCCTAAACAGCCGGCTTCAGGGCGAGGTCGAGGATCCGCTCGACAAGCTGCTCGAAGGACATGCCCGCGGCCTCGGCGGCCTGGGGGAGGAGGCTGGTGTCGGTGAGGCCGGGGATCGCGTTGACCTCGAGCACCCGCGGGCCGTCGTCGCCGAGGATCAGGTCGACGCGGGAGAAGCCCGAGCAGCCAAGCGCCTCGTAGGCGGCCAGCGCCGTCTCCGTGACCGAGGCGGTCTCGGCATCGCCCAGCTCGGCCGGGCAGGCGAAGCTGGTGCGCCCGATCTCGTAGCGCGCCTCGAAGTCGTAGCGGTCGCCGCCGACCGGGATCGCCTCAGCCACCGGCAGCGGCTCGGCGCCGAGCACGCTGACCGCCAGCTCCCGCCCCTCGACGAAGCGCTCCAGCAGCACCCGGTCGTCGTAGCTGAAGGCGGCGACCAGCGCCTCCGGCACCTCGAACCGGCTCGCCGCGAACTTCACCCCCAGCGCCGAGCCGCCGCGGCTTGGCTTGACCACCAGCGGGAAGCCGACCCGCTCCTCCAGCGCCCCCAGCGCGTCGGCCGCCCCCAGCTCGCGGAATGCCGTCTCGTTGAAGGCGAACCAGTCCGGCGTCGGCACACCCGCCTCGCGCAGCGCGTGCTTGGCCAGCACCTTGTCCATACAGCGCCCGCAGGCCGCCACGCCGGGCCCGGTGAAGGGGATGTCGAGGATCTCCAGCAGCTCCTGGGCCGTGCCGTCCTCGCCGCCGCGCCCGTGCATCGCCACGAAGGCGACCCGGGGGCGCTCCGCGGTCAGCCGCTCGACTAGGTCGGTGCCGACGTCGAGCGGCAGCACCTCGTGGCCGAGCCGCTCCAGCGCGTCTTCGACTCTGGCGCCCGAGCGCAGGGAGACGCCGCGCTCCAGCGACCGCCCGCCCTTCAGCACGGCGACCTTCACGCGCCGCCCTCGCCCGTCCTGTGGAACGGGAGCACGTCAGCCTGCCCGGCCTCGTCCTTGGGGGGCGCCGGCGCCACCGGGTGCTCGCCGGTAAGGGCGCTGTACAGCTCGACCTGCTCGGAGACCACCTTGCCGATGCGGCGGATCCCCTCGCGGATCTCGTCCTCGCCGACCCCGGAGAAGTTGAGCCGCATCGAGTTGCGGCCGCGATCGTCGACGTAGGCGGCCTGGCCCGGCACGAAGGCGACGTCGTCGCGCAGCGCCTTCGCCAGCAGGTCGCCGCTGTCGATGTACTCGGGCAGAGTCGCCCAGATGAAGAGGCCGCCCTCCGGCTCGGTCCAGGTCGCCTCCGCCGGGAAGTGCTCGCGCAGCGCCTCGATCATCGTGTCGCGCCGCCGCCGGTAGATCTCGACCAGGCTCTCGATGTACTCCCGCCACCTCCCTTCGGCGAAGTACTCGCGCACGAAGTGCTGGGTGAGGGTCGAGGTGCAGAGGTCGGCGGCCTGCTTGCCGAGAACGATCTTCTCCATCACCGGCGGGGGCGCCACCGCCCAGCCCAGCCGGATGCCGGGGGAGAGGATCTTCGAGAAGGTGCCGACGTAGATCACGAAGTCGCCGCCGTCGAGCTGGTAGAGCGGCGGCAGCGGATCGCCGCTGAAGCGGAGCAGCCCGTAGGGGTTGTCCTCGACGACCAGGACCTCGTGGTGGCGGGCCAACTCGACCAGTCGCCGCCGTCGCTCCAAGGACATCGTCACTCCGGCCGGGTTCTGGAAGCTCGGAACCGAGTAGACGAATTTCGGCCGGCGATCTTCCCCGGCCAGCCTCTCCAGCACCGGCTCGAGCTCCTCGATCCGCATCCCGTCGCCGTCGCACTCGATCTGGACGACGTCGGCCTGGTAGCTGCAGAAGACAGGCACGGCGCCCGGGTAGGTGGGCGCCTCGCAGATCACCACGTCGCCGGGATCGACCAGCGTCTTGCAGATCAGGTCGATCGCCTGCTGGCCGCCGGTGGTGACGATCACGTCCTCGGGGTCGGGCAGCATGCCCTCGGCGCCCATCACCTGCAGGATGCAGTCCACGGTCTCCTTGAAGCCCTCGGTCGGCCCGTACTGGAGCGCCTCCGCCGCCGACTTCTGAGCGATCTTCGTCATCTGGGCCGCGAAGGTCTGCGGCGGGAAGGTCGAAGTGTCGGGCAGGCCGCCCGCCAGCGAGATCACCTCGGGACGGGCGGTGACCGCCATCAGGTCGCGCATCGCCGATGACCGCATCACCCGGGTGCGCTCGGCGAACAGCCCCGCGTAGCGCTCCAGGTCTCGCGTCCGCGTGTGGGCTCGTCGCCGGTGGGGCGGCTTGGGCATCGCTGAAGTGTAGGTTTTCCGCGTGAGCTTCCTCTCCGGCATCAGTCTCGAGCTCGGTATCGGCATCGCGATCGGGATGTTCGCCGGCACCACCGGGACCCGCGGCTCGGCCCGCGGCCGGATGACCCTGCTCGCCGCGGCGATCGGCCTCGCCGTCGGGCTGCTGCTCGCCGGCGCGGCTGACCTTGACGCCCCGGTCGGCGCCGTCTTCTGCTTTGCCGGCGCCGTCTTTGCCTGCCTCGTCGTCAGCGACGTGGTCAGCAGCGCGGGCCGGCGCGGGGGGGGAGGCTCCGGGGCGCTCGGCTTCCTGGTCTCGCTGGCCGCCCTCGCCGTCGCCGCCGTCTCGGTCCTGTGGCCGGTCATAGCGCTGCTGGCGCTGGCGGGCCTGGTCTGGCTCGGAGTATCCCGCCACCGCCGTGCCCAGCGCAAGCACGCGGGCCTGCGGGTCTTGCGGTAGCAGCATCATTCGGGGAGTGAGCACTCCGAAGAAGCTCGTCCTCACCTACGTCGACTCGTTGCGGACCGACATGCTGGAGCGCGCGGTGGCGGCGGGGCGGGCGCCATCCTTTGCGGCGCTGCTGGAGCGCGGCGTCCTCGTCCCCGACTGCGTCTCCAGCTTCCCCTCGGTGACCCCGGTCGCCTGCGCCGAGATGGTCAGCGGGGTGGGCGCCGACCGGCACTGGATCAGCGGCATGAACTGGTACCACCGGCTGGAGCGACGCTATGTCGAGTACGGCTCCTCGCTGGATGCGACCCGCGCCTTCGGTGTCTTTCGGGCGCTCTACGACCTCGTCTACAACATGAACCTGGCGCACCTCAGCCCCGAGGTCGAGACGCTCTTCGAGCGCCTCGACGACGCTGGCGCGCGGACCGCCTGCACGCCGTTCCTGATCTACCGCGGCCGCCACCGGCACCAGGTCTCGCTCGAGGGGCTGCCGCGCCGCGCCGTCGACGCCACCCGGCTCAAATTCCGCCACCACACCTGGGGCCCGGGCGAGCTCTTCTACGGCGACCTCTACGCGAGCCGCGACGTGCCCTGCAAGCCGACCTCGATCCCCGGCGCCCGCGACGGCTACTCGGCCTGCTGCGCGGCGGAGCTGGTGCGGGGCGGGGGCTTCGACTTCCTCCTCCTCTCGCTGCCCGACAACGACAACTACTCGCACCGCCACGGGCCGGAGGCGAGTATCGAGTCGATCTCCAAGGCCGACCGCTGTTTCGCGAAGCTGGTCGAGGCGGCGGGCGGCCTCGACGCGTTCCTCGCGGAGCATGCGCTGATCCTGCTCGCCGACCACGCGCAGACGCCGGTGCACCGCGGGCTGCCGCTCGCCGAGCTGCTGGGCCGGGAGTGGACGGTGCTGCAACCGTCCGAGGACCGGCCGGAGCGGGCGCAGCTCGCGGTCAGCCCGACCGGCCGCGCCGCGCACGTCTACTTGCTGCCGGCCGAGGGGGAGCGGGCGCAGCACCGTGAGGTTGGGCGGCGCCTCGCCGAGACCGAGGGAGTCGACCTCGTCTGCTGGTTGGAGGACGCCGGCGGGGCGCCGTTGGAGCGGTCGGAGGTCGGAATGCCGGTTGGGGAGGGGGCGACTGCCACCGTCGAGCGGGGCGGGGAGCGGCTCCGCTTCCGCCCCGGCGGCGCGGTTGCGGACCTGCGTGGCGGCCGCTGGGACGTCGAGGGGGAGCTGGCGGTGCTGGAGGCCGTCGTCGAGGACGGCCGTCTGCGCAGCGAGGAGTACCCGGACCCGCTGGCGCGTGTCTTCGCGGCCCTGAGCGCCCCGCACGCGGGCGACCTCGTCGTCTCCCTGACCCCGGGCTACGAGGCGGTCGACTGGGGCGGGGTCACCCACGCCGGCGGCGGCAGCCACGGCTCCCTGCACCGCGGCGACTCGCTCGGCCCGCTGCTCTTCGTTGGCTGCGGGCCGGACGACCCGGGCGAGCGGGAGCAGTGGGCGCTGCGCGACGTGGCGCCGGTCGTCTTGGACCACTTCGGAATTGAGTGATGAGGAGCGCGTCCGGACGCAGGGGGCGGCCGCGCTGGTGCCTATGTCCGCCTTCGGCGGACGAATCGTCTGCCCCTGCGGGGCAGGAACCACTCCGCGGTGCCGTGGGGAGGCACCATCGAAGCTACCCCCTGCGTCCGGTTGCCGGCAGGTTCCGTCTCCTCCTCCCCCTTCTCGTCGTGCTGCTATTTCCGACCCCGGCGCATGCCGCGCGGGCGGACGGGGAGATTGGTAGGGACGAGGCCGTTCAGGCGGCCAATCGCGACGCGAAGGTGGCCGGGGAGCGGCAGAGGAACGGCGGGTTGACGCACAGCGCCGCGATGGTCGACGGCAACTGGGAGGTCGGCTACTTCGCCGCTGACGAGCAGGTGGCGCTGGTCGTCGTCGACCCGGTCACCGGCCTCGTCCGCGAGTCCTGGACCGGCTACCAGGTCGCTTGGAAGATGGCCCGCGGCTACTCGGGGGCCTTCGGCCACAAGCTCAACGCCCCCTACGTCTTCCTGCCGCTCTGCGCCCTCTTCTTGATCGGGCTGCTCGACTGGCGGCGCCCCTGGCGGGTCGCCAACCTCGACCTCCTCGTCCTGCTCGGCTTCGGTGCCTCGCACCTCTTCTTCAACCGGGCCGAGATCGGCGTATCCGTCCCGCTCCAGTACCTGCCGCTTCTCTACCTGTTCGGCAGGGCGCTGTGGATCGGCCTGCGCGGCCGCGGCGCCGGCATCCGGCCGGCCTGGCCGGCCGTCTGGCTGCTGGTCGCGGCCCTCTTCCTGATCGGCTTCCGGGTCGGCCTCAACATCGCCGACTCGGGGGCGATCGACGTCGGCTACGCGGGAGTGGTGGGCGCCGACCGGGTCGCCCACGGCGAGCCGGTCTACGGCAACTTCCCCGAGGACGTCTCCCAGGGGGACACCTACGGCCCGGTCAACTACTTCGCGTACGTTCCCTTCGAGGCGATCTGGCCCTGGTCCGGAACCTGGGACGACCTGCCGGCGGCCCACGCGGCGGCGGTCTTCTTCGACCTCGCCACCTTCGCCCTGCTGATCTGGCTCGGCCGTCGCATCCGCCCGGGCCCGCGGGGTGGGATGCTCGCCGCGACGCTCGCCTTCGGCTGGTCCGCCTACCCCTACACCGCCTACGCGCTCGAGGCCAACTCCAACGACACGCTGGTGGCGATGCTGCTGGTGGCGATGCTGCTGGTCCTCGCCCGCCCAGTCGCCCGCGGCGCAATGGCTGCCCTCGCAACCTTCGCAAAGTTCGCCCCGGCTCTCCTGGTCCCGATGCTGGCGACGTATAGGCCCGCGGGAGGAGTGTCCCGCTCAGCGGAATCTCCGGCGGGTGGCGTGGGGGAAGGGGGGCCGAGGACGTACACCTCGCCTGCAGGTCCCCCCTCACCGGGACAGGACCCGCGCGCCCGGCGCTTCGTCCCTCTGGCGATGTTCTCGCTGGCGTTCCTGGCGGTCTCGCTGGCGGTAATGCTGTGGGCGGCCATCGACCCCGGCCCGGGCACCTTCTACGACCGTACGATCGCCTACCAGTCCGGCCGCGACTCCCCCTTCAGCATCTGGGGCCAGGTCCCCGGCCTCGAGCCCCTCCGCATCGCGATCCTGCTCGCCACGGGCCTGCTGGCGATCGCTCTCGCCTTCCGACCCAGACATAAGACCCTCACCCAGGTAGCCGCCCTGAGCGCCGCTCTCCTGATTGCCCTCCAGCTGACCGCCCAGCACTGGTTCTACCTCTACATCGTCTGGTTCTACCCCTTGTTGCTCGTTGCGCTGACTCGGTCCGGCACAGATGGACACGCTTCGTCGCAAGACTCCTAGACTGGGGACAACCCAGAGGACAGTTTTGGACCCCTAAATCCAATTTTAGGCTCTATAATGGGTAGCTAGGTGGCTATTCGACAGACACTTATTCCGACAGTCGGTCGGCCGTTTCAGGAAACCCATCCCTGGATCGACTTCCGGGTCGATCTGAAGCGGGCATCGCCGGATCTTTGGATGTTGTTCGGCGAGACGCGGTCGAAGATCGACCACATCGCCGGATCGCTGCTCAACCCCGAGGTTGCGCGGGAGATGCACATTGTCTATCTCACCAAGGGCGTTCTCGCCACGACCGCGATCGAGGGCAACACGCTCTCCGAGGAAGAGGCCCGGCAGAGGATCGAAGGGGATCTCGATCTACCGCCCTCCAGGGAGTACCTCGGCCGCGAGATCGACAACGTCATCGTTGCCTTCAACGAGATCAAAGACGAGCTCGTAGCTGGCGTCGCGCCGCCGATGGGTCGGGCGACGATCGAGAACTACAACCGGATGATCTTGAGAGACCTCGAGCTCGATCAGGGGGTTGTCCCGGGCGAGATCCCGCCCCACGTCGTTGGGGTGGGGAGTTATGTGGGCGCTCCCCGGGAGGACTGCGAGTTTCTGCTGGATCGCCTTTCAGAGTGGCTCAACGGCCCGGACTTCACGCCGCGAAGCCCCGACTGGGATCTTCCGATGGCGCTGGTCAAGGCGATCGTTGCCCATCTCTACATCGCGTGGATTCACCCGTTCGGGGACGGCAACGGTCGTACCGCCCGGTTGATGGAGCTGCGAATCCTGCTGGAAGCAGGTGTTCCCACGCCGGCGACTCACCTTCTGAGCAACCACTACAACCAGACTCGAACGGAGTACTACCGGCAGCTGCGCGAGGCGAGCAGGGGCGACGCCGGCGTCCTCCCCTTCGTCCGGTACGCGCTGCAGGGGTTCGTTGACGGGCTTGGCGAACAGTTGAGCACGGTTCGCACGCAGCAGTTCGCCGATCGCTGGGAGCAGTATGTCTACCAGCAGTTCGGCCGGGCCACGACGCCAGCCCGGTTGCGCCAGCGCCAGCTCGTGCTCGAGATGTCGGAGATCGATGTGCCCCTGTCGAAGGCGGAGCTTCGAACGCTAAGTCCCGGTTTGGTCGAGATGTACCACGGCAAGACGGACAAGACGCTGAGCAGAGACATCAACGCAGTCCTGAAGATGGGCCTGGTCCGCCGCCAGGCTGGCGGGTACGTCCCAAACAAGCGCGTCATCAAGGCGTTCCTGCCGGTGATGGCTGAAGCGAGCGAGTCCTAGGGACCTATCCCAGTAGGGATAGGTCCTAAAGCGCTGAGCCGCGGCCGACTTACGAGTGGTTCGGCGCCGGCAGCATCACCTGCTCGATCGAGCCGGCCAGCCCATCGGGCTTGACCTCCACGACCGCCCCCATGACCCAGACGTCCTCCTTGGCGGTTTCGAACCTGGTCGGCATCCCGGTGATCAGCGACGCCAGCGCCTGCTCCGGCTTGACTCCCAGCACGCTTGTCCGCGACCCGGTCATCCCGACGTCGGAGATGAACGCGGTGCCCTTCGGCAGCACCCGGGCGTCGGCGGTCGGCACGTGGGTGTGGGTGCCGAAGACGGCCGCGACGCGGCCGTCGAGGTGCCACCCGATCGCCACCTTCTCGCTGGTCACCTCGGCGTGGAAGTCGACGACGACGCAGTCGGCCTCGATTTTCTCGAGGATGCTGTCGACCTCGTAGAACGGTGAGCGGGTGACCTGCAGGCCGACCGCGCCGCTCAGATTGATCACGCCGACCCGCCGCTCACCGGCATCGACGACGGTGTACCCCTGCCCCGGGTTCGCGTGCGGGTAGTTGGCCGGCCGGATCACCGTGTGGGACTGGTTCAGGTAGCCGTAGACCTCCCTGTGGCGGTAGACGTGGTTGCCGTTGGTGATCACGTCGGCGCCCGCCTCGAACAGCGCCGTGGCCGTCTTCTCGGTGATCCCGATTCCGCCCGCCGAGTTCTCGCCGTTGACGATCACCAGGTCCGGCTCGTGGCGCTCCCTCAGGCTCGGCATCGCGGCCTTCATCCCCCGCCGACCCGGCCCACCGACGACATCCCCGATGAAGAGCACCCGCATGGACCCTGGACCCTATCTGCGATATTGGCCCGGAGGTAGATCATGGACGAGCGAAGCGAGGCAGTCGAGCGTGCGCTGGGCTATCCCTACGCGATCCCGTCGCGGTCGTTTGTCCAGGTTGGCGGGCGAACGCTCGACCTCGGAGCGGTTGAGGTGGACCTCTCCGCGCGAACCCCGCTGATTGCCTACGGCTCCAACGCGGCGCCTGAGGTGCTCGCCCGCAAGCTGGCCGGCGACCCCGACCCGGTCCCCCTCCTCCGCGCGACCCTGCGCGACTTCGACGTCGTCTACTCCGCCCACATCTCCCCCTACGGCGCGGTGCCGGCGGCGATCCAGCGCAGTCCGGGCGCCGAGGCGGTCGTGTTCGTCGCTTTCCTGACCGGGGATCAGGTGCGGCTGATCTCGGCGGCCGAGCCCAACTACGAGCTGTCGCCGCTGCGGGACGTGTCGTGCCGCCTCGAGACCGGGGAGTCGCTCGGCGAGCTCTCCGCCTACCTCAGCCGTCACGGCTGCCTCGTCGCGAACGGGTCGGAGGTGGCCCTCGCCGCGGTGGAGGCGCGCGGCCGGAGGTTCCCCGCGATGAGCGAGCCGGAGGTGCTGGAGCACGTCCGCGACACGCTCTGCCCGCAGGAAAGCCTGACGCGGTTCATCGCCGCGGGCGCCGCCGACCCGGAGCTGGCGCGGCGGCGGACGGAAATCCTGCGAAGGACCGCGACTCCGCTCGCCTGATCTCGTCGCTCTACGCTGCCGCGAAGCGGCGCAGCGCGAAGCGGGCGATCAGGCCGTAGGCGACGGTCAGGATCGCGAGGTGGAGGAGCGGACCGCCGATGCTCGGGCCGGCTGGGTCGAGGGCGGCGCTGATCGCCTCCAGGGCCGGCTTGAAGGGGAAGAGCGCGGTGACCACCTCGATCGCGTCGAAGAGGACCGGCCCGACCGCCCCGGAGGGGATCAGCGAGAGGAAGGCGATCGGCAGCGAGATCATGAAGGCGAGCAGGGAGACGGCGCGGACCTCGCGAGCCGCGGCGCCCAGCGCCGCCCCGGCGGCGCCCAGCGCCCCGGCGGCGGCGAGGATCGCCGTCAGCCAGAGGCCGAAGCGGCTCCAGTGCAGCGGCACGAAGAGCTGCACTGCGGCGAGCATCAGCAGGGTCACCATCAGCCCGACCGCCACTCCGAGCCCGACCTTCTCCCCGAGCAGCGCCGAGCGGGAGACGAGGCCCCGGGTGAGCCGCGGGAAGGCGTTCTCCTCGCGCTCCAGGGCGAGCGAGCCGGCGACCAGGAGCACGGTGACGAAGGTCAGCGTCAGCGTCGCGGCGACGGCGATCGCGAAGACGTCGAGGGGCGGGGTCGAGGCGTTGACCACTCGCTTCTCGACCACGATCGGCTGCGCGAGGCGGTCGATCAGCGGCGCGGCGATGTCGAGGTTGTCGCGGGCCAGGGTCGCGAAGCGGATCACCTGGTCGATCGAGCTGCGCAGTGGCCCCGGCGGCAGGGCGGGGCGCAACGCCTGGAGGATGCGGGCGCCGGCCCCCAGGCCGAGGATCTCGACCGGCTGGCCAAGCACGCTGAAGCGGCCGCCGTTGACGACCAGGTCGAGGTACCTGCCGCCCTCGGTTGCGATGCGGCGGGCGATCAGCAGGTTCGCCCGGGCCAGCAGCGAGGAGATGCGGTCGTTGACCAGTCGCGCCTTGACGGGGTCCTCCTGGTTGACGATCACCTCGACCGTCGGGGTACCCGGGCTTGGCGTCGAGAGCGAGTTGAGCTGGTCGACCAGGTCGGCGGGAAGGATCAGCGCCGCGAGCACGCCGCCGGAGCGGACCTCCTCGATCGCCTCGCGGCGGCTGCCGACGTCGACGCACTCGATCCGGCGGCAGATGCGGCCGCCGACTCCGACCGCCGGCAGCTGCGCGCCGCCGACGCTGATCCTGGCGTTCCGGGGGACCTCGTTGAGGAAGGCGACGCGCGGCTTGCCGGGATCGCGGGAGATCGCGAAGCCGACCAGGATCGCGATCAGCACCGGGTAGGCGACGAGCAGGACCGCCTGCAGGGGGGAGCGGCGCAGGATCTGGAGGTCCTTGAGCAGCAGCCAGCGCATCGAGCCCCTAGTGCCCCCGGTGGTGGAGGAAGGCGACGAAGGCGGTCTCGAAGTCGCGGCTGGCAGCCTCGGGCGCCTCGCGCCGCACCGCCTCGCGCAGGCCCTGCGGCGGCCCGTCGAAGAGACTCTCCCCGTCGGCGAGGACGAGCAGTCGCTCCCCGTAACGCTCCGCCTCCTGAATATCGTGGGTGGAGAAGATCACCGTGGTCCCCCGCTCCGCCAGCGCCGAGACGAACTCCCAGAGGCGCGCCCGCTGGCGGGGGTCGAGCCCGGCGCTGGGCTCGTCGAGCAGCAGCACGACGGGACGGGCCAGCAGCCCGATCGCGATGTTGACCCGCTGCTGGTTCCCGCCCGAGAGCCGGGCGACGATCTCGCCGCGCCGCTCCCCGAGCGCGGTCAGCTCGAGCATCTTCTCGACCGAGGCGCGCGGATCGTCGTGGCCCTCCAGCCGCGCGAACAGGAGCAGGTTCTCCTCGACCGTGAGCCGCCGGTAGAGCGCCGCCTGCTGAGGCACCCAGCCGACCTCGCCGCGCGGCAGACGCACCTCCCCCTCGTCGGCCCGCACGATCCCGGCCAGGATCGAGAGCAGCGTCGTCTTCCCGGCCCCGTTCGGCCCGATCACGGCCAGCAGCTCCCCCGGCTGCGCAGCGAAGTCCACGCCCTTCAACGCTTCCCGCTCCCCATAGCGCTTGACCAGCCCCCGCGCCTCCAGCGCAGCTGTCGCAGCTCCCTCCATCGGAGCGAACGCTACTGGCCGGGCAGTCACCGGATGTTAGGCGTGGCTTGAGAGAGGGAACCGGGGCTTCCCCTCAACGGGCGGATACTCAGACCCAGATCAGTGAGTAGCGCCCACTCGGACTGAATTCGTCGCCCGAATGGGTGTGCGAACACTTCGAGGCGCCGGTCCGACGCCGGCAGCGGGTGCCGCAGGGGGCCAGACGGCCGGCAGGCCCGTTTTCGGGCAAGCGAAGCCACAGCCTCTTCCTCTCCAAGTCGACGTCGGCGGGGAGCCGGCCCGCTCAGGGAGGCGGCAACGCCCAGGCCGCCCGGTAGGTGGCGGCGAAGGCCTCTGCGTAGCGGAAGCCCGCCGGCAGGCGAAGGATCGTCCGCCTGGCAGTGCGGATCACCCTCGCGGGCACCCCGAAGAGCAACCGCCGCAGGGTCTTGGCGGCGCGCCGCAGCGGCGCGCCCTCGGGCGCCTTGCCCGAGGCGCCGGCCACGGGTGAGACGTCGCAGACCATCGCGGCGAGGTTGACGGCGAGCAGGGCACTGAACATCCAGACGCGGTTTGCGTTGAGGTCGCCAGAGGGCAGGTGGCGCAGCGCCGCCCCCAGCTTCGCCTCGCGGATCCGCTCCTCGATCTGGGCGCGGCAGCGGTGGTGGTGCTCAACC
>VRUE01000031.1 GCA_019456285.1 Solirubrobacterales bacterium | reverse complement strand
AAACCGCACCGCAGTGCGGGCTGCCCGGGTGCCGCCAGTGCGACTACACGTGGCCGAGCGCGGAAAATGCGCCTAGGCCACCAGCCGCACTTCGAAGCTCGGCACGGCCAGCGCCCCCGCGCCGCCCAGCAGGGCGAGGACGCGGCTGACGTAGGCGGTCGTCTCGGGGATGGCCGGGACGCAGCGGCAGGCCTCGACCGGGGCCGGGCCGGCGTTGTAGGCGGCGAGGGCCAGGGAGGGCGAGCCGAGCCGGCGGATCAGGTCCGACATCAGGTGGGCCTGGGCCTCGATCGCGGCGGCCGGGTCGAAGGGGTCGTCGAGGCCGTAGGCGGCGGCGGTCGAGGGGATGAACTGGGCGATCCCCCGGGCGCCCGCCGGGGAGACGGCGAAGGGGTTGAAGTTCGACTCCGCCATCAGCTGCGCGGCGAGCAGCGATGCGGAGACGTCCCAACGGGCGGCGGCGCGGAGCAGCGGCGCCCGGAAGCGGGCTGGGGCGAAAGCCGGCAGCCCGCCGGACCCAGCGAGCGCGCCATCTCCCCCGCCGCCGGCCCCGCCGACGACGCCCGCCGTCCTTCCGACGGCGTTCCCGGCCTCCGAGCAGGGCGACGGACCGTTCGTGTAGCCGAAGTGCCAGGGCTCCCACGAGTAGCGCTGCACGAAGCCGAAGCGGCCGGCGTTGGCCGCCAGCCAGCCGTAGGCGGAGTCGGGCCCGAGGTCCAGCTCGGTCGCGCAACGGTGCAGCGAGCGGCCCGGCGGCGCCACCCAGCGCGGGTCGGGATGGGCGGCGAAGAGCGCCGCCTGCTCGGCGTCGGAGCGGAAGGCGGAGTTGACGACCAGGGCGATGCCGGCGCGCCCGGCGGCCGCGGCCATGCGGTCGAAGGCGGCGGCGGCGTCCGGCCGCATCCCCTCCCCCTGGCGGTGGACGAGCGGCCCGCTGTAGCCGCCGCCGCTGGCGATCGCCGGCATCTCACCGGTGGCTGTGGCCGGAGCGGCGGCCTCGGCGACGGCGGACGCCGCGGTGCGGGTGCGGCCCTCGCCGACGTCGAGATCGGCGACGAGGGCCGCCTTGGCTCGCACCGGTGCGAAGGAGAGCCGGTCGGGGAAGGAGACGCGCAGGCGCGCCGCGGCGACGCCGTTCGCCTTCGCCGCCAGGAACGCAGCGCTCCGCGCCCGCAGCAGGTAGGCGGGCTTCTCCAGATGACGGGGGTTCGGCAGGCCGCCGGGCAGGGTCGGCGGCGAGAGCAGGCGGGGCAGGTCGTCGCGCATCGAGCCCGCCGCCGAGATCGCCGCCAGGTCCGCCGCCCGCTGCACCCTCCCCTTCCCCGTCACCGCCGCGGCGATCGCAACCAGCGCCAGCGCCGCGGCGATCAGCGCCAGCGCCCCGCCCAGCGCAAGCAGCAGGGCCTGCCCACGCTCATTCCGTCCCGGCGCCCTGCCACAAGGCCCGCCTTCCCTGCCAAGTCCCATGCCCCGACCCTGCCGCGCGGGGACGCACACGTGGCGCGCTCAATCGAACAATTCTGTGACCTCAGGACGACATCGAGCTGCGTGGACCCAGCAGGCGCTCACGCAGCCGCTCCGGGAGGCCGCCGCCGCTGTCGCCGGGTAGGACGCCGGCCAGGGCGCGACGGGAGGGAATCCAGCCAATCGGGTGCTTGAGCACGGCAACCTGGAGGCCCCGATCGATCAGGTCGCGGACGGCGAGAGCGGTCAGGGCGCGGTCGTGGCCGAGGTCGGCGCGCAGCAGCGCGCTCGAGGGGCGGATGGCCGCCTCCTCCAGCAGCGGCTGCAGGAGGCGCGGCGGCAGGTGCAGGACGCAGACCGAGCCGCGGGCGACTGCGAGGGCGCCGGCGACCCGGTCGATTCCGGTCGGGTCGGCCGGCAGCGCCAGGTGGCAGACCCGGCCGCGGGAGGCGACGCCGGCCTTCGGGAGGTGCATGGTGAGCCGCTCCTCCAGCTCGCGGGCGGCGGCTGAGGCGATCAGGGACGGACGCGATGGCCTGCCACCGGTCAGGTCGACCAGGAGGCCCGCCCGGTCCGGCTCGGACCCGGCGCACGCGAGCGCCGCTGCCGCCGCCCTCGAACCGGCGGCGCCGCCGACCCAGGTGGCGAGGATCACCGGGCCGCTCATCGTCCTGCCGGTCGTGCGGCGGCTGAGCTGGTGACGGCGAGACGGCCGGCAACGCTGCGCAGCAGCGACGGCGGGCGCAGGCGCACCGTGACCCGCCCGCCGCTGACCGACACGTCGACGTCGTGCTCGGCCCAGCCCGGCAGGGCGTCGCGGGCGGCGCTTGCCGCCGGGCGCCCCGAGGCCAGCGCCAGAGCGCCCGCCTCGGCGGCGCCGTCTGCGAGCGTCAGCGCGTAGCCGGCCGCCAGCAGTTGCAGCCCGATCAGGCCCGCAAGCAGCAGAGCTGGAAGCCCTGCCACCAGCTCGATCGAGGCCTGCCCTGATGACGCGCCTGTCCGGCGCATATCGGCGTCCTCGGTCGCTCGCGTGCGGAGCGCGCCACGCTCCCTGCGTTCCTGATCCACGTGGCCAGGCGCGTCATCCATCGCCGGGTCCCAGCGCCGTCCTCGCCCCGACCGTCACCCGGGGCAGCCCGGGCAGCAGGCGGGGGATCGGCACCCGCACCGACACCGTGCCCGAGTCGTCGACCCTCGACCCGGCCCGCAGCGACGGCGGCAGCGCCCGCCGCGCCGCCGTCGTCGCGTCGCCCCCCACCAGCGCCGCCCGCGCCCCCGCCCTGGCCGCCACGCCCGCCGACCACAGCGCCTGCCCGGCCAGCCCTATTTGCGCCGCCACCAGGACCGCCAGCAGCAGGAACGGGACCACCGCGACCAGCTCGACCGAGGCGGTCCCGTCCTCCCTGCGCATCGCGCTGCTGGCGGTCTGGGGCGGCACCCCCTGACCGTCCCATCCTTCGCCGCACGCGTTACCCGCTCAAACGAACAATTCAGTCACAGGTTCGTGCCAACTGCCGAACCCCGGCGTCGGCTCACTCAGTATGTCTGCGCTTCGGTCCAGACCCGCCAGATCGCGGTCACCGAGGCGGCGAGCAGGAGGATCCAGGCGAGGCTGCCGCCGCCGCTCGAGAACAGCTCGTCGATGCCGGCGATCAGCAGCGCGATCAGGCCCAGGGCCCCGTAGAGGATCACCCGGCGGCCGTCGCTCAGCGTCGCCAGGGTGAGCTGGTTCTGGCGGCTCAGCACGAACAGCATCCAGGCGATCCCGGCCAGGAAGCCCATGACCAGGGCGGTCAGCACTGCGTCGGCGGCGTCGCCGCCGCCGGGGACGAAGGCCACCACCAAGGCGAGCAGCATGACGATCGCGATGTTGCGCAGGGTGCGCACCGGTAAAAGTCTACGCTGCACTTGGCCTCAGCCCGTCGCCGCCGCGAGCTGCTCGGCGGCGCGCGTCGCGTGGCGCGCGCACAGCTCCTCCTGGACGCTGCGCCGCTCCGCGCCGGGCCTGCTCAGCCGGGTCCAGGCGCCGCCCGAGTCGAGCTCCCAGGCGTTCGCGTTCTCGGCGAAGCAGCGCTCCAGCATGTCGAGCAGCTCGCCGCGCAGACCGGGGTCCTCGACCGGAGTCACCAGCTCGACCCGGCTGTCGAGGTTGCGCGGCATCAGGTCGGCCGAGCCCATCAGCACCCGCGTCTCCTCCCCACGCTGGAAGGCGTAGACCCGCGAGTGCTCGAGGAAGCGGCCGACGATCGAGACGACGCGGATCTTCTCCGAGATCCCCGGGACACCCGGCCGCAGGCAGCAGATCCCGCGCACGTTGAGGTCGACCCGCACCCCCGCCCGCGACGCCTCGTAGAGCGCCCGTATGCAGCCAGCGTCGACCAGCGAGTTCATCTTCAACGCGATCCGCGCCCCCTCGCCGGCCCGCTGCGCCTCGACCGTCGCCTCGATCTCCTCGAGGATGCGGTCGCGCATCGTGGTCGGCGCGACCAGCACCTTGCGGTACTTCGCCGGGCGCCCGTACCCGGTCAGGAAGTTGAACATCTCGGCGACGTCGGCGCCGATCTCGGGGTCGGTGGTGAAGAGGCCGAAGTCGGTGTAGAGGCGCGCCGTCTTCGGGTGGTAGTTGCCGGTCCCGATGTGGACGTACTCGCGCACCCGGTCGCCCTCGCGGCGGGCCACCAGGATCGCCTTGACGTGGGTCTTCAGCCCGGGGATGCCGTAGACGACGTGCACGCCCGATTCCTCCAGCGACTTCGCCCGGTGGATGTTGGCCTCCTCGTCGAAGCGGGCTTTCAGCTCCACCATGCAGACCGCCTGCTTGCCACGCTCCGAGGCGCGGATCAGCGAGGGAACCAGCGGCGAGTCGTCGCTGGTCCGGTAGACCGTCTGCTTGATCGCCAGCACGTCGGGGTCGGCCACCGCCTGCTCGACGAAGCGCTCGACCGAGCTCGCGAAGGAGTCGTAGGGGTGGTGGACGAGGATGTCGCCCTGCCGGATCGCCGCGAACATGTCGACCGGCTCCTCGTCCTCGCCCTGCAGGCATGGCTGCGTGACCGGGGTCCAGGGGGAATAGCACAGGTCGGCGTGGCCGGGAACCTCGACCACGTCGGTGAGGTCGGCGAGGTCGATCAGCCCGTCGACGTCGTAGACCTCGCGATCCTCCAGCCGCAGCGCGTCGATCAGCTGGGCGCGCAGCTTCGGGTTCATCCCGGCGGCGACCTCGAGCCGGACCACCTCGCTGAAGCGGCGGCGGCGGATCTCGTCCTGGACCGCCTGCAGGAGGTCGTCGGCCTCGTCGGAGACGGTGAAATCGGCGTCGCGGGTGACGCGGAAGTAGCCGCAGTCGACCACCTCGGTGCCCGGGAAGAGCGAGTCGAGGTTGGCGGCTATCGCCTCCTCCAGCGGGACCAACGCCTTGCCGTCCTCGCCGATCGGCAGGAAGCGCCCGAGCAGCTCCTTCGGCACCTTGACGCGGGCGATGATCTCGGTGCCGCTCTCGGGGTCGCGGAGCAGCACGCCGAGGCTGAGCGAGAGGTTGGAGATGTAGGGGAAGGGACGGCCGAGGCCGACCACCAGCGGCGTCAGCGTCGGGAACACCTGGTCGCGGAAGCGGGCGTCGATCTCGTCTCGCTCGGACTCGGTCGCCGAGTCGAGCGAGACGATCCGGATCCCGTGCTCCTCCAGCTCGGGGCGCAGCGTTCCGTCGAAGCAGTCGTGGAGGCGGCGGTCGAGCTCCAGCACGCGGGCTTGGACCGCGTCGATCTGCTCCCCGGGGGCGAGACCGTCGGGGCCGCGCGCGTCGATCCCGGCGTCCAGCTGGTCGAGCAGCCCTGCGACCCGGACCATGAAGAACTCGTCCAGGTTGGAGGCGTAGATCGCGCAGAACCTGACCCGCTCCAGGAGCGGAACATCGGCCTCCTCGGCCAGCTCCAGCACCCGCTGGTTGAAGTCGAGCCAGGACAGCTCGCGGTTGAAGTAGAGGCCCGGATCGTCGATCGGGCCATCGTACTGCGGCGCCCCTCCGCGTCCCGCGAGCCGTTGCGCGCCTCCCAGATCGGGAGGAGCTCGGTGAGTCCGGTGATCGCTGAAAAGATTGCGAAATCTACGGATAGGCCGTAGGTAGCCCTAAATTTAGATGTCCCAGATGAGGTGTAAATTGCAGGATCTAACGTTTATCCGTAGAAACAGCAATCTATTGTGATTCCTTCCACGCAGGGTCCATCGACGTTACCCGAACGTCTGATAGGCGAAGGCCGCTACTGGCTAACCGCCGCCGAAGCAGCCGAACTGTTGGACCGGGAGAAGCGAATGGTCTACCCTCGCCTGGCGGAACTCGAGAAGGCCGGCAAGCTGTTCTCCCCGGCCAAGGGCCTGTATGTGGTCGTGCCGCCCGAGTACCGCAGCTGGGAAGTGGTTCCCGCCGAATGGTTCATCGACCCGATGATGCGGCATCTGGATCGCTCCTACTACGTCGCCTTCCTCTCCGCCGCAGCGCGCCACGGCGCGGCCCATCAGGCGCCCCAGACGTTTCAGGTGGTCGTGGATCGCCATCTCGAAGACCGGGAGATCGGCAGGGTGCGGCTCCGCTTCATGACGAGCAGGGACATCGAGCACGCGGATCGCGAGTCCATGAACTCCCCCACCGGCTCCTACCTCGTTGCGACCCGAGAGATGACCGCCGTGGACCTGGCGTGGCGACCGCGCGAGGCCGGCGGGACCAGCAATGTGGCGACCGTCCTCCGAGACATCGGGAACCTGGACGGGGAGCGGCTGGCTCGGCTGGCAACGACCCGGGGTCGCGGCGTCGCCCGCCGGCTGGGCTGGTTGCTGGACAAATTCCGTCCCGATGTCGACACCTTCTGGCTGCGGCAGATTGCCCGGCCGGCGAAGGGCTCAGCGGCGGTGCTCGTCCCCGGAAACCGGCCGCGAGGACCACTCGACTCGACCTGGGGCCTGCGCCTCAACGGCGCCGTGGAGCCGGATTGATCCCGGCAGCGAACGTCGCGGCCTGGAGGCGGCAGGCGCCGTGGCCAGAGGACAACCAGGTCGAGCAGGACTTGATCCTCTCGCGGCTGATGGTTGAGATCGCGAAGGACGACCTGCTCGGTACCGAGCTCGCGCTGCGGGGAGAAACTTGCCTCCACAAGCTGCATCTTTCGGCGCCGCTCCGCTACTCCGAAGACCTCGACTACGTCCACCGCACCCATTCCGGAGTGGGACCCATCCTCGACGCCCTGCGAGAGCTTGCTGTGCGGATTGGGCTGGACGATCGTGGAACGGACCGCACCGGCCAGATGGCGCACGCCAGCTTCGACGCTACTCCGACCTCCGGCGTCGGTCGCATGCGAGTCAAGGTCGAGATCAACATCGCCGAGACCGATCCCTGCTTCCCTCGTATCGCCATTCCCCTGGCCGTCGAGTCGCCGTGGTGGCAGGGCGGCGCCGAGATCGCCACCTTCACCGTCGAGGAGCTGCTGGGAACCAAGCTCCGTGCCCTGTACCAGCGCAGCAAGGGACGCGACCTCTTCGACCTCTGGCATGTGCTGACCGACCTCGGCCCAGATGAGGCGAAGATCGTCACGGCCCTCGGGCACTACATGGGTGCGGAGGCGTTCACGTTTCCCGAGCTGAGTTTGAACCTCAGCGCAAAGCTCGCGGATCGTGACTTTCGGGCGGACCTGCCACAGCTCGTTACGAGCCTGCCCGAGACCTACGATCCGGATCGGGCCGCAAACGTGATCATGGAGCGCCTGGGACCCCGCCTGCGCAACGCGCCGGATCAGGCTGCGATCCGGGACGGCGCCTGGCGGCGCTGACAGAATCGCCTACAGGGCCGCCTCGAGCGCCGCCCAGGTGCCCTTGCCCGCCTCTGCCTGCCAGAGCTCGTGGAAGCGGCGGAAGAGCAGCTCGCGGCGGGTTCGCAGCAGCGCCTCGACGGACTCGACGCCCTCGACCCGGGGCAGCATCAGGTCGCAGTCGTGGAGGTCGCCGAGAACCGTCTGCAGCTCCTCGGCGGCGTGGCGGGCGGTCAGCGCGTCGGCGCCGAAGCAGCTCTCGGTGATCTCCAGCACATAGCGCAGCCGCTTGGCGGCGATCCGCATCTCGTGCTGGGCGGCGGCGGCGGACGGGTCGAGCGCCTCGGCGGCGAAGGAGCGCAGCTCGTCGAGCCTGGTCTTCACGATCCGCGCCGCGTTGGGGCGCAGCGGCCCCCCCGGGTCCAGCCCCTTCACCTTGCGGGCCTTCACCTCCCGGCCCCCCTGACCAGCTTGGCCAGGCGTCGGCGCAGCTTCTTCAGCCGCCCGGGGGCGACAAAGGGGGCGAGGTCGTCGTTGGCCCGCCGCTGCTCCTCGCGCCGGCTCTCGATCAGCGCCGCCAGCGACTCGCTGTCCACAGCGGAGGCCTCGGCGGCAAGGCCCTCGAGGAACTCGATCTCCACGTCGCGGTCGCGGCGCTCGCCGAGCGCGTCGGCGAGCGCCTTCACCTCGCGCAGCGCCTTGCGCAGCCGCTTGCGCGGGAAGCAGGGCTCGAAGACCTCGATCGCGGCGCGCAGGCGGCGCGTCGCCACCCGCATGTCGTGCACCCGCTCGACGTCGCCGAGGTCGAGGACGCCCTGCGAGTGCTCGAAGACCTCCGCCGCCCGCACCTCGATCACCCGCACCGCGGCCCGCGCGAACGGCTCGTCGCAGTCGAACCCCGGAACCCCACGTGCGCGCGCCACGCGCGGAGGCTAGTCGAGGAGCGCCGCGGGCCCGAATCCTCCGCCCGGGGTCTCGTACTCGAGCACCGCGCCGCTACGGGCCTCCCGTGTCTTCTCAGTCACGGCCACGTTTCGATCCGGTGACGGGACGGGCCTAATGAGCCGCGGGCGTCCGCTCGCGCTTGCGCTGGGCGACCACCGCCCGCAGCTCGTCCCAGTCGATGTCCTTGAAGTTGTGCATGGGGCAGAACTTCGGGCCGCACATCGAGCAGAACTCGGCAGTCTTGAAGTAGTCGTCGACGAGGGTCTCGTCGTGCATGCCCTGCGCGGTCTCGGGGTCCAGCGACAGCTCGAACTGGCGCCGCCAGTCGAACGAGAAGCGTGCCCGGGACAGCTCGCGGTCCCGGGTCGCCGCCCGCTTGGACCCGCGTGCGAGGTCGGCCGCGTGCGCCGCGATCCGGTAGGCGATCAATCCCTGCTTGACGTCCTCGGCGTTCGGCAGCCCGAGATGCTCCTTGGGAGTGACGTAGCAGAGCAGCGAGGTGCCGTGCCAACCGACGATCGCCGCGCCGATCGCCGAGGTGATGTGGTCATAGCCCGGAGCGACATCGGTGACCAGCGGGCCGAGCGTGTAGAACGGCGCCTCGTGGCAGACTTCCTGCTGGCGGCGCACGTTGGCCTCCAGCTGGTCCATCGGGACGTGTCCCGGACCCTCGATCATCACCTGGACATCGCGCGCCCACGCCTGCCGGGTCAGCTCGCCCAGCGTGTCCAGCTCGGCGAACTGCGCGGCGTCGGACGCGTCGGCGATCGACCCCGGCCGAAGCCCGTCGCCGAGCGAGAGCGAGACGTCGTGGGCGCGGCAAATCTCCAGGATCTCGTCGAAGCGCTCGTGGAGCGGGTTCTCGCGCTTGTGGTCGACCATCCAGCGCGCCAGCAGGCCGCCGCCGCGCGACACGATCCCGGTCACGCGGTGCTGGCAGAGCGGCAGGTGCTCGAGCCGGACGCCGGCGTGGATGGTCATGTAGTCCACGCCCTGGCGCGCCTGCTGCTCGATGATCTCGAGCAGCAGCTCGGCGGTCAGGTCCTCCGGATGCTTGACGCGCTCGATCGCCTGGTAGATCGGCACTGTTCCGATCGGCACCGTCGCGGCGTCGAGGATCGCCTCGCGCGTCTCGTCGATCCGCTTGCCGGTCGAGAGGTCCATCACCGTGTCGGCGCCCCAGCGCTCGGCCAGGCGGAGCTTGTCGACCTCCTCGTCGAGCGACGACGTGGTCGGTGAGCTGCCGATGTTGGCGTTGATCTTGACACTTGCCTTCAGGCCGATCGCGATCGGGTCGAGGGCGCGGTGATGGACGTTGGCGGGGATGATCATCCGGCCGCGAGCGACCTCGTCGCGGACCACCTCCACCGGCAGCTCCTCGCGCTCGGCGACCCGCCGCATCTCGGGCGAGACGCCGCCCTGGCGGGCGATCTGCATCTGAGTCCGACAGTCGCCGTCGGACGAGAACGTGCTGCGCTGGCGCATCTACTTCCTCCCTTCGCTGGTGTGAGCCAGATCAGGTTCGGCGGGTCGGCGCTAGAAAGCACCCTCTCAGCCCCTCCGACAGGGACCCCCCGGGATTCGCGAACGACCTAACCGTACCTGGTCCTGGAGATGCCCACCAGCCCGGATGAGCAGCGTTGTGAGGGGCTGCGGCTAAGCGGCGAGCCGGCGCCCCGACGAGGAGCCGTCGGCGCTGCCGCTGAGGAGGTCGAGGACGACGCCCTCGCGCAGGCCGCCCTTGCCGATCTGCAACGGCTGGCCGAGCAGCCCGGAGACCTTCTCCAGCAGCAGCACGCCGGTGGCGAGGATGCGCACCCGTTCGGGATCCAGCTCGAAGCGCCGCGCCACCTCGGCCGAGGGGTGGCTGGAGAGGACCCGGACCCCCCGCTCCAGGGTCTCGTACTCCAGCACCGCCCCGACCAGCCGCCGCAGCGAGGTGGCGCTGCCGCCGACCGCGACCGCCTGCCCGGGGTGCTCGATCTCGGCCCCCTCGAAGATGTCGTCGATGCGATCGCGGACCTTGCGGATCTCCACCGCCGAGGGCGGGTCGGAGGCGATCAGCTCGTCGGCGAGCACCCCGGAGCCGACCCGCCAGGAGTGGACCTCCTCGATCCCGCCGGGGACCGTGCCGAGGATCACCTCGGTCGAGCCGCCGCCGATGTCGACGACGGCGATCTTGCCGGCGACCGGATACCCAAGCGTCTTGGTGGCGCCGATGAAGGAGAGCCTCCCCTCCTCCTCCTCGCTGAGGATCTCGACCGCGATCCCCGATGCCGAGGCGATCGCCTCGGCCGCCTCGCGGCTGTTGGCGGCCTCGCGGACCGCCGCGGTGGCGACCGAGCGGATCGTCTCCGCCCCCAGCTCGCGGGCGAGGCGGACCTGGGTGGCGACGACCTCGGCAACCTCCTCGATCTTCTCCGGCAGGATCGCGCCCCGCTCGTCCAGGGCCTTGCTGATCCGCGTGTAGGCCCGCTGCTCCATCACCTTCTTCAACCGCCCATCCACCGGCTCCGCCACGAGCACACGCGTCGTATTGGAGCCGATATCTATCGCCGCACAAAGCATCCGGAACTCGCCCTGAATCTTCCCAGACTCCCCGGACCCGCGGGACTACGGCGCCGGGTGGGAGGCGTCCTCGAACTCCCTGAAGAGGCCGGTGACGACGAAGGCGACCTGCTCGCCGATGTCCACCGCGTTGTCGCCGATCCGCTCGATCGCCCGCGCCGCCAGCAGCATCGTCATCGCCCACTCGCGCTTGTCGGCGTCGTCGCCGATCGCCAGCGCCACGTGGAAGCACTCGCGGTTGAGGTTGTCGACGACGTCGTCCTGGCGGACCAGGTCGCGAGCCATCTCGACGTTGCGCCCCTCGAAGGCCCGCTTCGCCTGTTCGATCAGGACGCAGGCCTGCTTGCCCATCGCCAGGATCCGCTTCACCATCTCCTCGTCGGCGGGCGGCTCGTTGCCGGTCAGCGGGATCATCTTGCAGATGTTCACGCACTGGTCCCCCATCCGCTCGACGTTCTTCAGCACGTGCAGGAGCGCCGCGATCAGCCGCAGGTCGGTGGCCACCGGGGACTGGGTGGCGAGCAGCGCGATCAGGCCCTGGTGGACCTCCAGGTAACGGCCGTCGATGCGGTCGTCGTCGACGACCACACGCTGCGCCAGCTCGACGTCCTGGCGCTCGATCGCCTCCAGGGTGCGTTCCAGCGCCGCGCTGACCAGGTCGAGCCCGCCCAGGGCGCTCGCCTCGAGCTGCTCCAGCTCCTCCTGGTACTGGACGCGAACCGTCTCGGCCATCAGCCCACCTTGCCGGAGACGTAGTCCTCGGTGCGGGAGTCGGCGGGGTTGGTGAAGATCTTCTCGGTCTCGTCGTACTCGACCAGGCGCCCCCAGCGGCTCCGCTCGGTCGCGTCGAGCTCCACCATCAGGAAGGCGGTGCGATCGGAGACCCGCGCCGCCTGCTGCATGTTGTGGGTGACGATGACGATCGAGAATTCCTCCTTCAGCGTGACCATCAGGTCCTCGATTTTGCCGGTCGCGATCGGGTCCAGCGCCGAGCAGGGCTCGTCCATCAGGATCACGTCGGGGTCGACCGCGAGCGCCCGCGCGATGCACAGTCGCTGTTGCTGGCCTCCGGACATCTCGTAGGCGTTCTGGTCGAGCCGGTCTTTGACCTCGTCCCAGAGCACGGCGCAGCGCAGCGCCTTCTCGACCCGCTCCTCGATGTCCTTCATCCTCAGCACCCGGGGGCCGAAGGCGGCGTTGTCGAAGATCGACTTCGGGAACGGGTTCGGCTTCTGGAAGACCATGCCGATCATCTTGCGGACCTGCACGGGGTCGACCTTGGGGCCGTAGAGATCCTGGCCGTGGTAGAGGAGGCGGCCGCTCACCTCGGCGCCGAGGATCAGGTCGTTCATCCGGTTGAGGCAGCGGATCAGCGTGCTCTTGCCGCAACCCGAGGGGCCGATCAGCGCCGTCACCTCGTTCTTGAAGATGTCGAGCGAGATGTCCTTCACGGCCGGCTGGCCGTCGTAGGAGACGGTGACGTTCTCGATCTCGAACATCTTCTCCTTCGCGCCGGCATTCGCCCCCTGCCGAAACTCCGGACGGACGGCGATCGAAGCGCGCCCCGCAGCGGCCTCCCGCGCTGTCTCCGGTCTGTTCTCGTGCCGGGCCATCCGCTCGTTCACTTTAGATGACTGATTCTAAATCCCCGCACACCCGGATTTGGAATCAGTCATCTAAGCCCCCTACCACTGCCGCTCGTAGCGATTTCGCAGCCAGACAGCGAACGCGTTGATCGCCAGCAGCACCACGAGCATCACGATCACCCCGGCCGAGGCGAGCGTCTGGAACTCGTCCTGGGGGCGGGTCGCGTAGTTGAAGATCAGCACCGGCAGGGCCGAGTAGCCGTCGTCGCCGAGGAAGGTCGGGTTGAAGGTGACGAACGTGGTCGCCCCGACCAGCAGCAGCGGCGCCGTCTCCCCGATCGCCCGCGAGACCGCGAGGATCACCCCGGTGGCGATCCCCGGGATCGACGCCGGCAGCACCTGCCGGCGGATCGTCTGCCACTGCGTCGCGCCCAGGGCCAGCGAGCCCTCCCGGATCGACGGCGGCACCGCGCGGATCGCCTCGCGGGCGGCGAGGATCACCGTCGGCAGCACCAGCAGGGCCAGGGTCAGCGACCCGGCGGCGACGATGAAGCCGAGGTCGAGCGGCCCGCGGACGATGAAGGCGAGGCCGAGGATGCCGAAGATGATCGACGGCACGCCGGCGAGGTTCTGGATGTTGAGCTCGATCAGGCGGTTCCACCAGCGCGTCCTGTCCGCGTACTCCTCGAGGTAGATCGCCGCGCCGACGCCGATCGGGACGACCAGCAGGACCACGCCCAGGATCAGGTACAGGGTGCCGATCAGGGCGGTGCGGAACCCGGCCCGCTCGGGCAGCGAGGAGGAGGGGTTGGTGAAGAGGTCGAAACTGAGCGCCGGCGCCCCGTTGATCGCCGCCTGCACGATGATCGCGGCAAGGCCGAACAGGACGACGGCGATCGCCAGCAGCAGCAGCGCGAAGAAGATGTTGCCCTTGACCACGTCGCCGCCGGGCTGGCGGCTCAGCGAGCCGGCCGTGGCCGCGCGAGCCCCCGCCGTCGCCAGCCGGGTGCGCTCGGTGGACGGTCGCTCGGGCGGGCCCGTCACTCGTACACCTCCCGGTAGCGGCGCACCAGCCTGATCGCGACCACGTTCATCACCAGGGTCATTGCGAAGAGCAGCGTGCCGACCGCGAAGATCGTGTCGTAGGTGATCGTCCCGGTGGCGATGTCGCCGGTCGCCGTGGTGCCGATGAAGGCGGTCATCGTCTGCACCGAGCTGCCCGGGTCGAGGCTGAGGTTGGGCGAGGCGCCGGCGGCCAGCAGCACCACCATCGTCTCCCCGATCGCCCGCGAGGTGGCGAGCACGACCGAGGCGACGACGCCGGAGATCGCCGCCGGGAAGACGACGCGCGTCGCCACCTTCATCCTCGTCGCGCCGAGGGCGTAGGCCGCCTCCCGCAGGCCGCCGGGGACGGCCCGCATCGCATCGTCGGAGATCGAGGCGATGATCGGGACGATCATCAGGCCGATCGCGATGCCGGCGACGCCGGCGCTGAACGGCGGCACCTTGACCATGAACGGCAGCACCTTGCCGATCGCCGGGCTGAGGGCGATCAGCGCGAAGATCCCGATCGCCACCGTTGGGATGCCGGCGAGCACCTCGATCACCGGCTTGACCACGCGCCGGACACCGGGCCGCGCGTACTCGCTCAGGTAGATCGCCGAGAGCAGGCCGACCGGGACCGCGACGAGCATGCCCCAGAGCGTCGTGCTCAGGGTGCCGACGACGACCGGGAGGACGCCGAAGCTGGCCGGCGCGAAGGTCGGCGCCCAGTCGGTGCCGAAGAGGAAGTCCCCGACGGGAACCTCGCTGAAGAAGCTCAGCGTGGGGATCAGCAACGAGACGACGATCGCCGTCGTCGTCGCCACCGAGACGATCGCGCAGAGGGCCAGCAGCCCCTGGATCGCCTTCTCCCCATAGCGCCGGGACGGGGCCTCCAGGGATCGGGGCGGCGACGTCCCGATCGCCCCGGAAGCCCCTATCGCGTCCCGCGCCTGCACGCTGGTCGTGGATCGGGCTCGGCCGCCGGGGGGCTAGCCGGCCGTCCCTTCGCCGCCGCTGCCGAGCAGCGTCTTGAGCTCGGACTGCGCCTCGCGCAGCTGCTTGCCGGTCAGCGCGATGAACCCGGCCTGTGCGGCGACGTCGTTGACCCTGTAGAGGTAGAACTGGAGGAACTCCTGCACCTCCGGCCTCCGCAGGGCCTCGGCCGACGGGTAGATGAACAGCCCGCGCCTGAGCGGCACGTAGGAGCCGTCCCGGACCGTCTCCGCCGACGGGGCGACACAGCCCTCGCCGCCGTCGATCTCCAACGCCTTGACCTTGCCCTCGTTCTCCTCGAAGTAGGAGAAGCCGAAGTAGCCCATCCCGCCGTCTGCGCCCTGGACGCCGGTGACGGTCTGGTTGTCGTCCTCGCCGACGTTGTTGTAGTCGGAGCGCTGCGCGCCCTCCTCACCGTTGACCGCCCCGGTGAAGTAGTCGAACGTGCCGGAGTCGGTGCCCGGGCCGAACAGGGTCAGCTCGGCGTCGAAGGACGGCTCCAGGCCTTTGATCTCGCTCCAGCTGCCGAGCTTCAGCTGCGGGTCCCAGACCTGGTTGAGCTGGTCGACGGTCATGCAGCTGACCGGGTTCTCCGGGTTGACCACGACCGTCAGCGCGTCGTTGGCGACAGTCAGCCGCGAGGTCGTGATGCCGTTGTCCGCGCACGCCTCCTCCTCGCCGGGCTCGATCGACCGCGAAGCGTCGGAGATGTCCGTCTCACCGGCGCAGAACTTCTCGAAGCCGCCGCCGGTGCCGGAAGTTCCGACCGTGACCTTCACGTCCGGGTTCTCTTCCTGGAAGAGCTCGGCAACGAGCTCGGAGAGGGGCGCCACGGTGCTCGATCCGTCGATCCGGATCGTGCCGGAGAGGCCGCCGCCGCTGCCGCCGCCGCTGCCGCAGGCCGCGACTCCGACCGCCAGGACGGACGCCGACGCGACGACCGCAAACCACCTGGAGCTGGTCACTCAGACTCACTTTCTCGTTGGCAGGGGAAACCGCCGGTGGGGACCGTAACGCAGGCCGCGGTCGCGGCCTCAGAAGGTGGCCGGCCTCAGGCCGGTGGCGATGATCAGGAGAATCGCGATGCCGGCTGCGTAGCGGTAGAGGACGAAGGGCCGGTAGCTGCCGGTCCGCACCAGGCGCAGCAGGAAGGCGATCGCCGCGTAGCCGGAGATCGCCGCGGCGATCGTGCCGACGATCATCGGGCCGGCGACGCCCCCGGGAAGGCCGTCGCGGATCGCCTCGGCGGCCTTGAACACGGTGGCGCCGGCGCCGATCGGGATCAGCAGCAGGAAGGAGAAGCGGGCGGCGCCGTCGCGGTCGAGCCCGAGGTAGCGGCCGGCGGTGATCGTGATCCCCGAGCGCGAGGTGCCGGGCGCCAGCGCCAGGATCTGCGCCAGGCCGATGTACCAGCCGTCCCGGAGCGTCGCGCCCTCGAGGGCGCGACGCTGGGGCAGGCGGTCCGCGTACAGGAGCAGGGCGCCGAAGAGGATCAGCTGGATCGCGATCATCCACGGCTCGCCGAGGTGGCCCTCGATGAAGCCGGACCCGAGCCCGCCGACGATAACCGCCGGGATCGTGCCGAGCGCGATCGCCACCGAGATCCGCTGGTCCGAGGTCTCGATCGCCCGTTCGCGGACGGCGGTGAGGAAGCCGCGGGTCAGGGCGACGACCTCGTGGCGGAAGTAGGCGACCGCGGCGATCAGCGTCCCGGCGTGGAGAGCCACGTCGAAGGTCCTGTTGAAGTCGGGGTGCTCGAGCAGGAACGTGTAGTCCTGCAGCCAGGGGACGACGATCAGGTGGCCCGAGGAGGAGATCGGCAGGAACTCGGTCAGCCCCTGGACGATCCCCAGCAGCAAGGCCTCTAGATTCGACATCTAGAATGACTCCAATTCCCGCACCCACGTCGATTGGGAGTCAGTCATTGGCGGGGCATCCTACGGAAGCTGCCGACGGTGGCCCGAGCCGCGGGGGCGGCGCCGGCCGGGTGCGCTAGATTTCCCGACAGTGAAGGCCCCCTCGCGGCGCAGCCGACTCGCCGCCGCCCTCTGCGCGGCGCTTTTGCTGGTGCTCGTCGCGGCGCCGGCGGCGCTGGCCGAGGATGGGATCGGCCTGGTCGGGCCGACGACCGACAAGACGATCACCTTCTTCTGCTTCGGGGTGATCGCCTTCTTCACGATCCTGGTGACCGCGATGTCGCTGATCCAGGCCAGGCTGGAGAAGCGCAAGGAGCGGCGCCGCTACGACCTCGAGCGCTTCGGCTAGCGGCCCGTCCCTGGACGGACCGCTAGCCGCAGACCGGCCAGGGGCTGGAGCCCGATTGCGCGTATAACAGCGCCGCGCGGTAGTCCTGCTCGGGCTCCGAGGCGGCGGCCGGGTCGCCGGAGCCGCTGACCGAGGCCCAGGCGCCGAAGGAGAACTGGTACTTGCCCCGGTAGCTCCCGTCGGCTGAGATCGCGGTCGGGTCGCCGCCGGACTCGCAGGCGCCGATCGCGTCGAGGGTCGCCTGCGAGACGCCGCCCGGCAGGGTGGCGAAGGCTTCGCGGCGTCGCTTGCGCAGCTCCGCCCGGCGGGCGGCACGGATCTTCCGGACCCCCCTTCGGATCGCTTCGTGGAAGCGCTCGACCGGACGGGTGAGGGGCGCGGCCCCGGCGGGCTTCGCGGCGGCGACTGCCGCCCGCGGCGCCTCGCCGCCGCCGGCCGCGAAGGCCGCCGCCGGGAAGACCACGGCGGCGATCAGGACAGGGACGATGTATGTGCGTTTCGTGAGCAAGCGGGGAACCCTGGAGGGATTGGCGCCGCCGCGAAGTGACCGCCGTCACACATCGCCCGGCACAAGTGGCAATCGCCACGCGGTCAGGCACGAAGCGCCGCCTCCGAGCCGTGCCCGTGCAACGAATCGTGCACGGGTCGCGTCGCCATCGCCTCCAGCGCGTTGCCGCCGGAGAGCATCGGGGCGATCGCATCGACGCCGGACCGCCGCGGACGGCGGTCACCCGTAATGATTCGCGGATCGCCGCGCACCCGACATCGCGCCTGCTGCTCGCCTGCCCGGACCGGCCGGGGCTGATCGCCGCGGCCAGCGGCTTCCTCGCCGACGCCGGGCTCAACATCGTCGACGCCGACCAGCACTCCAGCGGCGAGGGGAGGCTGTTCATGCGGATGGTCTTCGACTCGGCGCCCGAGGGCGAGCGCGAGGCGCTCTACCGCCGCTTCGAGCAGGAGGTCGCCGGCCCACTCGAGATGGAGCACCGCTTCGCCGAGTCGAGCGAGCGCAAGCGGATCGCGATCATGGTCTCGCGCGAGGACCACTGCCTCTCCGACCTGCTCTGGCGCTGGCGCAGCGGCGAGCTGGGCGCGGAGCTGGTCGGCGTCGTCTCCAACCACCCCGACCACGCCGATCAGGTCACCTCGCTCGGCCTTCCCTTCCACCACGTGCCGGTGGAGGGGGACGGCAGGGACGAGGCGGAGGAGCGGGCGTTGGAGCTGCTCGGCGGCAAGGTCGACCTGCTCGTCCTCGCCCGCTACATGCAGATCCTCTCCGGCGGGTTCCTGCGGCGGCTGGGCGCCCCGGCGATCAACATCCACCACAGCTTCCTGCCGGCCTTCGTCGGCGCCGATCCCCACCGGCGCGCCCACGAGCGCGGCGTCAAGCTGATCGGCGCCACCGCGCACTACGTCACCGAGGAGCTGGACACCGGCCCGATCATCGACCAGGACGTGACCCGGGTCAGCCACCGCGACGAGGTCGGCGACCTGATGCGGATCGGGCGCGACATCGAGCGACTCGTCCTCGCCCGCGCCGTCCAGGCCCACATCGACGACCGGGTGCTGCCCGACGGGGACCGGACGATCGTCTTCTGACGGTTTCCAGGGGCCCGGGTCAGCCTGGATCGGCCGCTGCGCTGACCGCCCGCTCGGCCTCTTCCCACTGCTCGTAGAGCTCCTCGACCGCGCGCTTTGCGGTCTCGTGCCGCTCGCTCGCCCGCTCCGCCCGGCCCGGGCTCGACCAGGCAGCCGGGTCGGCCAGCTCCTTCTCGAGCTCACGCAGCTCCTCCTCGGCCTTCTCGATCCGCTCGGCGAGGCGGCCCGCTCTGCGGGCCGCCTTCTTCGACGATCCCGCCGAGCGGCGACGTTTGCGGCCCGTACCCGACCGATCGGCGGCCGCGGCCGCCGCGGCCGCCTCGCGGTCGTCGCGCTGCCGCTGATAGGTGGCCCAGCCGGTCGGGTGGCTGCGAAGCTCGCCCCCCTCGCAGACGATCGTGCGGCTGCCGACCGCCTCCAGCAGAGCACGATCGTGGGAGACGAGGATCACCGCACCCTCGAAGGCGGCAAGCGCATCCTCCAACGCCTCGCGACTCTCGATGTCGAGGTGGTTGGTCGGCTCGTCGAGGACGAGGACGTTGGCGCCGGAGGCAACGAGGATCGCCAGCGACAGTCGCCGCTGCTCACCGCCCGAGATATCGCTCAGCGACTTCTCCACGTCCGCGCCGGAAAAGAGGAAGCCGCCGAGAAGGTTGCGCGCCTTCTGGCCGGTGAGGCCCGTCTCCCGCTGGGCGGTGTCCAGCACGGTTCCCTCACCTGCTGCCGTGTCGGCATGCTGGGAGAGATAGCCGATCTTGACGTTGTGGCCGGCCCGGACCGACCCGACGGCCGGTTCTCGATATCCGGCCAGAGTCTCGATCAGCGTCGTCTTGCCGGCGCCGTTGGGCCCGACCAGGACGAGATGCTCGCCCCTCTCAATTTCCAGGCTCGCCGCGGAGAGCAGGGTGCGACCCGGCACCTCGATCGTCGCATCGACCATTTTCAGAACGACACGCCCCGGCCGCTCCGGCTGCACGAAGGAGAAGCGGAGGTTGCGCCGGTCGCGCTGCTCGGCGCTGACGCCGTCGCGCTTGATCTTGTCGATCTGCTTGAGCCGCGACTGCGCCTGCCTGGCCTTCGTCGCCTTGTAGCGGAAGCGCTCGACGAAGCGCTCCATCCGCTCGATCTCCGCCCGCTGGCGCTCGATCGCCTTGCCGAGGGCGATCTCGCGCCCAGCCTGCTCCTTGCGCCAGGCGTGCCAGGGGCCGGCGAAGAACCTGGCGCGCTTCGCCTCCAGCTCCAGCACAGAGGTGCCGACGGCCTCCAGCAGCCAGCGGTCGTGGGCGACGAGGACGACCGCGGCATCGAGGTCGCAGAGATACCCCTCCAGCCACTCCAGAGCGGGGATGTCGAGATGGTTGGTCGGCTCGTCGAGCAGCAGCAGGTCGGGTCGGGTGGCCAGGGCGCGGGCCAGCGAGACGCGAGTCAGCTCTCCGCCGGAGAAGGTCGAGAGCGGCCGCTCACTCTCCCCGCGGTCAAAACCGAGTCCGCCCAGGACGGCGAGCACGCCGTCGCGCCAGCGGTAGCCGCCGCCGAACTCGAGCCGCTGCTGAGCCGCCGCGTAGGCGCGCATCGTCTCCCCGTCGGGACTGCCCTCCGACATCGCCGCCTCCAGCCGCGCCAGCTCCGCCTCGGTCTCCAGCATCTCACCGCGTCCGGAGAAGACGTACTCGCCCAGCGAGGTCTCGGACTCCCGTGGCGGCCGCTGGTTGTGCAGGGCAACCCGCGCGCCCTTCTGGAGGACGAGACTCCCCGCGTCGGGAGCAAGCTCCCCGGCCAGAATCCGCAGCAGGGTCGACTTGCCGGCGCCGTTTCTGCCCGAGAGCGTCATCCGCTCCCTCGGCTCGAGCTTGAATGAGACGTCGCCAAACAGCAGCTCGCCGCCGACGTGGACGCCCAGGGATGTCGCGGTCGCGATCGCCATCGAGATTCGACCAACTTAGTTGACCCCCGAACCCGCGTAACCTCCTGACACGGGCCGAGAGCGACTGGTCGTCGGCGCCGTCCTCCAGATCCTCTCCGGCCGGGATAGGTCCCCGGCGTTACGCGGGTGCGCTGACGGGGATGCCGATCCGCTCGGCCGCCTCGGCCATACGGCGGTCGTAGGTGACCAGCTCGCCGAGATCGTCGCCCAGCACCCGGGCCGCGGCGAGGTGGATGGCGTCGAGGCTGCGTAGGACCGCGCCGTCCAAGGCCGCAGCCTGGTCGAGCAGCGCCTCGTCGAGATGCAGCAGCGAGATCCGCTCGAGCAGCTGCCTCGCCCTGACCATCGCGGCCTGACCGTGCGCCCTGACCGCGCGGATCACCTCGACACGCGCCAGCGCAGACGAGGCGCGGCTGGGGTGCTCAGCCAGATAGCCAACCAGCGCCTCGGACTCGGCCTCCCGCACGACAAGCTTGACGAGCGCCGACGAGTCGAGGTAGACGATTGCCTCAGCGCTCATCCGCGCGGGCCTCGGCAAGCGCCTCACCGGGGAGCATCTTGCCGGCGGCAGGCGCCAGCGGGGCGCCAAGCTCAAGCGCGTCGCCGCGCGCCAGCGCCGCGCGGCCGCTCGCCGCAAGCTCCTCGATGCCGGCGCCGCGCGGAATCGGCACCAGTCGTGCAACCGGCCGGCCCCGATCGGTCACCTCGATCGTCTCGCCGCGCTGCACGTCGCGCAGGTACCGGCTCGCCTGCTGACGCAGCGCCCTGATCCCTATGGCACGCATGTGCTACTTATAGCACACTGCTGAAGAAGGTAATCCTAGCCCTTGAATTTATGGAGGCGCCGAGAATCGAACTCGGATCCCTGGTCGTAGTGCGATGGTCTCTACAGGCATAGCCGGCGCTTGATTCTCGTCTCCCGGGGTCCGCGCCGGCGGGCACTGCGGGAGATAGAGCCCTCTGAGATGTCCCCTGGCGGACGGGGCGATCCGCCCGGGTGAAGCCCGCTCTTGAAGCCGGTGCCCCTCCCTGCGGGCGAGGGAGGACCGACTCTCATCGCCTAGCTTCTAACTAAGCGGCGAGGGCGAACTCATGGTCCGCACGTATTGGTTGGTGCCGGTGTTTTGCGAGGCCTCCGGCCACCTCGACCTGCAACCGTTCGCACGGATCGACCACGTCGAAGCCTGTCGCCCCCGTGCTATGTGCCTTCCGAGTGTACGGTGTCCGGCGAGGATGAGCGAGAGGGAGTTCGACGCGATCGTGATCGGGGCGGGGCCCCCGGGCGAGGTCTGCGCCGGGCGGCTCGCCGACGGCGGCCTGCAGGTGGCGATTGTCGAGCAGCACCTGGTCGGCGGCGAGTGCTCCTACTACGCCTGCATGCCCTCCAAGGCCCTGCTGCGGCCGGGCGAGCTGCTGGCCGAGGCACGGCGGGTGCCGGGAGTCGCCGAGGCGATCGGCGGCAGCCTCGACCCGCAGGCCGTCCTCGACCGCCGCGACGAGGTGATCCACGACCTCGACGACTCGGCCCAGCTGCCGTGGCTGGAGCAGCGCGGGATCGAGCTGTTCCGGGGCGAGGGTCGGCTGGACGGCGAGCGCCGGGTGGTCGTCGGCGGCGACGTGCTGACGGCGCGGCGCGCCGTCGTGGTCGCGACCGGGAGCGGCGCCGCGATGCCGCCGATCGACGGGCTCGACTCGGTGCGGACCTGGAACAACCGCGAGGGGACGACCTCCAAGCACGTCCCCGCCGGCATGATCGTGCTCGGCGGCGGCCCGGTCGGGGCCGAGCTGGCGCAGGTGTGGTCGACGCTGGGGACCGAGGTCACCCTGGTCGAGGGGGAGCAGCGGCTGCTGCCGCGGGAGGAGCCGTTCGCCGGCGAGCAGGTCGCGACGGCGCTGCGCGAGGAGCACGGGATCGAGGTGCGGACCGGCGTCCTCGCCCAGCGGGTGGGCGCGGGCGGAGCCGGGATCGCGGTCGAGCTGAGTGACGGCGGCGAGGTGGAGGCGGAGGAGATCCTCGTCGCGGTCGGGCGCCGGCCGCGCACCGCGGAGATCGGGCTGGGGTCGGCCGGGGTCGAGCCGGACGACCGCGGCTTCCTCGAGACCGACGACCGGCTGCGGGTGGACGACCGCGACTGGCTCTACGCGGTCGGCGACGTCAACGGACGGGCGCTGTTCACCCACATGGGCAAGTACCAGGCATGGGTCGCCGCCGAGAACCTCCTCGGTCGGGATGTCGAGGCGGTCGCCGAAGGGATCGGCTCGCCCCGCATCATCTTCACCGACCCCCAGGTCGCCGCGGTCGGCAAGACGCTGGCGCAGGCGAAGGAGGCCGGGATCGAGGCCGTGGCGGTCGACGTCGACACCGACGGCACGGCGGGCGCCAGCTTCCAGGGCAGGGGAACCGGGGGAACGTCGCGGCTCGTCGTCGACGAGGGCCGCAAGACGATCGTCGGCGCCACCTTCACCGGCTTCGAGACGGCCGACTTCCTGCACGCGGCGACGATCGCGGTGGTCGGCGAGGTCCCGCTCGACCGCCTCCGCCACGCGGTCGCGGCCTTCCCCAGCCGCAGCGAGGTCTGGCTGCTGCTGCTGGAGGCCTACGGGCTCTAGATAGTCGAGCGGCGCTTCAGGTTCTCCAGGAAGTCCTGCGGGAAGCCCGGGATCTGGTCGAGATCGTCGACCGAGCCGAAGCGGCCGAGGCGCTCGCGGTGGGCGAGCAACCTGGTCGCCTGGGTGACCGAGAGGTTCTCGGCGCGGAGCTGCCCGAAGCCGACCGTGTTGAGGTCGATCCTGCCGCCGGGCTGGGCGGCGGCGGCAGGCGGCAGCTCCGGCTGGGGCGGCGAGGCGGGCGGCCCGGGCTGGGGGATCGGCGTGGGTGCCGGCGGCGGCTGCGGTGGGGTCGGCT
>VRUE01000140.1 GCA_019456285.1 Solirubrobacterales bacterium | reverse complement strand
CTACGAGGCGACCGACGGGACGCTGGCGAGCAACACCGCGACGGTGACGATCGCCGTCTCCAGCCCGCCGAGCGCCGGGTTCTCGGAGGACTTCGAGGGCGACGTCAGCGGCTGGACCGCGAGCGGGCTCTGGCACCTGGCCAACGGTACGGGTTGCGCGTCGCCCGCTCTCGGCTACACGTCGCCGACCCACAGCGCCTACTTCGGCAACGAGTCGAGCTGCAGCTACAGCGATCGCCGCAAGCAGGTGTTCGGGGCGCTGACCTCGCCGGAGTTTACGGTCGGCGGCGAAGCGACGCTGAGCTTCAGCTCCTGGCGCGAAGCCGAGTCGTACTCCGGCGGCGCCTTCGACAGGACCTGGGTAGAGGTCAGCTACAACGGCGGCTCGAGCTGGGAAACGGTCTGGTACCGGGACAGCACCGACCCGAGCCTCGCTGAATGGATCTCGGAGTCGGTCTCCCTCAGCCCGAGCGGCGCAACCGCGATCCTGCGCTTCCGCTTCGACACGATCGACGGTGTGGCTAACGGCTACCGGGGCTGGCTGATCGACGGCGTGGCCGTCCAGTAGGACGCAAGCTCATCGGTTGAACCGCAAACCCGAAAATACGAAGGAGGTGAGAGCAAGATCATGCGCAAACTGATTCTCGGCCTTTGCGTGAGCGCGGTACTGGCGCTCGGCGCGGCGGCGCCGGCTTTCGCGGGCCCGCCACATAACCAGGGCACCACTACAGCGTGCGAAGGGCCAGCAGCAGACAAGCCCGCAGCCGCCGCCGTTCTCGGGTGCTAGGGACAGCCCCGCGTATCCAGCAACCAGAGTACGAGAAGGGGGCCTTCAGGCCCCCTTCTCGTGGCACCCCGCGGCGCCGGGTGGGTCAGCCTCCGCTCAGGCCAAGGTCCGCTGACTTCGGCGCCGCCGAGACGACATCGCCAACCGCGGCAGCGTTCGCATCGGCGGTCGGCTCGGCCCCGGCGCCGTCGTCGACGGTGCCCTCCGCGCTGCCCTCGATCGACCCGGCAACGCGAGCGCCGGAGGCAGTCAACGTGGCCGTATCGACGGACCCGGGCTCCTCTGGCGCAGGGCGGTCGGCGCGGGTCGGGACTGCCTCGGCGCCGTCGCCGGCCCCTTCGCCGCCACCGTCGGCCGTGGGCCGCGTGCCCGACGATGCGGGCGGCTCGCCGCTGCCGTCCGCTTCGGCCGGCGGAGCCCCGCCGGCCGTCACGCCGGCGAGCGCCCCTTCGTCTA
>VRUE01000139.1:820-1265 GCA_019456285.1 Solirubrobacterales bacterium | reverse complement strand
ACGAGAGTCTCGTCGAGGACGAGGCCCTCCTCTATGCCAGCCACTTCGAGCCGCTTCTTCGCCTCGTCGAGCAGGGTCCGCGGCACGGCCGGCCAGTCGATCTTGGCGTCCGAAGCCCGGTCGTTCCAGTTGAGCTGGAAGTTCCAGAAGTCGATGAAGACGCGGGTGCGATAGGCCATTGGGGCTCCTCCCTGGGTCGCGTTCGGGGACATGAACGTAATACGGGGAACACTCTCGCGTTCCCCGGTAACGAAATACGCCCGGGGCCAAACCCCGAGCGGGGATGTAATGAACGGATCATAGCGGGCAAATCGAGCGGCTTCAAGCACCTCTCGTTCGCGCTCTGGCAGGTGGGCCCGTCGTTTGACGACGATCGCGTGGCGCTCGCGGCCGATCTCGACCACGGCGTTGGGCCGGTGGCCCCTGAGCCCCTGTTCGCGCACGA
>VRUE01000139.1:0-810 GCA_019456285.1 Solirubrobacterales bacterium | reverse complement strand
CAGATCCAGCGCGCATCGGGGGCGCGGTGGGCGATGTGGAAGCGCACCTCGTTGACTGCCCGCATCCGTGCCATCGCCCCGATCTTCGGCCGCAGGAAGGCGAAGCCGGTGCCCGAGAGGCGCATCCCGCGCCCGCTCAGCCAGACCCAGTACGGCTCGTCGAACAGGAAGCGGCCGTAGTCGGCGTAGCCCACTTTGGTCAGGTGCTTGACCACCCGTGACGAGCTTGCCTCTCTCAAGGCGCTCGATTGCGACGATCACCTGCTTGATCCCGTCCGGTTGCAGAATCTCGAAGTCCAGCAGCCAGGTGTCCTTGATCGGCGTCTGCGGCTGACTCTCGCCGAGGACGCCGTCGATGGCATTGCGTAGGAGAACCTCGAAGTGGTGGATCAGGCCAAACGACGCGGCGGTCAACTCGGCGTGCCACTCGTACAGCGCCATCGCGCGCTCGTGACTGCCGCTGGCAGCGTCGAGGAACCGGCGTATAGCGCGGCTCCGATAGCCAGGCGCGTGCTTGCCGCTCCTCCATTGTCGCGCTACGCTATTTGAGACGCCCCGGTACCGCCTAGGACTCCTCGGAGTTATGCGGCCGGGGCTTTGTCGTGCAGCGCCCTGTTCCGAGGGATTCGGTAGCCCGGAGTTGGACCCGGCCAAGCGCTACGACGCGTCCAGCCAGCCGATGATCGTGGCCAACGCGGGCTCGGGCATGTCGCCTACCGGAACCAACAACTCCGCTTGATCGGGAAGGATCTGCGCAACATCCTGCTCGGTGTCATGCTGCTCCCAGGCAGCACCACGATCAAGGGTGAC
>VRUE01000138.1 GCA_019456285.1 Solirubrobacterales bacterium | reverse complement strand
GCCAGCAGCGGCGCGAAGAGCGCCAGCACGAGCGCCGAGATGAAGACGTCCAGGCAGCGCTTCAGCGCCTGCGACGCCCGGGAGAGCACTGGCGGGCCGAACGTGAGTATCCCCATCCCCTCGATGTGGTTGACCTCGACGCCCGGGTAGAGCAGCGCCTTGACGCCCGGGAAGCACCCGAAGCGGACCCCCTCGCGGTGGCAGGCGTGCATCAGCTCCTGCACCTGCTCCTGCGGGAGGTAGTTCGCGTCGAGCCGGACGAGGAGATGATCGATCTGGCCCGAGGCCAGCAGGGCCTCGACGCCGTCGAGATCGGTGCTCAGCGCCAGGCCCAGCTCCTCGCGGGCCTCCTCCCCGCTCACCGCCCCCGCCAGCTTCATCTCGTACTCCGGGTGGTTGCGGAGCTTGCGCCGCAGCAACCTCACGTCCTCGATCGGCGCGACCGCGAAGACGCGCTCCGGGCCCTGGCGCCGCAGGTTGACCGCCCGCAGCGCCACCCGCAGGCCGGCGATCAGCGACAGCGAGAGCAGCCCGAAGATCGCCACCTCCTCGAGGCTCAGCTGCGGCACCGGCGCCAGCTTGTAGAAGAGCCACAGCCCGAGCGTGCCGACGATCAGCGCGTGGAAGAGCGTCGGCATGTCGTCGAGGTGGGTCGGCTCGAAGCGCCGGATCGGCTGCCGGTAAAGGTGGTAGGCCCAGAAGAGGAAGGCCCAGAAGGGCAGCGTCGGCAGGATCCAGAGCGAGTCGGCGAGCGGCATGCCGCGGTTACCGGCGATCACCATCGCCAGCCCCAGCGCCAGCCACAGGCCGAGCAGATCGGCCAGCAGGAGCGCTCGCCGCAGGGCGAAATCGCGATCGCGATGACGGGGGCGGACCACGCGCCGCGCCGCCCCCGCCGGGGGCGTCGACGGTTGGGCAACCTCGTCTGCGGACAGGCCGGCGTCGCTCACAGGCGACCGCACCCCCGCGTTTGAGGCCGAAACTTCACGACTGGGGCCGAAGCTGCTCTTCATCTCGTGGTTTCGCAGCTGTGTCCCTTGGTGGGACTCATCGCAATGCGACGTTCACTTACTCAAAAAAACACTAGTATCTTTGTCCAAGTCGGCCTCTTTTCTATCAACCTTCGGCCAATCGGTCCATTGCGGCTCTCTTAACGTGAGGTACCGGCGTCAGGCGCCGGCGAGAACGCAGCCGCGGGGCAGCGAGACGCCCGCCGTTCCCGATCAGCCGAACGGCGGCTGGTAGAAGTCCCTGACCGGGCGCAG
>VRUE01000030.1:22701-25031 GCA_019456285.1 Solirubrobacterales bacterium | reverse complement strand
CTCTGGCTGACCGAGCTGGGCTGGAGCTCGCAGCGCCCCGCCCGCAATAACTCCTTCGCGAAAGGGCGGCGGGGCCAGGTGAAGCAGCTGAAGGGCGCCTTCCGCCTGCTGCGCAGGAACCAGCGCAAGTGGCGCGTCCAGCGCGTCTACTGGTTCTCGGTCGACGACGTGCGGGGAAGTTGCAACTTCTGCGACGGCAGCGGCCTGTTCGGCGCCGGCTTCGTCCCGAAGCCCTCCTGGTTCGCGTTCACCCGGTTCGCGGGCGGCCAGCCGAACTAGATACGTCCGCCCACCGCCGATGGGCCGATTTCCCACCGTATAGGCGTATTTTCGGCCCATCGGCATTGAGCCGGGAAGCGTAAGATCGGTGGGTTGACCGCCGAGGCGACCACGACCGTGGGATCCGACCCGCTGGCGCCGTTCAGCGCCCCGGTCAGGCGCTGGTTCGAGGCCTCCTTCGAGGCGCCCACGCCGGCCCAGGTGGGCGGCTGGGAGGCGATCTCCGGCGGCGCCAACGCGCTGATCTCTGCCCCGACCGGCTCCGGTAAGACCTTCGCCGCCTTCCTCTGGGGAATCGACCGGCTCTCCCGTCGGGCCACCGGGGCTGGGGTGACTGCCGGTGGCGACGGACGCGGAGCCGAGCAGCCGCCGGTCGATGGCGTGCGGATCGTCTACGTCTCGCCGCTGAAGGCGCTCTCCTACGACATCGAGCGCAACCTGCGCGCCCCGCTGCGGGGGATCGGCGCCGAGATCTCGGTCGGCCTGCGGACCGGCGACACCAGCCAGGCGGAACGGCGGGCGATGCGCAAGTCGCCGCCCGACATCCTCATCACCACCCCCGAGTCGCTCTACCTGATCCTTTCCTCCGGTGCCCGCGAGATCCTCGCCACGGCCGAGGTGGCGATCGTCGACGAGATCCACGCCGTCGCCCAGTCGAAGCGGGGGTCGCATCTGGCGCTCACCCTCGAGCGCCTCGAGCACCTGGCGGATGCCGACCGGCTCCAGCGGATAGGACTCTCGGCCACGCAGCGCCCGCTGGAGCGGATTGCCCGGTTCCTGGTAGGCCCCGGGCGCGACTGCCGCATCGTGGATGCGGGACGGACCAAGGCGCTCGATCTCCAGATCGTCGTCCCGGTCGAGGACATGTCGGACCCCGGCGCTTCTCCCGCGGGTGGTGTGGGGGCAGGGGGGTCGAGGACGTACACCTCGCCCGCAGGCCCCCCTGCCCCCGCGACAGGGCCCGCGGGCCAGGGGCCAGCGGACCCGAACCTTGACCCCGGCGGCAACCCCCGGTCGATCTGGCCGGCGATCTACCCGGAACTGCTGAAGCTGGTCCGCGAGCACACCTCGACGATCGTCTTCGTCAACAACCGCCGCGGCGCCGAGCGGCTGGCCAAACGCCTCAACGAGCTGGCCGAGGAGGAGATCGCCCGGGCCCATCACGGCTCGCTCTCCCACGAGGAGCGGACCGTGGTCGAGGAGATGCTCAAGTCGGGGCAGCTTCCCTGCCTGGTCGCGACGTCCAGCTTGGAGCTGGGCATCGACATGGGCGCCGTCGACCTGGTGATCCAGGTCGAGTCGCCGAAGTCGGTCAGCCGCGGGCTGCAGCGGGTCGGCCGCGCCGGCCACTCGCTGGGCGAGGTCTCGCGCGGCCGCATCTTCCCCAAGTTCCGCGCCGACCTGCTCGAGTGCGCGGTGGTCGCGCGGCGGATGCGCGAGGGGGAGATCGAGGAGACCGTGATCCCCCAGAACCCGCTCGACGTGCTCGCCCAGCACCTCGTCTCGATGGCGGCCCTGGACGAGTGGGAGGTCGACGAGGTCGAGCGCCTCGTCACCGCCAGCGAGCCCTTCCACGACCTCTCCCGCGAGCAGCTCGAGAACGTCCTCGACATGCTCGACGGGCGCTACCCCTCCGACCGCTTCGCCGAGCTGCGGCCGCGGATCGTCTGGGACCGCACCGCCGGTACCATGCACGGCCGCAAGGGCGCCCGCCAGCTCGTCGTCACCAACGCCGGCACGATCCCCGACCGCGGCCTCTACGGCGTCCACCTGCCCGACGGGCGCCGGGTCGGCGAGCTCGACGAGGAGATGGTCTACGAGGCGCGCCCCGGCCAGACCTTCCTGCTCGGCGCGACGACCTGGCGGATCGAGGAGATCACCCGCGACCGGGTGATCGTCACCCCCGCCCCCGGCCTGCCCGGCGCGGTGCCGTTCTGGAAGGGCGAGGGGATCGGCCGCCCCGCCGAGCTGGGCCGGGCGATCGGCGCCTTCGCCCGCGAGGCGGTCTCCCGCGACCCAAAGGAGCTGGCCGACGAGTACGACCTCGACCG
>VRUE01000030.1:0-22601 GCA_019456285.1 Solirubrobacterales bacterium | reverse complement strand
CAGAAGATCCGCGCCGAGCGCGACCTCGAGGCGGACGCGATCTGGTCCGACGACGGCATCGTCGTCCACCTCCCCGACGCCGACGAGCCGCCCCCGGCCGACCTGGTCATGGTCGAGCCCGACGAGCTGGAGGACCTGGTCGTGCGCGAGCTGTCGGGCTCGGCCCTGTTCGGCGCCCGCTTCCGCGAGAACGCCGCCCGCTCGCTGCTCATCCCCCGCGCCTATCCGGGCAAGCGCACGCCGCTCTGGCAGCAGCGGCTGAAGTCGCAGAGCCTGCTCGAGGTGGCGCGCGACTTCCCCCGCTTCCCGGTCGTGCTGGAGACCTACCGCGAGTGCCTGCGCGACGTCCTCGACCTGCCCGCGCTCCGCGAGCTTCTGCGCGACCTCCACTCCCGCCGGCTCAGCCTGGTCGAGGTCGAGACCCCGACCGCCTCGCCGTTCGCCTCCTCGCTGCTCTTCGACTACGTCGCCACCTACATGTACGAGGGGGACACGCCCAACGCGGAGCGCCGCGCCGCCGCCCTCGCCCTCGACCGCGACCTGCTGCGCGAGCTGCTCGGCCAGGAGGAGCTGCGCGAGCTGATCGACCCGGAAGCGCTGGAGGAGGTCGAGGCGCAGCTTCAGCGCCGCACCGAGGTCGGCCGCGCCGGCGACCGCGACGCGCTGCAGCAGGTGCTGCGCAACGTCGGCGACCTGACCGCGGAGGAGTGCGCCGAGCGGGTCGCCGAGGGCTACTCCGCGGCCTCGATGCTGGAGAAGCTCCTCGCCGAGCGCCGCGCCGCGCTGGTCCGGATCGGCGGCGAGGAGCGCTACATCGCCGCCGAGGACGCCGGCATGTACCGCGACGCGCTCGGGGCGCCGCCGCCGGCCGGGCTGCCCGAGTCCTTCCTCGAGGATCGCCCCGACGCGATGCTCGCCCTGGTCCGCCGCTACGCCCGCACCCACGGCCCCTTCCCGACCGCCCGGCTCGCCGCTCGCTACGGGGTCGACCCCGTAGCGGCGCTGCGCGAGCTGGAGCGCAGCGGGGCCCTGGTCCGCGGCGAGCTGCTGCCCGGCGGTGCCGAGCGCGAGTGGTGCGACGCCGACGCCCTGCGCCGGGTGCGGCGGGCCAGCCTCGCCCACCTGCGCCGCGAGGTCGAGCCGGCCGGCCGCGACCGCTTCGCCCGCTTCCTGCCGAGCTGGCAGAACGTCGACGCCCACCGCGCCGCCGGCGCCGGCCCCGACCGGCTGCGCGAGGCGCTAGTGCCGCTGCAGGGGGTCGCCCTGACGCCGAAGGTCTGGGAGGGCGACGTGTTGCCGCGCCGCCTCGGCGCCTACTCGCCGACCTGGCTCGACGAGCTCTGCACCAGCGGTGAGGTGGTCTGGATCGGCGCCGGCTCGCGCGGGCGCAGCGACGGCCGCGTCGCCCTCTACTTCCGCGAGGATGTCCGCCTCGCCGGCCCACCGCCCGCCAACGCGAAGCTGGAGCGGGCCGAGGGCGCGGTCCACGACGCGATCCGCGAGCGGCTCGCCGCCGGGCCCTCCTTCTGGCTCGACCTGCTCGCCGACCTCGACCACCCCGCCGAGGAGCTCCACAACGCCCTCTGGGACCTCGCCTGGTCGGGCGAGGTCACCAACGACGCCTTCTCGCCGCTGCGGGCGCCGCGTCTGCGCGCCGTCCCGGCGCAGCAGCGCCGGGGCCGCCGCTTCGCCCGCCGCCGGGGGGGCGCCGGCGCCGCGGTCCAGGGCCGCTGGTCGCTGACCGCGCCGCTGTTCGAGAACGCCCCGGCCACCGGCCCCCGCCTCCGTGCCCGGGCCGAGCTGATGCTGGAGCGCTACGGCATCGTCACCCGCGAGACCGTCCTCGCCGAGGGCGTCCCCGGCGGCTTCTCCACCCTCTACGCCGAGCTCGGCAACCTGGAGCTGCTCGGTACCGCCCGCCGTGGCTACTTCGTCGAGGGGCTGGGCGGCGCCCAGTTCGCGCTGCCCGGCGCGGTCGAGCGCCTCCGCTCACTTCCCGAAACAGACGGCTCCCACCTGCTCCTCGCCGCCACCGACCCGGCCAACCCCTACGGCGCCTCGCTGCCCTGGCCGAAGCCGGCGAGCGGACGCCGCCCGGCCCGCGCCCCCGGCGCCCACCTGCTGCTGCGCGACGGCGAGCCGGTCGTCTACGTCGAGCGCGGCGGCCGCAGCATCCTCTGCCTCACCGAGTTGGACGAGGCGGAGCTGGCCGCCGCGATGCGCGCCCTCGCCGACGCCGTCTCCGCCGGCCGCCTCCCCAAGCTCGCGATCGAGAAGCTCGACGGCGAGCCGGTGATCGGCTCCGGCCACGAGGAGGCCCTGCTCGGCGCCGGCTTCAGCCGCGGCCCGCGCAGGCTGACCGTCTCACGCGCTGCTCCGCCCCGGAGGGCGTGAAAGTTACGGAGGCCCTCAGCTTCGAAAGGAAGAAGCATTATCCTTACAAAGCACTGCCGACTTTGAAAGGGATCAAGTGGCGGCTGACGAGCAGAGGATCGGAAGGCCCGATCCGATCGCCGAAAGCGGATTCCTGCTCGACGGCGAGGCGGGTTCCTCGCTGCACGAGGCGACCAAATCGGTGGCAACGACTACAACCCAGTCGGCGCCGCCTATGTGCCCCTGCCGCCCGAGCACGTAGCTGCGCTCCTCGAGGACTTGTGCCGGCTCGAGCGGCTCGGCCGGCCGCGCAAGGACGCCGCGATCCGCCAGCTGGTCAAAGCGCTACCGGAACAGCCTGTCATCGATGTCCCCGCCGCCCAGCAGTTGACCGGCAAGCCACACGTCGCGGTCGGCAGCGCACTCAAGCGACTTGAGGAGAGCGGCATCCTCGTCAGGCTCAACGAGCGCAAATGGGGCCGTGTCTGGGAATGCGACGAGATACTCGCGCTCGTCGACGATTTCGAGAAGGGCGTGTCCGCACCTTAGGAAACGGTCCAGGTATCGCCGGAACGGAGGAGCTCGTCTACGTCTGCGAGCGATGCTCCAGCGTGGGCGGAGGCCAGCTCCGGCTGGCGCCCGGCGCCGTAGACCGGCCGCTTGACGTCGCGCAGGACGCCGATCGGGATCGGCCCGGTCGGGCTCTCGGCGAGGCGTGCGAGGGCGGTGGCGTGGCTCGGGTTCTCGTGGTGGGCGTCGTGGACGACGAGGGCATCCTCCCCGACCTCGTCGACGTCGGCCACGGCGAGGCTGCCGTCGGCGGAGCGGATCACGCCGCGCTCGCCGTCGGCGCCGAAGCGAATCGGCTCACCGTGCTCGAGGCGGATCTGGTTCGGCGCGCCGGTCTTGCCGCGGACCGCGTCGAACGCGCCGTCGTTGAAGACGTTGCAGTTCTGGTAGATCTCGACGAAGGCGGAGCCCTCGTGCTCGGCGGCGGCGCGCAGGACGCTCGCCGCATGCTTCTTCTCGACGTCGACCGTGCGGGCCACGAAGGAGGCCTCCGCACCGAGGGCCAGCGCCGCCGGGTTGAAGGGATGGTCCTCGGAGCCGAAGGGGGTCGACTTGGTGATCTTGCCCTTCTCGCTGGTGGGCGAGTACTGGCCCTTGGTGAGGCCGTAGATCTGGTTGTTGAAGAGGATCAGCTTGATCGGGACGTTGCGCCGCAGGGCGTGGATCAGGTGATTGCCGCCAATCGAGAGCGAGTCGCCGTCGCCGCTGACGACCCAGACCGAGAGGTCGTCGCGGGAGGTCGCGATGCCGGTCGCCAGCGCCGGGGCGCGGCCGTGGATGCCGTGGATCCCGTAGGTGTCCATGTAATAGGCGAAGCGCCCGGCGCAGCCGATGCCGGCGATGAAGACCGTCCGCTCGGGCGGAATCCCGAGCTCCGGCATCAGGGCCTGGACGTTGGCGAGGATCGCGTAGTCGCCGCAACCCGGACACCAGCGGGTTTCCTGGTCGGACTGGAAGTCTTCCTTGGTCAGCATCGGCAGGGCCGCTCCGTTGCCGCTTCCATTGCTGCCGTTGCGGCTCACGACAGGACCTCCAGGATCGCCTGCTCCAGCTCCTCGGCGAGGATCGGCAGACCCTCGACTTTGTTGTGGCCGACCGCGTCGACGAGGAAATTCGCGCGGACGATGCTCAGCAGCTGGCCGGTATTCAGCTCGGGGACCAGCACCTTGGGGAACGCCCTCACCACGTCCCCGGTGTTGGTGGGCAGGGGGTCGAGGTGGCGCAGGTGGGCGGTCGCGATCGGGATCTCGCGGGCGCGCACCCGCCGCGCGGCGGCCTGGACGACGCCATAGGTCGAACCCCAGCCGAGCACGAGCAGCTCGGCGCCCTCGTCGGCGTCGACTTCGAGGTCGGGCAGTTCCTGGGCCAGCTTCTCGAGCTTCTCCGCGCGCAACCTCGTCATCAAGGCGTGGTTGGCCGGGTCGTAGCTGATGTTGCCGCTCCCGTCCTCCTTCTCGAGACCGCCGATCCGGTGCCGTAGGCCGGGCGTGCCGGGGATTGCCCAGGGCCGCGCACCGCGCTCGTCGCGCAGATAGGGAAGGAACTCGTCGCCCGCGTTCGGGCCCGCCGCGAAGCGGGGATCGATGTCCGGCAGCTCGGCGGTGTCGGGGATCCGCCAGGGCTCGGAGGAGTTGGCGAGGAAGGTGTCCCCGAGCAGGATCACCGGGGTGCGATAGCGGACGGCGATGCGGACGGCCTCCACCGCGGAGTCGAAGCAGTCGGCCGGCGTCGAGGCGGCGATCACCGGCAGCGGCGACTCGCCGTGGCGTCCGTGGATTGCCATCAGCAGGTCGGTCTGCTCGGTCTTGGTCGGCATCCCGGTCGAGGGGCCGGCCCGCTGCACGTCGATGATCACCAGCGGCAGCTCGAGCATCGCCGCCAGCCCGATCGTCTCCGCCTTCAGGTCCATCCCGGGCCCGCTCGTCGCGGTGATCCCGAGCTGCCCGGCGAAGGCGGCGCCCAGCGCCATGTTCGTGGCCGCGATCTCGTCCTCGGCCTGCACCGTGCGGACGCCGAAGCGGTCGTGGCGCGCCAGGTGGTGGAGCAGCTCGGAGGCCGGTGTGATCGGGTAGCTGGCGAAGAACGGCTGCAGGCCGCTCTTCACGCTGGCCGCGATCAGGCCCAGCGCCATCGCGTGAGTGCCGTCGATGTTGCGGTACTCGCCGGGCTCCAGCGGCGCCGGCTCGACCTCGATCGGGCTCGCCGCCAGCTCGGCGGTCTCGCCGAAGTTGTAGCCCGCCTTGAAGGCGGCGACGTTCGCCTCTCGGATCGTCGCCAGCTTGGCGAACTTCGTCTCCAGCCAGGCGAGCGTCGTCTCGACCGGCCGCCCGTACATCCAGGAGAGCAGGCCGAGGGCGAAGACGTTCTTGGTGCGCTGCGCCTCCGCCGACTTGAGGCCCTCGATCCCCTCGGTCGCGCGGGTCGTCATCGTCGTCATCGGGACGCGGAAGGCCTTGTAGCTGTCGACGGCCCCGTCCTCGAGCGGGTTGGTCTCGTAGCCGGCCTTGCGCAGGTTGCTGGCCGTGAAGGCGTCCTCGTTGACGACCAGCGTTCCGCCCGTCTCCAGCGCGCCGAGGTGGGCCTTCAGCGCCGCCGGGTTCATCGCCACGAGCGTGTCCGGGTGGTCGCCCGGGGTGAGGATGTCGCGCGAGGCGAAGTGGATCTGAAAGGCGGAGACGCCGCTCGGAGTGCCGGCCGGGGCGCGAATCTCGGCCGGGAAGTCCGGCAGCGTCGAGAGATCGTTACCGAGGTGCCCGGTGGCGGCGGTGAATCCAGCCCCCACCAGCTGCATGCCATCACCCGAATCACCGGCGAACCGGACGATCACCCGCTCTTGCTTTTTCGTTGTCGTTGTTGTTGTCAACTTTGGCCTGGCGTTTCAGCCAGCCAAAACCCAACGGTACCACCTCGCAACGGTGCGCGAGCCAGGAGGGTTGCAGCGAATTGGCTCCGGCCACGGGGAGGCCCTCCTCGGCGCCGGCTTCAGCTGCGGCGCGAACTGAGCGGCTCCCCACACGCTCGCCGTTTCCTCCAGCGCAGTCGCTCCCGCATCTGTGGCCAGCAGCGATAATCGGGGAATGGGTGACACGGAGCAGAGCCCGGTCGAGCTGTTGCGCAGCGTGCCGCTCTTCTCCGACCTCGAGGGGGGCGAGCTGGAGCGCTTCTCGCGGGTCGCGGTTCCCCGCTCGTTTCCGGCCGGCACGCGCGTCTTCCACGAGGGCGATCATTCCGACGCTTGCTACATCGTCCGCTCCGGCAGCTTTCGCGTCACCCGCGAGCACTCCGACGGGCGGGCGATCACCCTCGCCACGCTGGGCCCGGGTGACATCTTCGGCGAGCTGGCGATGCTCGACGGCGAGGCCCGCTCGGCCAGCGTCGAGGCACTCGCCGACGGGGAGCTGCTGGCCCTGCCGGCGGGCGAGGTGCGGGCACTGCTCGCCCGCCACCCCGAGATCACCGTGAAGCTGGTGGCGGCGCTGGTGCGGAGGCTGCGCAGCGCCAACGAGCGGATCTCCCGCCAGTCCTTCCAGACCGTCCCCAGCCGGGTCGCCGGGGTCCTCTCCCAGCTGGTCGCCGAGGAGGCGCCGCGGGCGGGCGAGGGCGGCGAGGTGACGATCCGGATGAACCAGGCCGACCTGGCCCAGCTCGCCGGGACCTCGCGGGAGAGCGTCAGCCGCTTCCTCGCTGACCTCGAGCGGGCCGGCGTCGTCCGCCCCGGCCGCGGCCGGGTCACCGTGCTCGCGCCGGCCAAGCTCCGCAACTACATCTTCTGATGACGGGCGCGTCATTCCGGTGACCGACTTCGCCTCCCTCCGCGCGACAATGGTCGAGCGGCAGCTGCGCCGCCGCGGCATCGCCGACGAGCGCGTCCTCGCCGCGATGGCGGAGGTGCCGCGCGAGGACTTCGTGTCCGAGCGCTACCGCTCCCGCGCCTACTCGGACTCGGCCCTGCCGATCGGCGAGGGGCAGACGATCTCCCAGCCCTGGATCGTCGCGGCGATCTGCCAGGCGCTGGAGCTGGGCGGCGGCGAGTGTGTGCTGGAGGTAGGGACCGGCTCCGGCTACTCGGCCGCCGTGCTCTGCCGCCTCGCCGCGGAGGTGGTCAGCGTCGAGCGCCACGAGCCGCTGGCCGCCGCCGCGCGGCAGGCCCTCGACTCGCTTGGCGTCGCCAACGTCGAGGTGATCGTCGGCGACGGCAGCCGCGGGGTCCCGGAGCGGGCGCCGTTCGAGGCGATCGCCGTCCACGCCACCGCGCCGGCGCCGCCGGCGACCCTGCTCGGACAGCTTGCCGCGGCCGGCCGCCTGGTCGTTCCGATCGCCGCCGACGCGGCCGACCTGCTCACCGTCTTCCGCCACCGCGACGGCGAGCTGAGCAGCGAGACGATCGGCCCCTGTCGCTTCGTCCCACTGGTCGGCGAGGAGGGGTTCGGACCGGCGTAGGACGCTGTCTCTAGGTCCTTACTGATGTTCGGTGTCGCGCCCCGGCCCGCCGACCAGGCGGTCCCTGCCGCCGCCCCCGACCAGGCGGTCGCGGCCGCCGCGGCCGATCAGCACGTCGTTGCCGCCCCAGCCGCTCAACGTGTTGGCGCGGTTGTCGCCGACCAGCCGGTCGGGCCCGGAAGATCCCTCCAACGCCTCAATCGAGCCGTGGACGCGGCCCGGCCTGCAGCCGCCGCCGCTGCGCTTTGCCGCGCCGCCGATCTGCGCGGTCACGCCGGGGTTGAAGCGGACGAAGGAGGCGGTGTCGGACCCGGCGCCGCCGTCGAAGGAGTCGCCGTCGCAGGGGTCGCCCCCGACCAGCAGGTCGGAGCCCGGCCCGCCGATCAGCGTGCTGCGGCCGCTGTTGACCGGAACGTGGAAGTCGGTGCGGGCGCCGACCAGGGCGTCGTCTCCCGCTCCGCCCACCAGCCGGTCGGGGGCGTCGTCGTCGCCCGCCTCGATGACGTCGTTGCCCCTGCCGCCGTAGAGGGAGTCGGCGCCGGGGCCGCCGTCGATCCGCACCTGGACGTTGGGCGGCACGCTGCCGGCCACCCGCACCGTGTCGGCGCCGCCGTTTGCCGCGATTAGGATCAGGCCGACGCCGCCGGGGCAGCGCACGGCCTGCGAGCCGCCCTTCGAGTCGCATCCCTGGGCGTTGCCGGACGGAAACGCGACCGAGTTGGAGATGACGTAGCCGGAGCCGTCGAAGGAGATGGCGATGTCGTCGCCCCCGCCCCCGCCGTGGACGCTGAGCGTCGCGGTGCCGTCGATGCTGGCGGTCCGCACCACGGAGGGCCCGCCGCTCGTCGCGGTCTCCACCCGCCCGCACGAATTGGTGACGGCGGCCTTGTGACACTCGGCGCCGTCGGGGCCGCCGTAGAGCTGGTCGGCGCCGCCGCGGCCGTCGAGGTCGTCGTAGCCGGCGCCGCCGTCGAGCCGGTTGGCGCCATCGTCGCCCATGATCACGTCGGGGGAGGGTGAGCCGATTACGTCCTCGAAGCCGCTGAGGCGGTCCTTGCCGTCCCCCCTTGCGACGCCGCCGACGAGGTCGACCGTGACGCTCTCCGAGGCGCCGGCGAAGGAGGCGATGTCTTGGGCGCCGGGCCCGCCGTCCAGCTTGTCGTGCCCGAGTTCGCCACGGACGACGTCGCCGTTCCCGCCGCCGCCGCCGACGACGTCGCTGCCGTGGTTGCCGATCACGGTGTCGTGGTCGCCGGGCCCGCCGTCCAGCCTGTCGTCGCCGAGGCCGCCGTCGATGTAGTCGGCGCCGGGGCCGCCTTGCGCCGGGTCGTTGCCGCGACCCGTGAAGATCCGGTCGTCGCCGGTGCCGCCGTCGACCTTCTTGTCGGAGGCGCGGCCGGAGTAGAGGCTGTCGTCGCCGGCCCCGCCGTCGAGCCAGTCCGGCCCCTTTCCACTCAGCAGGGTGTCGTCGCCGGCGCCGCCGTAGAGGTGGTCCGCACCCTTGGCGCCGAGAAGCTTGTCGTCGCCGGCGCCGCCGTAGAGGTTGTCGGATCCCTTGAAGCCGGAGAGGAAGTCGTCGCCGGCGCCGCCGTCGAGCCGGTCGGTGCCGGTTTCGCCGAAGAGGCGGTCGTCGCCGGCGCCGCCGTAGAGCGAGTCGTAGCCGCGTCCGCCGTGGATCGTGTCGTTGCCCGGGCCGCCGCAGATCGTGTCGTTGCCGTTCGGGCCGCCGCTGATCCGGTCGTCGCCGCCGCCGCCGTAGATCACGTCGCTCGCCTTCCTGCCGACGATCACGTCCGGCCCCGGCGTGCCGACGATCGTCGCGCGCTTGCCGGCGCAGGTCGCCGCCGACGCCTGGCCCCAGGCGGGGACAAGCAGCAGCAGGACGGCGCCGACGAGGGCGCCGCCGCCGCGGAGGCTTGGTAGCGCCAAATGCATTGTCCCTGCATTCATCGGCGGGAAGCGGCCGTTTCTACAGTTCCCCCAATACCCGTCCAGTCGGATACCCTCGCACCGCCATGCGGGGCGGTATCTACGTTCTCAACTTCTACTCCACGATCTTCGTCGACCAGCTGAAGCGGGGTCGCAAGACGGCGACGATCCGGCTTGGCGACAAGGCGGCCAAGTACGAGCGCGGCCAGGTGGTCTGGATCACGGTCGGCTTCCGCCACAGCCCGCGCGAGAAGATCTTCGCCGCAGTGATCGACGACGTCGAGGTGAAGCGGATCGCCGATCTCTCGCCCCGCGACATCGAGCACGACAACCCCGAGTTCCGCCGCCTCGAGGACGAGGTCAAGTTCCTCGAGCAGATCTACGGTCGCTCGATCTCCACCGACGACATCGTCACGGTGATCCGCTTCTCGCAGATCATCGAGCCGCCGGGGGTCCACTTCGGCAACGGGGAGACCCCGAGCCACAACTAGATGACTGATTCCCAATTGACGTGCCTGCGGGGGCGCGACTGGCCAAGCTGGGCGGTGCACGTGGCCGCTGCGCGTAGCAGCGCTACGCGCGAGGGCGTGCGTGCCGATCCTGCGCCGCGCCAGGCGTGCCATCCGTGGATATGGGAATTAGGAATCAGTCAACTAGAGGCTTGATGTGGGTTATCCACGCACACGGATGACGCCGCATGCCGTCGCTGGATCGCCACCCGCGGGCTCGCGGGTAGCCCCAACACCCGCGGGTTCGCGGGTAGCCCCAACTACCCGCTTCGCCCGCGTGCGGCGCCTAGCTCGCCCTGCGACGCCCCCGCGCACGCGCCTGACCGACATCAAGCCTCCAGTGGTCCTCCCCACAACGATTCACCGGATATGACGGCCCCAGATCGCCGCCATACTGCGTCCTCAGTCGCCCAAATAGCGCTGCTATTCGGGCTCCCTGCGTCCTTGTCTGGCGACGCCTGGACCTCGTCATTTCCTGGCGAACGTCATGAGGAGGGCCACTAGTGGCCCGTCCCGAGACATCCGCCTCGCGATCTCTAGGGCGGGGTTCCCGGGCGGGACTCTGATGGCGGACTACGCCTTCCTGACGACCTGGTTGCTCGATTCCCCGCGTGAGCCGGTCTGGGAGACGATCTACGCACAGGAGCGCTGGCCCGAGTGGTGGCGGGGGGTGGAGGAGGCCGCTGAGGTGAGGCCAGGCAACGGCGACGGGGTCGGTGCGGTCTCGCGGATGGTCTGGAAGAGCCTGCTGCCCTACCGGGTCGAGTTCGAGGTGACGACGAAGCGGGTCGAGCGCCCCCACCTGATGGAGGGCGACGCGGTCGGCGAGCTGACCGGGGTCGGCCGCTGGCGGCTCTACGAGCGCGGCGGCGTCACCGCCGTCCTCTACGAGTGGAACGTCGCGACCAGCAAGGCCTGGATGAACCTGCTCGCCCCGGTTGCCCGCCCTGTCTTCGAGTGGAACCACAACTGGGTGATGGCGCGCGGCGGCGAAGGAATCGCCCGCCTGCTCGGCTGCGAGCTGCTCACCAGCCGCTGAGCCGCCGCGCTGTCGTTGACGCGTTGGCACTCGCGTCTGTAGAGTGCCAGCCGCCGACGAGGCGCCGCGAAGCGGCCCTCAGGCGCGATTTTCCGACTTTCCCACCAGCCAACCACTGACCGATAACGGAGGTTCACGGATGAAGCTGAAGCCCCTCGGGGACCGGCTGATCGTCAAACCGATCGACGAGGAGGAGACGACCGCAAGCGGTATCGTCCTCCCCGACACGGCGAAAGAGAAGCCGCAGAAGGGCAAGGTCGTCGCCGTCGGCGACGGCGCGATCAACGAGGACGGTAGCCGCCGCCCGCTCGATGTGGGCGAAGGCGACGAGGTCCTCTACTCCAAGTACGGCGGCACCGAGGTCACCGTCGAGGACGAGGAACTGCTCGTGCTACGCGAGTCTGACGTCCTCGTCAAGCTCGGCTAGACCTCGCCAACGGACTTAGAAAGACCAAGGAGGACTGAAATCAGATGGCTCATAAGGAGCTGAAGTACAACGAGGAGGCAAGGGGGGCACTGCAGGCGGGCGTCGACACGGTTGCCGACGCCGTCAAGGTTACCCTCGGCCCGAAGGGCCGCTACGTAGTGCTCGACAAGAAGTTCGGCGCGCCGACGATCACCAACGACGGCGTCACGATCGCCCGCGAGATCGAGGTCGAGGACGTGTTCGAGAACCAGGGCGCCCAGCTCGTCCGCGAGGTCGCCACGGCGACCAACGACGTGGCCGGCGACGGCACCACGACCGCGACCCTGCTGGCCCAGATCATCGTCCGTCAGGGGCTCAAGAACGTAGCCGCCGGCGCCAACCCGCTGGCTCTGCGCCGCGGCATCGAGAAGACGGTCGACGGCATCGTCGAGAACCTGCACGAGAAGCAGTCCAAGGAGGTATCGGGCAGGGAGCAGATCGCCCGCGTCGCCGCCATCTCCGCCGCCGACGACGAGATCGGCAACGTGATCGCCGACGCGATCGAGAAGGTCGGCAAGGATGGCGTGGTCAACGTCGAGGAGGGTCAGACCTTCGGCATGGAGCTGGAGTTCACCGAGGGGATGCAGTTCGACAAGGGCTACATCTCGCCCTACATGGTCACCGACCAGGACCGCATGGAGGCGGTGCTGGAGGATCCCCACGTGCTGATCGCCAACCAGAAGATCGGCTCGGTGCGTGACATCCTGCCGGTGCTCGAGCAGGTGATGCAGGGCGGCAAGCCGCTGCTGATCGTCGCCGAGGACGTCGAGGGCGAGTGCCTCGCGACGCTCGTCGTCAACAAGCTGCGCGGCACCTTCACCGGCGTCGCCGTCAAGGCGCCGGGCTTCGGCGACCGCCGCAAGCGGATGCTCGAGGACATCGGCATCCTCACCGGCGGTGAGGTGATCACCGAGGAGATGGGCCTCAAGCTGGAGAACACCCAGCTCTCCCAGCTCGGCAAGGCGCGTCGCGTCGTCGTCTCCAAGGACACCACGACGATCATCGACGGGGGCGGCGCCATCGAGGACATCAAGGGCCGGATCAAGCAGATCAAACAGGAGATCGACAGCACCGACTCCGAGTTCGATCGCGAGAAGCTCCAGGAGCGGCTCGCCAAGCTGGCCGGCGGTGTCGCCGTGGTCAAGGTCGGCGCCGCCACCGAGACCGAGATGAAGGAGAGAAAGCACCGCGTCGAGGACGCCCTGCAGGCGACCCGGGCGGCGCTTGAGGAGGGTGTCGTTCCGGGCGGCGGCGTCGCGCTGCTGAACGCGCAGGACGGGTTCGACCTCGAGTCCCTCGCGGACGTGGACGAGCAGACCGGCGCCAGGATCATCCGCCGCGCTCTGGAGGAGCCGGTCCGCCAGATCGCCGAGAACTCCGGCGAGGAGGGATCGGTCGTCGTCAACAAGGTCCGCGGCCTGAAGCCGGGCGAAGGCTTCAACGCCGAGAGCGGCGAGTACGGCGACCTGACCGAGGACGGCGTCATCGACCCGACGATGGTGACCCGCTCGGCGCTGCAGAACGCCGCGTCGATCGCCAAGAACATCCTCGTCACCGAGGTGATCATCGCCGAGCCCCCTGAGAAGGAGGGCGCCGCAGCCGGTGGCATGCCCGGAGGCGGCATGCCCGACATGGGCGGCATGATGTAATTCGCCCCAACAGGCGAGTTGCTTTCGAGAGGCCCGGCGGACGCCGGGCCTCTCCCATGGATGCGGGCGGCGTGACCTCCGCCGGCTACGGCGCTGGCGCCGGGGTGACTTCGACCGGCGGCAGGGTGGCGGCGTGGCCCGCGGCGTAGGCGGGGAAGCGGCGCTGGCGCAGCTTCAGGCGCAGGGTGTTGGTGGTGCGCGGATAGAGGCCGAGGCGGTAGGGGTTGCCGGCCTCGCCGAAGCCGCGGAAGTAGACGAGCATCCGCACTCGCGGCCGCTTGTGCGCCCAGTAGACGAGCCGCTTCACGAAGCGGGGGTTGTCTTCGCCCACGACCGCCCACTCGGTGACCGCGAACGGCTTGCGCCGCCACAGCGGCTGGCGGAAGAAGCGGTTGAGGTCGCGCCAGTGGGGGTACTGCGAGTAGAAGTCGGTGCCCGCCCAGTCGACCCAGCGGCTGCCGGGCCAGTAGTTGCCGGGCCAGTTGCCGCGCACCCGCGGCGAGCCTGCCGGCAGCGGGCTCCAGACGAAGGCGACCGGGGCCAGCGGCAGGCTTTCCGGGTTCGGCCCTTTGGTCCGGTTCAGCGGCGGCAGGCCGATCCCGGCCAGCGTCGCGTCGATCTGCGCCAACGAGCCGCCGCCGCGCACGATCGTGACGATCCGGCGGAAGGCCTGTTTGTACCAGACGGTCGCGTGGTCGCCGCCCTTCTGGGCGCCGGCGCAGGTGACGGCCGAGTAGGGGTTGCGGCAGCGGTTCGGCTCCCCGAGCGGGCGGATGTAGGCACGCAGCCCGCGTTTGGCGAAGACGTTGTTGAGCTGGAGCAGGTAGTTGTCGCCGCCGCCGAGCGCGATCTGCCTTGGCGTGATCAGCTCGGCCAGGGTCTGGTCGTCGGCGGTCGAGATGTGGAGGACCGGTCGCACCGCCGTTTCCTGCCAGCGCTGGAAGGCCTGGTTGAGACTGTTGCCCCAGGGGTGGAAGGTCTCGAGCAGCGCCGGGTGCTTGCCGACCAGGTCGGCGAACTCGTAGAACTCCTCCGTCGTGCCGCGGTCGCTGACCCCGAAGAAGACAGTCGGCTTGGACGGGACCAGCGTCGCCGCCGAGGCGGAGCCGGAGCACAGCGCCAGCGCGGCGATCGCGACGACAGCGATCCGGCTAGATATCCGCCAGGACATCGCCCATCCTCCTCGGCTCGACCCTCAGCGTCTCTGCATCTGCTGTGCCGCGCTCACTCGTCATCGGGACCTCCATCAGCTCGGCCTCCTCCCAGGTTGCAAACACCGACTCTCCGAAAACGGAGCGGATCGCGAGCAAGCCGGCGCGAATCAGGGGGAGGGGCAGGTGGACGAGGGGCCGGGGCCGGCCGGCGACGCGGCTGACCAGGCTCGACATCTCGTCGTAGGTGAGGGTCTCGGGGCCGGCCAGCTCGTAGCGCTCGCGCTCGCCCCAGGCGAGGGCGGCGACCACGCAGCGGGCCGCGTCGGCGGCCCAGATCGGCTCGAACCGCGCCTGGCCCTTGCCCGAGACGGGGAGGACGGGCAGGAAGGAGAAGCGCCTGAGCAGCGTCACCCAGGGGTCGGTGTGGTCGTAGACGATCGAGGGGGCGAAGATCGTCGTCTGCAGGGGGGAGGAGGCGATCGCCCGCTCCGCCAGCCACTTGGCGCGGAAGAAGCGGGTGCGCTGGGCGGCGGAGGCGTTGAGGGCGCTGAAGAAGGCGAAGCGCTGCACGCCGCTGCGCTCGGCGGCGCGCAGCAGGCGCACCGTGGCGAGCCCGTTCAGCTCCTCGATCCGGTGCGGCGGCTGGTCGCGGATCGTTGCCGCCAGGTGGACCACGGTGTCGACGCCGCGCAGCGCCTGCCGCACTAGATAAGGGTCCGACATCTCGCCGAGCTCGCCGAGGGCGATCTGGACATCGACCCGCCGCTCGCCCAGCCGGCGCGGCTCACGCACCAGGCAGCGCACGTCCTCGCCCTGCTCCAGCAGCAGCGGCAGCAGTCGCGAGCCGATGCTCCCGGTCGCCCCGGTCAGCAGCAGCATCGCCGGATCTCGCTACGGTTCGCGTCTCCCATTGCGCAACCTTTAACCCTAAGCCACCGCCCCGCGCCGCCGTCCGCCGTCCCGCATCTCTAAAATATGCGCCCCCGCTTGGTTGGGGTCCTGGGCTCCCGTCGGGCACCGAAAAGACGACTTAGGAGAAGCCTCGAATGACTTACGTCATCGCCGATCCTTGCGTCGGCACCAAGGACAACTCGTGTGTCGAGGTCTGTCCGGTCGATTGCATCCACCCGACCCCGGACGAGCCCGACTACGACTCGGTCGAGATGCTCTATATCGACCCGGAGGAGTGCATCGACTGCGACGCCTGCGTCGAGGCCTGCCCGGTCGACGCCTGCTTCGCCGAGGACCAGCTCCCGGCCGAGTGGGCCAAATACACCGAGATCAACGCCGACTACTACAAGAGCAAGAGCGTAGCCTGACGGAAATGCCGGCCGGTGTGGCTACTCCGTCTCACCTCGCGCCTGCCGCAGCCGTTGTAGATCGGTCAGGTCTTCCGGCCGGCCGGCCGCTTCCTTGAGCGCGACCAGATCCTCGTAGCTCACGACCCTGATCCGGAGGTCGCCTATGTCGGCATCGATCGCGGCGGGCGACAGTTTCGCCCACAGCGCATCCTCGCCGATCCACTGCATAATGTCGAAGCGCCCAAGTCGGGTGCGCAGCACCCAGTTGCCGCCCAGGCCGAGTGCGTCTGCGTCCAGTGGGTTGGGCAGCTCTCCCTCTTCGAACTCCTCTGCTGCTTCGATTTCCGCATCGAGTCCTCGAAGCACGCGAGCAAGCCTCTCAAGGTTCTGGGGATCGGGCGCCGGGACGATGTCGACGTCCTTCGTCGCGCGGATGTAGCCATGGAAGCCCACCGCGACCCCGCCGATCAGCAGGAACTCGACACCTTCGCGGTTGAGTTCCGCGAGGATTCCCTGGATATCGAGTTCAGGCACCGCGTTGGCGATGTCCCGACTCGGCCACCCGGGTCATGAACCGGGAAAGCTCGAAGACCTGCTTCGTGCGCTGAGCCGGCGTGAGCTCGGTGTAGTCGCGCCGTAGAGCGGCACGCTCCGCTTTGCCCTCAGGCGTCCAGTTTCCGGTTCGCTTCGGTGAATTCACCAGCATCACCGTACAACGACCACCGGAATCGGGCCGAACAATTGATACAAGAGCAAGGTCACCTAAGCACCCGGCGCCTCGAGCGGCGCTTCGCGGGCGAGTGCGGCCTACTGGACGACCGGCAGCTCGTGGCCGCTCGGGGCCGCGGCTGCTGCTGCTGCGGCCGGCGGCGCCTGCAGCACCGGCAGCTCCTGCGGGGTGGCGGCGACGATGCCGCGGGCGGCCTGGCGAATTGCCTGAGAGGCTGGTGAGTCGGGTTCCTCGGTGACCAGCGGGGTGCCGGCGTCGGCGTGCTCGCGCAGCGCCTCCGACAGCGGCACCTTGCCGAGCAGCGGCACGTCCAGCTCGTCGGCTAGGAGCTGGCCACCCCCCTCGCCGAAGATCGTGAAGCGCTCCCCGTCCGGGGTCGTGAAGCCGGACATGTTCTCGATCACGCCGAGTATCTCGAGGTCGAACTTGGCCGCCAGCTCGGCGCTGCGCCGCGCCACCGACTGGGCCGCCGGCTGCGGGGTGGTGACCATCGCGAACTTGGCCTGGGGAAGCAGCTGGGCCAGGGTCATCGAGACGTCGCCGGTGCCGGGGGGGAGGTCGAGCAGCAGGTACTCCAGCTCGCCCCAGGCGACGTCCTCGAGGAACTGCTGGATCGCCTTGTGGAGCATCGGCCCACGCCAGACCACCGCCGAGTTCTCCTCGACGAAGAAGCCGATCGACATCACCTTGACGCCGCCCGCCGCCTCCAGCGGCAGGATCTTGCGCTCCGCGTTCACCTCCGGTTTGCGGTTGACCCCCAGCATGCGGGGGATCGAGTAGCCGTAGACGTCGCAGTCGAGGGCGCCGGCGGAGTGGCCTTCTGCGGCCAGCGCCGCGGCCAGGTTGGCGGTCATCGTCGACTTGCCGACGCCGCCCTTGCCGGAGGCGACGCAGATCACGTTTTTGACCTCGGCCAGCGCCCCCTCCGGCAGCTTGGCGCGGCCGAGCGTCTGCTGGAGGTCGCCCTTCTCCTCGTCGGAGAGGACATCGAAGCCGACCGCGACTTTGGTCACACCGTCCAGCTCGGAGACCTGCTTGGCGACCGCCTGCTCGAAGTGGGAGCGGATCGGGCAGCCGGACGTGGTCAGCGATACGACCACCTCGACCAGGCCGCCGTCCTTGACCTCGATCGAGCGGACCATCCCCAGCTCGACGATCGAGCGGCGCAGCTCCGGGTCGATCACGGCCTGCAGCTTCTCGGTTATCTGATCCTGCGTCGGAAGAGACATCGAGGCCATTCTGGCAAAGGCACGGTCGCGGCACCGGCCCGGACTTCTCCGGAGGGGGGAGAGATTTCGCCGCTGTGCCCTTAGCCCTCCAGATGCTGTCGAGCGGAGGAGGGCTGATGTCGGGGACGTGGGGTGGGCTTGGCCGGGTCGTCGCCTTGGGGATCGGGCTGGCGGTGGCGTTGCTGCTGCTGGGGGCGCGGGAGGCGAGCGCGGCGAAGTACGCGGTCACCCAGTGCGGCTGGCACGTCGGCGCCGACGCCGGCTGGGCCGACTCGACCGGCGGCGCGAAGTTCCGCCCCAGCTCCTACTGCGCGGCCCCGGCCAACGCCGATCCCTTCGACGGCGTCCACCTGAAGAGCTTCACCAAGGGCGGAGCGCCGACGGTGTCGGGGACGCGCTTCGCGCGCTGGCGCTGGATGGCGCCGCCGGGGACCGGCATCAGCCGGGTCAGCGGCACCTGGTGGCACGCCCTGCACGACGGGATGCAGCAGCGGATCGGGGTCGGCACCTGGAGCGGCGGCTTCAGCCCCTTCGCCGTCGCTGGTTCCACCGACGTGACGCCGCGCGGCTTCGTCGCCGGCTTCTCGCCGGCGCAGCCGGCGCTCGAGGACCGCCTGCTCTGCGCCCGGAGCGCGAGCAAGTGGTGCAGCCTCAGCCCCGGCTCCTTCTCGGCGGTGCGGGCGCTGACGATCACCCTCGAAGACAACGTCGGGCCGGGCGCCGGGATCGGCGGCGAGCTGACCGCGGGCGGTTGGCGCCGCGGTGCCCAGCGGGTCGCGTTCTCGGGCTCCGACGTCGGCGGCGGCGTCCGCTTCGGCGAGACGCTGCTCGGCGGCGCTCGCGTGGCGCTGACCGAGTACCCCTGCGCCAAGGCGATGATCGGCGGGGAATGGCGGGGGACGCGGATGCGCCCCTGCGAGCCGAGCGCCTCCGGCGCCGCCACAGTGGCGACGACCAACTTCAGCGACGGCCCGCACACCCTCGGCCACTGCGCGACCGACTTCGCCGGCAACGCGGCCTGCGTCGCCCCGCGCACCGTGCTGATCGACAACAATCCGCCCGCCCACCCGCGCGGCCTGGCCGTGGCCGGCGGCGGCGGCTGGCGGCGAGTCAACGACTTCGACCTCGGCTGGTCGAACCCCGACCAGGGGCGGGCGAGCCCGATCGGCGGCGCCTCCTGGCGGATCGCCGGGCCGGCCGGCTTCGACACCGGCGTCCAGCACACCGCCGGCCGCGATCTCACCGCGCTGAGGGACCTGCGCCTGCCCCGGCCGGGGGTCTACTCCCTGCAGGTCTGGCTGCGCGACGAGGCCGGCAACGAGGCCCCCTCCTCCGCGACCTCGGTGGCGCTGCGCTTCGACAACGTCGCGCCGGGCGTCGCCTTCCCGCTGGAAGACGCCCGCGGCCTGCCGGACACGATCCGCGCCGATGTCGCCGACCAGCACTCCGGCCCGGCGTCGGGCTCGATCCACTACCGTCGGCTTGGCGCCGAGCGGTGGATCGAGCTGCCGAGCAGGCTCGCGCCGGGCGGCGCCCCCGGCGCGGCCCAGCTCCTCGCCCGCCTCCCGGGCAGCCTCGCGCCTGGAACCTACGTCTTCCGTGCCGACGCGCTCGACGCCGCCGGAAACAAGACCTCGAGCACGCGCCGCGCCGACGGAACCACGATGGCGCTGCGCAAGGCGCCGTCGCTGCGGCCCTCGCCGGCGGCAAGGCGCTCCTCAGCGTCGCGGAAGGCGAAGACACGGGTCTTCGCCCGCCTGCGCCGCCGCCGCCGCGGCGGCGGCCGGGTGACGGTTCCCTTCGGCGGCGGCGCGGCGATCAGCGGCCGCCTCGTAACCGCCGACGGGGCGGGGCTGGGGGGCCGAAGGCTGCGGGTCATCTCCCGCTTCTCGCGCGGCGCCTTCGCCCGTAAGCGGGTCGAGACCGTCCGCACCGGGAAGCGCGGCGGATTCCGGCTGGCCCTGCGACGGGGCCCGTCGCGGCGGATCACCGTCCGCTTCCGCGGCGGGCGGAAGCTCGCCGGGTCCCGGCGAGCCGGGCTGGTTCTGCGAGTGCGGGGCGGCGCCGTCTTCCACGCGGCGCCCGGCAAGTTGCGGACGGGAGAGTCGGTGCGCCTCTGGGGCCGGGTGCGCTCCCGGGGAGCGCCGCTGCCGCGCCGTGGCAAGCTGGTCGCGATCCAGTACTACGAGTCGGCGGCCCGGCGCTGGCGCCCGGTCCTGGTCACCCGTACCGACCACAGTGGCCGCTTCCGCGCCCGCTACCGCTTCCGCTACGTCAGCGGCTCGGCGCGGATTCGCCTCCGCGCCATCGTCCTCTCCGAGGAGCGCTGGCCCTACGCGCCCGGTTCTTCGCACGCGGTCACGGTCCGCGTCGCGGGTTGACCTCGCGCCGCACCCGCCGGTGGCCGTCCGATCTGTTGTCGCGACTGATGAGTTGAGCACCCCATCGTGCGTTCAGCTCATCAGTGGTCACTCGACCGCATCCAGAATCAGCCCATCGGTGGTGCGGTCGGTAGGGTGGTGTGCGATGTCGCAGGCGACCCTCCACACCAACGCTGGCGGGATCGTGCTCGAGCTGCACGACGACGACGCGCCGAAGACGGTCGAGAACTTCCGCAAGCTCGCCGCCGACGGCTTCTACGACGACCTTGTCTTCCACCGCGTCATCCCCGACTTCATGATCCAGGGCGGCTGCCCGGAGGGGACCGGCCGGGGCGGCCCCGGCTACACGTTCGAGGACGAGATCAACGACCACAAGATCGCCCGCGGGGCGCTGGCGATGGCCAACGCGGGCCCCGACACCAACGGCTCCCAGTTCTTCATCGTCACCGCCGAGGCGGCGCCGTGGCTGGACGGCAAGCACACCGTCTTCGGCCGGGTCACCGACGGGATGGACGCGGTCAACGCGATCAAGTCGGCTGAGACCGACGGCTCCGACCGCCCGGTCGAGCCGCAGACGATCGAGCGCGTCGAGCTCTTCGACTCAGATGGTTGATTCCACGACCCCGCACACCTGGATGACGCACGTGGCGCTGCGCATCTCTGCGTCCTCGGGCTTGCCTTTGGCACCACCAAAGGCTGCACCCTGCGTCCTTGATCTGCTTGGCCACGCACGCCCCCAGTCACACGCGGCCGTGGAATCAACCATCTAGCGGCCCGTCCAGGGACTTTGGCCCGGGCGCCAGAGGCTGACCAGGCCGGCGACCAGGGTGACCAGGAAGATCTGGCCGATCATCATCTCCAGCCCGGCGAACATGCGGCCGGGTTGGGCGGCCGGCACGAGGTCGCCGTAGCCGGTCGTGGTCAGGGTCGTGTAGCTGAAGAAGAGGAAGTCGCCGCCCTCGGGATTGGCCACCCCGGCGAAGAACGGGCCGGGCTGGAACCGGTCGAGCGTGCTGTAGAGGAAGGTGAAGAGCAGGCCGAAGATCGCGTAGACGCTGATCGCGCCGAGGATCGTCCGGAAGACGATCTCGGTGGAGGTGACGACGCGGCGCAGCACCGCGAGCATCGCCGCGGTGAGCAGCGTGATCTCGATCAGCGAGCCGACGCTGAGCCAGGTGTGCCGGTCGGTGATGGCGGTAGCGACCGCAAGCGCGATCGCGATGCCCGAGAGGACCAGGGCGGCGCGGACCGTGAGGACCCGCGCGTGGGAGCTGACCAGCGCGACCACCGCGGTCGTGGTCCCGGCGGCGGTCAACACGACAGCCGACCAGCCGCTGTTGTCGAGCAGCGAGGCGAGCACGTAGGTCGCCATCACCAGCAGCAGCACCAACCCGAAGGCGTCGCTGACCCGTTCCGCCCGTCGCAGCCAACGCTCCCGCGCCGACATCCCGCTCGATGCGGTTTCCATCCCAGCTCGTTCGGCCGGCCGGCCGCGTTTCCTGCCGGCGCCCGGGTCAGCGGAGGGGGTGGGATTCGAACCCACGAGCCCCCTTGCGAGGGCTAACGGCTTTCAAGGCCGCCGCATTCAACCGCTCTGCCACCCCTCCGGGGCGTCAACCGAAGACCGATGCTAGACGCAATGGAACAGAGCAAAGGCGCCGCCTGTTGATTGGATGTCGCGATGCGCCGCCTCCTCGTCCTCGCCTCGATCGTGGTCTTCTTCGACGTCGCGTTCTACACGGCGATCGCTCCGCTGCTGCCCGACTACGCAGCGGAGTTCGGGCTCGGCAAGGCGGGGGTCGGGGTCCTCTCCGCCGCCTACGCGGCGGGGACGCTGCTCGCCTCGCTGCCGGCGGGGTTGCTCGCCACGCGGATTGGGCCGCGGCGCACGGTGATCGGCGGGCTGCTGCTGCTCGGCGGCTCCAGCGTCGTCTTCGGCTTCGCGGGGCAGATCGTCCTGCTCGACGTCTCGCGCTTCGCCCAGGGCGTCTCCGGGGCGCTGATCTGGTCGGGAGCGCTGACCTGGCTGCTCACCACGGCGCCGGCCGAGCACCGCGGCTCGGTGATCGGAACCGTGCTGGGGACGGCGGTCGCCGGCGCCCTGGTCGGCCCGGTCCTGGGGGCGGTCGCCGCCGAGGTCGGCACCGAGGCCGTCTTCGGCGGCGTGCTGGGAGTGGCGGTGCTGCTCGCTGCCTTCGCTTCCCGCCTGCCGGAGGCGAGGGCGCCGGAGGAGCAGGAGCTGAGCGAGGTGGCGGCGGCGATCCTCAGCCGTCCGGTTCTCACCGCGACCGCCTTCGTCGCCGTCCCCTCGCTGATGTTCGGCGCGGTCGAGGTCTTGGTCCCCCTGCGGATCGACGAGCTCGGCGGCGGGCACGCGCTGATCGCCGCCGGGTTCATCGCCGGGGCCGGCCTGGAGGCGACGCTGGCCCCGATCGCCGGCCGCTACTCGGACCGGGTCGGCCGCCGCACCCCGTTCGTGGCGGGGATGAGCATCTGCGCCGCCGCGATGGCGGCGATCGGGGTCGGGCAGGCGCTGGACGTGGTGCTGGCGGGGCTGATCGTCGCCTCGCTGGGGGCGGGGATCTGCTTCACGCCGGCGCTGACCATGCTCTCGGAGGCCGCCGAAGCCAGCCGCCTGCACCAGGGCTTCGCCGCCGGGCTCTCGAACATGGCGTGGTCGGCGGGCCAGGTGGCCGGCGGGCTGGCAGGAGGCGCCGTGGCGAGCGTCGCCGGCTACGCGATCCCCAGCTTCGCGGTCGTCGTCCTGCTGCTGGTCACCGCCTCCTACGCGTACCGCGCCCTGGCGCCGCCCACGGTGCGTGCCGCCAGCT
>VRUE01000137.1 GCA_019456285.1 Solirubrobacterales bacterium | reverse complement strand
GCCCGCTGCGCGATCGCCCGCGAGTAGCGCGCCACGGCGGCGCTGTGGCGGGCGGTCATCTGGTCGCGCAGGTCGAGCGTGCGCAGCATCGCGCTAAGCATCCCGACCTGGAAGCTGGCCAGCTGCTTGCTGCGGCGCTCCAGCTCCTCGGCCCGCTGCTGGGAAACGAGCAGGGCGCCAAGCAGGTACTGGAAGGTGACGAGGACGACGCCGAACAGCGCGACCGCGGCGAAACCCACCTGGACGTAAAGGTAGGCGATGCCGACAGCCATCAGCGCGGCCGCCAGCTCGGAGGGCAGCAGAGGGATCAGGGCCGTGCGGACCTTGAGGAGGAAGGAGCTCCGATCCAGATAGCAGGCGTAGGACGCGATCATCGTGAAGTTGATCGTCAGCGCGACCAGGAAGACCGCGAAGACGAGCGCGTAGAAGGCGGGCTTGGCCTGCGTGATCGAGCCGCTCGTCGCGACCGAGTGAAAAGCGATCCCGGTCAGAAGCGGGAAGGTCGCATAGGTCAGGACGTTGTTGAGCAGGTAGTGCCACTCGTCGCGCCAGCGCAGCCAGCCGGTGAAGATCGTCATCACGCCGATCAGCGCGGCTGGCGTTCCGCCCAGGAAGACCATCGCGAGAACCAGCGCCAGGAAGCTGCCTGAGATCTTCACCTTCGACGTGGTGGTGATCGCCGTCAGGTCGCTGAACACGGAGAAGCCGAGCAGGATCGCGAATAGAGCCAGATCCCAGTCGGCGACATCCGCGCGCCAGGCCGCGACCGCAGCGATCGCCACCAAGCAAGCGATCTGTGCGGCTATGACTGCCTTGGTTGGGCGGTTGCTACCCATGGTCGTCTGGGTTGGCGCTCAGGGCCGCCGATCCTTGCGTAGGGATTCCGCGACAGAGCGCTATTCCCTGCGCTGGGGCCTTGCAGCCTTGATACGAATGCCTACCGTGCAACGCTTGAAGCTACTCGTCGGCGACGTCCCTTACAACCGCGCGTAGCCAGGTGGCCGGCGTCGTGCAAGCCGTCCGACGTGGAGCCCGGGCACGAAGGGCCGCGCGGGGCGCCGGAAAACACGAAAGAAAGGCGCCCCGCACGGGACGCCTCTCGAAACTGGAGCGAACGCTGAGATTGCGTTCGCGTCGAAGATCTAGTGACGGTAGCCCATGTGCCTATCCCCTTCCTTGTGACTGAAGCCCTTCAGATTGCGCACTGCGATCTGAAACTCATGCGTTGTCTGGCAAGTTTGTAGCACAACTTGGCGAAAACTTGTGCATCTGCAGGAAAACTTGTGCAGAAATCGGTAGTACACCT
>VRUE01000136.1 GCA_019456285.1 Solirubrobacterales bacterium | reverse complement strand
GCCGCGAGGGCTTTGACGTGGTAGCCATCAAGGCCGACCGCCCCGAGCTGGAAGCGCTCGCTGACCGTGAGGTCCTGCGCCACGCCGCCGCCGAGCGCCGCGCCCTCGTCAGTAACGACGTGCTCGATTTCAAGCTGATCCACAACCGGATGCTCGCCGACGGCGAGGAGCACTGCGGCATCCTTTTCACCGACGACGTGGCGATGCCGCGCAACAAGGCCTCGATCCCGCTCTGGGTGCAGACGCTGAAGGGCTTCCTCGAGGTCAACCTCACCGACGAGGCGTTGCGAAACCGGATCTCCTTCCTTCCCTGAGAACCGCGGCGCGTCAAGCCGACTCCGTCCACGTGTCCTGCACGGCCTGACGGGGCGCGTCGCCAAGCGCCTGGGCCTGCTCGACCTCGTGTGGGACGATATCGCTGCGGAAACAATGGCTATTTCCGAAACGATCTGCTAGCCTGCCTTCATGTCTTCCGGTACCGCTCCCACGCAGCTACGACGGCGTGCCGCGCTCGCTCGGCTGGAGGCCGAAGAGCTTGCCGACGCGGTCTCCGAGCTGCGTGCCGTCTCCCGCTCGAAGTCGGAGCTCGAGCACGCGCTCGAACGGGTGGAGGCGCTGAGCGCGCGAGTCCAGAAGGCGCTCGACCTGCCGGGCGGCCTGACCGTCGCCCAGGCGGCTGAGTGGCTGGAGGTAAGCGAGCCGACGGTTCGCAAGTGGCTCGCGGAGGGCCTGCTGGAGCGGGTCGAGGATCACAAGCCGGTGGAGATCGCCCAGCGCAGCGTGATCGAAGTCGAGCGCGTTCTGGGCACGGTCCGCGAGAGCTACCCGGCGAGGCGCTGGAGCGAGGCGCTCGCCGCCTTCCTTCACGACCGCGACCTGCTCGGGCAGGAGTGGGCGCGCGAGGGCGTGGGGCAGCTGCGGCGCGGCGAGCTGATCGAGCGCTGAATAACGCCCGCAGCGATGGCGGGCAAGGACTTCGCGCTGCGGGCGACGCCAGCGACGGCGGCCGTGATCGAGCGATTGCGGGGCACGGCGCGCAGGAGCTACGCCGCCTTTGAGTGCGAACTGCGAAAGCAGGGCTGCAAGGTCGCCGTCTACCGGGTGCCGCTGATACCGGTGACCCCGCTGGACCCCTACATGCAGGCGACCCTGTGGCCCAGAAACGCAGAGGCGGTCATCTCCCATGCATCGGCCCTCGGCCTCTATGAGCTGGGCGACGTCAATCCGGCGAAGATCAACATCACGGTCCCGCGAGCCCACCGTCCGCGGCGGGAGGTCCCGGCCCTCTACGTCCTTCACCGCGAAGATCTCGGGCCCGAGGACCTCACCACCTAT
>VRUE01000135.1 GCA_019456285.1 Solirubrobacterales bacterium | reverse complement strand
GAGGAGATCTGGGCGCGGGTCCGGCCGGCGCCCGAGGCGGAGGGCGCAGAGCTCGCCGCCTCCGAGCTCCGCGCGATTACGTTTGTAGCACGGTTTGTGCTACGTTGGTTTACGTGCCTCGCTCTCTCCACGTCCGCCTCGATGACAGCTCCGCCGCGGCCCTCAGCGTCGTGCGGGCCGGAGAGACGAGCGACTCCGCGGCTGTCCGCACTGCTCTTCGCGAGACCGCCGCCAGGCGGCGAGCCCGCTCCTCGATCGCCGCGGAGGTCGAGCGCCTGGCCGCCGATCAGGCCGACCGGGCCGCCTGCGCCCGCGTCATGGCCGACATGGATGCCGTTGCCGCCGACTGGCCGGAGTGACCCGCGGTGATATCTACCGAGTGCGGCTGCCGGCGCGGCGCGGTCGCGAGCAGCACGGTCCCCGCTACGCCGTGGTCGTGCAGGCGGATGAGTTCCTCGGGCTCTCGACCGTCTTGGTCGCGCCCACGTCGCGCAGCGTACGGCCCGCTACCTTCCGGCCCGAGGTGGAGGTCGCCGGCGCGCGGACGCGCATCATGGCCGAGCAGCTACGCGTCCTCGACGTCGAACGGCTTGACGACTTTGCGGGTCGGTTGAGCGCGAGGGAGCTGGGCGCCGTCGAGGACGCCCTTGTCCTCGTCCTCGGCCTATGAGCTGAAGCGATTACCGCTCCTCGATTGCCGAGATCGAGTGGGAGGAGGGCCGAGCGAGGGTGGGGGAGCCCTCACTCGACCTCGCCGCCCTCGACGAGCCGGACCACCACCTATCCTCTGAGGCATGACCACGCGGCTGGACGACGCCCTCGCCGTCGCTTCGCTCTCAGATGTCGAGCGCCGCACCGTCGAGCGGCTCCTCACCCTGCTTCGCGACGAGCTAGGCGACGACCTCCACGCCGTCTGGCTCTACGGCTCCCGCGCCCGCGGCGAGGCTCCCCATCCCGAGTCCGACATCGACCTGCTGGTGATCGCCGACGGCGGCTGGAGCCGCTACGAGGAGAAGGCGATCGATCTCGTCTTCAAGGCCGCCGCGGCCGAGGGGGACAGCCCCGCCTGGTATTCGGTCTTCGTCCACGACCTCGACTGGCTGCGCGGGCGGCGCGAGATCGAATCCTTCTTCATCCAGGAGGTCGACCACGACAAGATCGTCCTGCACGGAAGCGCCCTGTGAGTCCTCGCTCTGAGGAGTTCATGGACCAGGCCAGGCGCGCGAGCGTTTGCGGCAGGCCCAACACGACCTCGGCGAGGGCTTCCTGGCAGGCGCTGTCAGCATCGCCTACTACGCGATGCTCTACGCGGCCCGCGCCGCCCTCTCCGAGGACGACGAGCACGCCCGCACCCACGGCGGCACCTG
>VRUE01000134.1 GCA_019456285.1 Solirubrobacterales bacterium | reverse complement strand
GCTTTAACTTTAGCGCCATGATTTAAAAAATTTATTGCGTGTTTGAGTTTAAAATCAAAATCATGAACATCTGTATTGGGTCCAAACCTGATCTCTTTAATTACTATTTTCTGAGCTTTAGCTCTTAACTCTTTCTGTTTCTTTTTGTACTGGTATTTAAATTTAGTATATTCAATGATCCTGCAAACAGGAGGATTAGCTTTAGGCGCTATTTCTACAAGGTCTAACCCCCTTTCCTTAGCCAGCTCTATTGCGTCCTGTATATTATATACATCCTGCTCAATATCCTCGCCCACAACCCTTACTTCCATGGCTGTTATTTTCCCATTCACCCTGAAGGGTTCTTCCACCCTGCCACGTCTTTTAAACCTTCCTTGAAATTTACCGATTTTTACCTCCTTTTTTTATTAGAAATTAGAAAATAGTATAGAGGAGGCATGTTGAGCGACAGCGAAATCCCGATTCTGTCGGAGCCTCCTCTATACAAAATGCCTCGTTTTTACTCGGGGTCTAACTTTTCTATTACACCAATTGGGCGTAAATATCGTAATATTTTCAAAATATATAAAATTAAATCAATTTTATTTTATCGGAATTTCAATGTTTAAATGAAATTTATATTTCAATCTATTATTTGTGTTCTTAATGAACAGCTACTGGGCTCTGGTTACTGAGTTCTGGATTATTTGCTTTCGGCAGGCAGGTTGGTAATTCTTTCTGACGGTAATCACTACCTTTACCCAGCAACCAGTACCCAGTACCCAGTAACCAGCAATTTTATCATATTTTTTCTTCATCCCGAGTACTCGGGATCAATTTACAACGTTATGTCCTAAACTCCCCCACCTTTGCTTCATCTCTGAACATTTTTTCAAATTCTTCATGGGAAAAGCTGCCTAAGTCCCCTTTTCCATGTCTTCTCACTGCTATTTTTCCTTCCTTCTCTTCTTTTTCACCAACGATTATCATGTAAGGCACTTTTTTTAATTCGGCATCACGAATTTTTTTCCCGATCTTTTCATCCCGGTTATCTATAAAACCCGTGATATCATCTGTTTGTAAATCTGATAAGACCGTTTGAGCATAAACTTCATATTTTTCTGAAATAGGCAATACAGCTACCTGTTCGGGTGAAAGCCAAAGAGGAAAATTTCCCTCACAATGCTCAATTAATACAGCTATAAACCTTTCTAATGACCCAAATGGCGCTCTATGAATCATCACAGGGCGATGTTTCTGATTATCTGACCCTATGTATTCTAACCGGAACCTTTCGGGTAGTTGATAATCAACCTGTATCGTCCCTAATTGCCAGTTTCGGCCCAGTGCATCTTTGACCATAAAATCCAGTTTTGGACCGTAAAATACGGCT
>VRUE01000029.1:3034-26018 GCA_019456285.1 Solirubrobacterales bacterium | reverse complement strand
GTGACGAATGTCACGCAGTTGGCCCGGCGGGGGGTTGATGGTTATGTCCTGGGCCCTTGCGGGGCCGACCCCCGATCCGACTCGCCGTGCCAAACCCGACTATCTAAAGTGTCATCTGCGTCGCAGCGGCCCCTTGAGCTGATCCTCGCTCGCAACCTGATGTCGGCGCTCTCGACACCGGCCTTCCTGGTCGACGAGGGCGGAGTCCTCGTCTTCTACAACGAAGCGGCGGGGGTGCTGCTGGGCAAGCGCTTCGAGGAGCTGGGCGCGGTCGGCCCCGACGAGTGGGGCTCGCTGTTCGGCCCTTTCGACGAGGACGGCGAGCCGATTCCCTACGACGAGCTGCCGCTGGTGGTGGCCGTCCGCAGCGGCCGCCCCGCCCACGCGAACTTCGAGATCCGCTCCGCCGACGGGGCGCGGCACACGGTCGAGGCCTCGGCCCTCCCGATCCTCACCACGCACGGCTCGCAGGGGGCGATCGCGGTGTTCTGGCCGACCGCGCCGGCGAACGAGGCCGAGCACTGAGATGAAGGTCAAGCTCTGGGGCACGCGCGGCTCGATCCCCACCCCGGGGCCGGAGACGATCCGCTACGGCGGCGACACCTCCTGCGTCGGCGTGACGCTCTCCGACGGCTCGCTGCTGGCGCTCGACGCCGGCACCGGCATCCGCAACCTCGGCCTGGCGCTGGCGGCCGAGCCGGCCCGCCTCCACATCCTCCTCACCCACCTCCACCTCGACCACATCCAGGGGCTGGTCTTCTTCGCCCCCGCCTTCCGCGCCCAGACCGAGATCGTGATCTGGGGACCGGCCTCGCCGGAGGCCTCGCTGCGCGACCGGATCGCCCGCTACATCTCCGCGCCGCTCTCCCCGGTCGAGGTGCGGGAGCTGCCCTGCGACGTCTCCTTCCGCCACTGCCCGGAGACCGAGTGGGAGATCGGCCCGGCGCGGATCCGCGCCGCCTCGGTCGCCCACCGCGGCCCCACCCTCGGCTACCGGATCGACGACGGCGCCAGCTCGCTCGCCTACATCCCCGACCACGAGCCGGCGCTCGGAGCCGACATCGACGCGCTCGACGAAGACTGGATCTCCGGCTTCGCGCTGGCGCGGGACGCGTCGCTGCTGATCCACGACGGCCAGTACGCGGACGCCGAGTACCCCGACCACATCGGCTGGGGGCACTCCTCCCTCTCCCACTCCCTCGCCTTCGCCCGCCGCACGGGCGCCGGGCGCACCGTCCTCTTCCACCACGACCCGCTGCACTCCGACGAGCGCCTCGACCGGCTCGGCCGCGAAGCGCGGCGGCAGTGGGCGGCGCTGGGAGGCGAGGAGGGCGCGATCGAGCTCGGCGCCGAGCGAGACGAGCACGAGCTGCCGGTGCGGGCGCCGGGGACGACCGCCGCCAAACCGCCCCGGGGGCACGCTCCCTACCGGGATAGGTTCTAGACGAATATTCGAATCACTATGCAGCCGATCCCGCATCCCGCTACCCTGGAGGGGAGATGCCCCAGTCCCCCGGGATCGATACCGCGGCCGGGCGCTCAGGGCCGGTCCGGGATGCGCTCGACGTAGTGCGCCGCGCTCACGCCGGCCAGATCCGCAGCAACAGCGCCGGCAGCCCCTACATCGACCACCCGGTGGCGGTCGCCGAGCTGCTCGTCGAGCACGGCTTCTCCGACGAGGTGCTGGCGGCGGCGCTCCTGCACGACGTGGTCGAGGACAGCGAGATGGGGGTGGAGCAGGTGCGCGAGCGCTTCGGCGAGCCGGTCGCCAGCCTGGTCGACGTGCTCACCGACGACACGTCGATCGAGCCCTACGAGACGCGCAAGAAAGAGCACCGGCGCCGGGTCGAAGCAGCGGGACCGGAGGCGCTGGCGATCTTCGCCGCCGACAAGCTGACCAACGTGGGGATGCTCCGCGACGTGTATGAGGTCAAGGGCGAGGACATCGACGAGGAGCTGAGGGCGCCGCTCGACGAGAAGATCTACATCTGGGAGCAGGACCTCGAAATGCTCCTGGACGAGGCGCCCGACCTTCCCCTCTCCGACGAGCTCGCGACCGAGCTGTTGGGGCTGTGGAGGGAACGGGCGCAGGAGGCGCGGCGGGCTGCCTCCTCGGGCTGAGCCGCGCCGCCGATCGCCAGGGCGCCGCCGGCATCACCGCCAGGAGGGTGAGGGAGACACCGTGGGTAGGCACTGAGGCGGGGGCGTCGAAACAGAGGCGGATGAGCTCTGGGGCGGCGGAGAAGCCGGTGCGTTACGAGCCTGGCATGGACGCGCGCAGCACTCGCGTTGCGAAGCTGCTGGAGACGCCGATGCTGATCGCGGCGGCGCTGACGATCCCCACCGTCGCGATCACCGAGTCCCACCCCGGCGGCGGGCTGCAGGACGTCGCCCAGACGCTCAACTGGATCACCTGGCTCGCCTTCGCGATCGAGCTGGTGGTGATGCTGGCGGTGGTGCCGAACCGCCGGGCCTGGCTCCGCCGCCACCCGCTCGACCTGGTCATCGTCTTCCTGACGCCGCCGGTGCTTCCGGCCGGCCTGCAGAGCCTCCGCGCCTTGCGGCTGCTCCGCTTGCTGCGGCTGCTCCGCCTCGCGCAGCTCTCCCGCCAGGTCTTCTCCCTGCACGCCCTGCGCTACGCGGCGCTGCTCGCGATCCTCACCGCGATCGCCGGCGGGGCGCTGTTCGTCTCCCTCGAGAGGCAGTCGCAGCAGCTCAACGCCTGGGACGGGATCTACTGGGCAGTGACGACGATGACCACGCTCAGCTCCGACATCTACCCCTCGACGACCGGCGGCGAGATCGTCTCGGCCGTGATCCTGATCATCGGGATCGGCTTCGTGGCGCTGCTCACCGGCGCCATCGCCCAGCGCTTCCTCAGCCCGGAGATCGGCAAGACGCAGGCGATCTTCGAGAGGGGCGAGGAATCGGCCGAGGCGCAGGCGATCCGCCAGCTCAACGCCGTCCAGTCGCAGCTGAACGCGCTGCAGGTCTCGGTCAGCCGGCTGGTCGAACGCGGCGGCGAGCCGGGCAGCCGGAGGCCCCTCGGCGACTCGCAGCCGCCGCCCTAGCCTTCCTCGTCGCGGCGGGCGGCGATCTTGCGCTCCAGCCCCTCCATCACGGCGGGGTCGCGCAGGGTGGTGACGTCGCCCAGCTCGCGGCCCTCGGCGATGTCGCGCAGCAGGCGCCGCATGATCTTGCCGGAGCGGGTCTTCGGCAGGTCGCCGGACCAGATCACCCGCTTCGGCCGCACCAGCTTGCCGATCCGCTCGGCGACGTGGTCGCGCAGCTCGGCGATCATCTCCTCGCTCCCCTCGTGGTCGCCTTCGAGGGTGACGAAGGCGCAGATCGCCTGCCCGGTCTGCTCGTCGGACTGGCCGATCACCGCCGCCTCGGCGACCTTCGGGTGGGAGACGATCGCCGACTCGACCTCGGCGGTCGAGAGCCGGTGGCCGGAGACGATGATCACGTCGTCGACCCGGCCCAGCACCCAGAAGCAGCCGTCGGCGTCGCGGCGGGCGGCGTCGCCGACCAGATACGTCTGCGGGCCGAAGCGGGAGAAGTAGGTCTCGACGAAGCGCTCCTCCTCCCGGTAAAGGGTGCGCAGCATCCCCGGCCAGGGGCGGCGCAGGACCAGCAGCCCCTCCCGCCCCTCGACCGGCTCCCCGTTCTCGTCGAAGACCGCGGCGTCGATCCCGGGCAGCGGCAGCATCACCGAGCCCGGCTTGGCCGCGTCGATCCCCGGCAGCGGCGAGAGCATGATCTGACCGGTCTCGGTCTGCCACCAGGTGTCGACGATCGGGCAGCGCCCGCCCCCGATCACCTTGTGGTACCAGAGCCACGCCTTGGGGTTGATCGGCTCGCCGACGCTGCCCAGCAGGCGCAGCGAGGAGAGGTCGTGGCGGGCCGGGTGGTGCGCCCCCCACTTCATGCAGGCGCGGATCGCGGTCGGCGCCGTGTAGAGGATCGTCACCCCGAAGCGCTCGACGATCTCCCACCAGGCGTTGCATTCGGGGTAGTCGGGCGCCCCCTCGTAGATGACGCTTGTCGCCCCGTTGATCAGCGGCCCGTAGACGATGTAGGAGTGGCCGGTGACCCAGCCGACGTCGGCCGCGCACCAGTACACGTCCTCGTCCGGCCTCAGGTCGAAGACGTAGCGGTGCGTGCAGGCGACCCCGGTCAGGTAGCCGCCGGTGGTGTGGAGGATGCCCTTCGGCTTCGCGGTCGAGCCCGAGGTGTAGAGGATGAAGAGCGGGTCCTCGGCCGCCATCGGCTCGGGCGGGCACTCGGGGGCGGCGGCGGCCATCGCCTCCTCGAACCAGACGTCGCGGCCGGCCCGCATCTCGCACTCGGCGCCGGTGTGGCGGACGACGAAGATCGTCTCGATCGAGTCGACCGCGCCCATCGCCGCGTCGACCCGGGCCTTGATCGGCGCCGTCCCGCCCCTGCGGCGGGCGCCGTCGACGGTGACCAGCGCCTTCGCGTGGGAGAACTCCATCCGCCCCCGCACCGCCTCCGCCGCGAAGCCGCCGAAGACGACGTTGTGGATGGCGCCGATCCGCGCGCAGGCCAGCATGGCGACGACGACCGCGGGGATCATCGGCAGGTAGATCCCGACCACGTCGCCCTTGCCGATCCCACGGTCGCGCAGCGCGTTGGCGAAGCGCTGGACGTCGGCCAGCAGCTCGGTGTAGGTGACGTCGCGCTCCTCCCCCTCCTCCCCGCACCAGTGGAAGGCGACGCGGTCGCCCCGCCCGGCCTCGACGTGGCGGTCGAGGCAGTTGGCCGAGGCGTTCAGCCTGCCGTCGGCGAACCACCTGTAGAAGGGCGGGTCGGACTCGTCGAGCCCCTGGCTCGGCGTCTCGATCCAGTCGAGCAGCTCGGTCGCCTGGCGCAGCCACCAGGCCTCGGGGTCGGCGGCCGCCTCCTCGTAGACCGCCGGGTCGGACAGCAGCGCCCGGGCGCGGAACGCCTCCGACGGCTCGAAGCTCTCCACCGCGAGCAGATCGATCAGCTCGCGCTCCAGGTCGACCTCTCCCTCGACTCCCATTCCGCTCCTTCCTTGCCGCTACCCTGAGCGAACGGTATCCCTTCGCCCCCCGGCGGCGACGCCTGGCGGCAGCAGGGCCGCCCGATCGAGACGGCCGAGCCGCCGGCTCGGTAGCCGCTGGAACCCCGGTTGTAGGATCAGGCCAGCAGCTTCGCCTTCGCCCGCTCGAACTCCTCGCTGCTGAGCACGCCCTTCCCCTTCAGGTCGTTGAGCTTGTGAAGCTCGTCGGCGGGGGAGCTTGCCGTCGTCTCCCGAATGTAGGAGTCCATGTGCTGCTTGGCCTCGGCCTGCGCCTTGATCGTCCTGTCGCGCATGCCGCCGCCGCGGACGATCAGGTAGACCAGCGCGGTCAGGAACGGCAGGAAGACGAGGAACAGCACCCAGACCGCCTTCGTCCAGCCGGACGTTTCGTGGTCGCGGAAGAGATCCGAGAGGATCGTGATCAGGATCCAGATCCAGATCACGAAGAAGAAAATCGTGAGGACGGTGAGCAGCGCCTCACCAAGGCCAAAGTCAGCAAGTACCAGCAACGGGGGCGTCCTTTCGGTGGATGGACGATCGCGGCGGCGCGCCGCGGTCACTTGCTCCTACGCTAACCGGTACCCGCTCCCGGCGCATCTGTAGTTTTCAGCCATCCGCGGTGTGCGCGGGCGATCAGAGAAACGGCAGCGTGGCCAGCCGCGCCACTCCGCTGCAGAACATCAGCGAGCCGAAGGTCAGAGTCGCGACGACCAGCCGCTGTGACCTGAACTTCACCGAGAGGCCGCCGAAGAACAGCACCGCCGCGAAGAAGATCGTCGCCAGCACGTAGTTGTCGGCGGTCTGGTTGGCTTCCCGGCCCTCCTCGAAGAACCGGGAGGCGTCCTTCTCCAGCCGGCTCGCTTTCTGCAGCGCCGCCAGCTTGTACTCCTTCATCTGGAAGGGAACGTCCGGCGCGTCGGGATTCTGCAGCGGGCGGAGCTTGAGCCAGGCGTTGAAGGCCTTCTTGAACTCGTCGCGGAAGAAACGCCGCCGGAGGATCTGCTGGAGCGGAACGTCGCCCTGCGAGAAGGCGACCGCGAACTGCGTGAACAGGCCGGCGTCGATCGTCACCAAGGAGAAGCCCCGGGACTGCGCCTTGGCCGACTCGGTGCGAGTGGCCGAGGCCTGCGTGAACCGGGTCGCCTGCTGGCCGCCCCAGCGGGTCGCCTCGTAGGCGCTGTAGGCGGTGGCCAGGGTCGCCACCGCGAGCATCGCCGCCGACCACAGCTCCAGGCGCTCGTAAAGGCGCCGGTTGGGCTTCTCAGTGCTGTCGCCGCCGCCGTTGACCGACATCGAAGCAGGCACCCTATATATCCACCGCCGGGACGGTCCCGGCGCCACAGAGGCGCCGGGCGGGGCGAGGCCTTCTACCTCTTCGACGGGGAGGGGGACGGGCAGAGCCGCTGGGCGAACAGCACCGCGGCGACCGACGTGGCGAGGTTGAGGCTCGACACCCCGGGGCGCATCGGGATGCCGAGCCGCGCCTCGGCGCGGTCGAGGAGGGCGGCGCTGAGGCCGTGACGCTCGGCGCCGAAGGCGAGGATCGCGCCGGGCGGCAAATCGCGCGGGCGCAGGCCCTCCCCCCCGGGGTCGATCGCGACCAGCGGCCGGTCGCTGCCGGGCAGCTCCTCGACCGCGGCCACGGGCAGGGCGAAATGCAGGCCCGCGGCGCCGCGCAGCGCATCGGGGTGCCAGGGGTCGTTGTGCCCGGTGGTGAGGACGCCCGCCGCGTCGGCGGCCGCCGCCACCCGCACGCAGGCCCCCATGTTGCCCATCGTGCGAGGGTCCTCGAGCAGCACGACCGGCGCCGGGCGCTCGTCGGCCAGCACCGCCGCCACGTCGACAGCCGGGCGGCGGGCGATCGCGACGACGCCGGTGCGCGGCGCCTGCGGGACCAGCCGGGCCAGCGCCTCGGGGCCGACGGGGCTGACCCGCCCGGTCAGCGAGCCGGCCAGGTCGGGCGCCAGCTCCGCGGCCAACCCGTCCAGCTCCTCCGGGTCCGCCGCGACCGCCTCCAGCACCGCGGCGCCGAAGCGCAACGCGTGCTTGAGGGCGTGGAAGCCCTCGAGGACGGCCAGGCCCGGATCGCGCCGGGCGGCCCGGTAACGCCGCACCAAAGCATCGCTCACCGCCCCATCATGACCCGATTCACCGGGGCGGAGGCGACCCGACCGTCGGCGTGCGATCGCCGCTGCGCGCCGGCGCGGCGACCGGCTCGATCTCCTCGAGCCCGAGGAGCACCGCGATGGCCGGGGACCCTACTGCCAGCGCCGCAGCCGGTTGGCGTTGCCGACCACCGAGAGCGAGCTGGCGGCCATCGCCGCAGCGGCGATCATCGGGCTCAGCCGGAGGCCGAGGAACGGGTAGAGGACGCCGGCCGCGATCGGGATGCCTATGGCGTTGTAGCCGAAGGCGAAGGTGAGGTTCTGGCGGATGTTGCGCATCGTCGCGCGGCTGAGGCTGAGCGAGGTGACCACGCCGCGGAGCTCTCCGGAGACCAGGGTGATGTCGGCGGCCTCGATCGCGACGTCGGTGCCGGTGCCGATCGCGATCCCGACGTCGGCCTGGGCCAAGGCGGGGGCGTCGTTGATCCCGTCGCCCACCATCGCCACCAGCCTGCCCTCGTCCTGCAGACGGCGGACCTCGAGCACCTTGTCCTCGGGGAGGACCTCTGCCAGGACGCGCTCGATCCCGACCTGGCCGGCGATCGCCTCGGCGGTGCGGGCGTTGTCGCCGCTGATCATCACCACCTCCAGCCCGAGCCGCCGCAGGGCGGCGATCGCCGCAGCCGAGCCCGGCTTCACCGTGTCGGCGACGGCGACGACGCCGGCGGGCCGGCTGTCGACGGCGACCAGAATCGCCGTCCTGCCCTCGGCCTCGAGGCGCTGGGCCTCGGCCTCCAGCGGCCCGTGGTCGACTCCGGCTTCGCCAAGCAGGCGCCGCGTCCCGACCAGCAGGCGGCGGCCGTCGATGAGGGCGCGCAGGCCGCGCCCGGTCACCGAGTCGAACTCGGCGGGCTCGGGCAATGAAAGCCCGCGCTCCCCGGCCGCGGCGACGATCGCCTTGCCGAGCGGATGCTCCGAGGAGCGCTCGGCGGCGGCCACCAGCCGCAGCAGCTCGTCCTCCGCGGCTCCATCGACCGTGACGACATCGGTCAGGGCCGGCTCGCCCCGGGTGATCGTCCCCGTCTTGTCGAGGACGATCACCTGGAGCTTGTGGGCTGTCTCCAGCGCCTCCGCCGAACGGATCAGGACCCCGTTCTGGGCCCCCTTGCCGGTCCCGACCATGATCGAGAGCGGCGTCGCCAGCCCCAGCGCGCAGGGGCAGGCGATGATCAGCACCGTCACCGCCGAGACCAGGGCGAAGGTGAGTGCCGGCGCGGGCCCGAAGTCGAACCAGACCACGAAGGTGGCGACCGCGATGAAGATCACCACCGGGACGAAGTAGCTGGCCACCAGGTCGGCGACGCGCTGGATCGGGGCCTTCGATCCCTGGGCCTGCTCGACCAAGCGGACGATCTGGGCGAGCATCGTGTCGCGGCCGACGCTGGTGGCGCGGAAGCGGAAGGCGCCGGTCTGGTTGATCGTCGCCCCGATCACCGTGTCGCCCGCCTCCTTGGTCACCGGCAGCGACTCCCCCGTGACCATCGACTCATCAAGCGTCGAGCGCCCCTCCACCACCTCGCCGTCGACCGGGATCTTCTCGCCCGGGCGAACGGCGATCACGTCCCCCGGCGCCACCTCCTCGACTGGGATTTCCTGCTCACCGGAGTCACGGACGACGCGAGCCGTCTTTGCCTGCAGGCCGATCAGCTTGCGGATCGCCTCCCCGGTTCCCGCCTTGGCGCGGACCTCGATCAGCCTGCCGAACAGGATCAGGGTGAGGATCACCCCGACCGCCTCGTAGTAGACGTCGCGCAGATCGCTTGGCAGAAGGCTCGGGAAGAGGGTGACGAAGAGGCTGTAGCCGAAGGCCGCCGCGGTGCCGATCGCGATCAGGGTGTTCATGTCGGCGCTCCGGTGGCTCAGGCTGAGCCAGCCCGTGCGGTGGATCGGCCAGCCGGTGTAGAACATCACCGGGGCGATCAGGGCCAGCTGCAGCCAGTGGTTGAGCAGGATCTCGGGCACCCAGCCGGCCTTGAAAACATCGCTGGCCATGACCGCGAAGATGACGGGGGCGGTGAGGACGGCGCCAACGGCCACCCGCCGGCTGAGATCGACGATCTCAGCCCGCCGGGCCACCGCCTCGGCGTCCCCTTCGCCCCCGGCCGCGCCCGCCGGGCCACCGCCGTCAAGCAGCTGGTAGCCGGCGCCGGTGATCGCCTCCCGCAACTGCTCGACCCCGAGCTGCCCGGGGTCGTAATCGATCGTGACCCGTTCGGTTGCCATGCTGACCGCGGCCCGGTCGACGCCGGGCAGGGTCAGCAGCGCTCCCTCGATCGTCCCAACGCAGGAGGCACAACCGATCGCGCCGGGCTGGAGGGTCAGCTCCACCTCCCCGGGTTGGCCGACCTCGCGACTCGGTCCGACGCCGACCGCCTCGGCCACCTCCCCCGCCGACGCAGGCTCGGGTGCGCGTCCATCCGACGCCGAGGAACCCCGGCCGTTCCCGGCCGCCTGCTCCGGCACGATCTCGACCTGCTGGCGACCGCTCTGAAGCTCGGCTGCGCGCACCTTTCGCGGCCCGAAGAAGAACCGGGCCAGGGCCGCGATCGCGGCCACACCGGCGCCGGTGACGAGGATCTCAGCCATGTCCTGCCTCCCTCTCTCTGTTCATCGGAGTCCCACTAGTGGCGAAGCAGGCGCCCGACGGCGCCCATCAGCTCGTCGACGCGTTGATCGGGGTCGGTTGGCGCCGAGCCCTCGCCCTGCATGCAGTGGCGGGCATGACCGTCGAGCAACCCGAGCGAGATCTTGTCGAGCGCCGCCTGAACGGCGTTGACCTGGGTCACCACATCGATGCAGTAGCGATCCTCTTCGACCATCTTCGAGACGCCCCGGACCTGGCCCTCGAGCCTGGCCAAGCGCTTCAGGAGCTGGTCCTTGCTGGCTGTGTAGCCGCGGGTCGGCATGCTGTCCTTGATCTCGTCAACAATACCCCAGGAGGGTATTCTGGTCAAGCCCGCCGTCCAGTCACCCACCGCTCGCCGCGGCGCCGCAGCTCCCTCCAGGCCCGCCGCTCGACGTTATCGTCCTTGAGAGGGGAAACTGAGGCATGCCCACCTTCCTCCACACCTGCTACCGGATCGGCAACATCGACCGATCGGTCGCCTTCTACGAGAAGCTGGGCTTCGAGGAGCGGCTCCGGATGCCGATCGGCGAGGAGGCGATCAACGTCTTCATGGGGCTGCCGGGCGAGGACCCGCGGCTGGAGCTGACCTACAACCACGGGGTCGACTCCTACGATCTCGGCACCGGCTACAACCACATCGCCGTAGGCGTCGACGACCTCGACGGCACCCTCGAGCGCCTCGCCTCAGACGGCATCGAGCCGGAGAGGCCCCCCTACCGCCCCGGCGGCCGCACCGAGGGCCACCGAATCTGCTTCGTCCGCGACCCGGACGGCTACCGAATTGAGATAATTGAGAGCAGCTGACCTAGTAGGGCTGGCCTAGTCGTTTTCAAGGAAGTCAACGAGCTTGTCAAGTGGCAGCTTCTTGCCATTGTTGGGGCGAGTCCTTCCCTTTCGCCACTCTACAGTCGCTTTGCCAATACGAAGGTGGCCAACGTGCTTACCGTCGTTGTCGGCTATTGAGAAGGTCACGCCTTTGTTCCCAAGCGTGATCGTCACCTCGTCCATCGCAACGCCTACTTGCATTCTGTGCCTTTCCTTTCGGTCTTTTAGACCTCGGCAATGAGTGGCGCGTATCATGCCACCCGCCGCAGGGCAGCAGATCCGTTGCCCAACGATTGCCGTTGGTGGACAACCCGCTGCGCAAGCCGCGCCCAGACAGCTTTCCCGCCGTATCTCAGTCTGGCGGGGCGCTTGGCGCCGAAGCCCGTGGAGTGGCTGCCCCGGCTGCCGCCGTAGGCGGGCGGGTGGCGCATACTGGTCGGGCAATGCCGCGGGTCGTGTTCCGACGAGTGCCACACCACCCCAGAAACGGGCTCCGCCGCTCGACGTTATCGTCCTTGAGAGGGGAAACTGAGGCATGCCCACCTTCCTCCACACCTGCTACCGGATCGAGCTGATCGGACCCTCGGGCGGCGGTCGTTGACGGCCGACTCCGAGTACGTCCAGGTGCTGACGACCGTCGGCTCCGAGGAGGAGGCGGAGCGGGTCTGCTCAGCCCTGATCGATCGCCGCCTGGCCGCCTGCGTGCAGGTCCTCGGCCCGATCACGAGTCGCTACAGGTGGAAGGGCGAGGTCGAGGAGGGGCGAGAGTGGCAGTGCCTGGCGAAGACGGAGGCGGCGAAGTACGCCGAGGTCGAGGAGGCCATCCGGCGAGTCCACTCCTATCAGGAGCCCGAGATCGTCGCGATCCCGATCCTCGCCGGCAGCAAAGGCTATCTGGATTGGATCAGCGACAACGTGCGGACCTGACCCCAAGGACCGCTCCCTACCGGGATAGGACCTAAGCCCGCAGCCGGTACCCCCGCGAGAACAAGCGCAGATTCACCGCGAAGAGGGCGACTGTCGCGGCCGCGAGGGCGAGCAGCGACAGCGCCACGCTGGCCTCCGAGTAGCCGAGGAAGCCGTAGCGGATGAGGTTGATCATGTAGTAGACCGGGTTGAAGTAGGTCAGGGTCTGGAACGGCTCGGGGAGCAGCGAGGCGGAATAGAAGACGCCGCCGAGGAAGATCAGCGGCTGGAGCACGAAGGTCTGGGCGAGGGCGATGTCGTCGAACTGCTCGGCGCGGACGCCGACCAAGACCCCGAGCTGCGAGAAGAAGAAACCGACCAGGAAGAGCGCCGGGATCAGGACGAGGATGTGGTCGACGGGGAGGTCGATCAAGAAAGACGCGGCGATGAAGGTCAGCGCCGCGACCAGGAAACCGCGCGTGAAGCCGCCGAGCGCGAAGGCCAGCAGCAGCTCGAGCGGCGAGGCGGGTGAGGAGAGCTGGTCCTGGATCGCGCCCTGGAACTTCTGCTGGAGGATCGAGGAGGAGTTGTTGGCGAATGCGTTGGTCGACCAGGCCATCATGATCAGGCCCGGGGTCACGAAGACGACGTAGTCGATCCCGTGCAGCTCGCCGATCCGCGAGCCGAGCGCGGCGCCGAAGACCGAGATGTAGAGGAACGTTTCGAGCAGCGGCGCCCCGATCGTCTGTTTTTTGATCTTCATGAAGCGGTTGACCTCGCGCCGCCAGAGCGTCAAGAAGCGGATCTGGGCGGTGCTCACGAGACCAGCCCCTCGAGCTGCGATCGCGACAGCTCCTGACGCCCCACCAGCGCCAGGTATGCGTCCTCGAGGTTGGTGACGCCGTAGGCGCTCGTCAACTCGGCGCTCGACCCCTGGGCGACGATCTGACCCTCGTTGATGAAGGCGACCCTGTCGCAGAGCTGCTCGGCCTCCTCCAGGTAGTGGGTTGTCAGCAGGATCGTCGTCCCCTCCCGGTTGATGCGCTGGACGTAGTGCCACAGCTCGAGCCGCAGCTCGATGTCGACGCCGGCGGTGGGCTCGTCGAGAATCAGCAGGCGCGGCCGGTGCATCAGGGCGCGGGCCAGGATCAACCGCCGTTTCATCCCGCCGGAGAGGGTCCGGGTGCGCTCGTCTCGCTTGGCGGTGAGCGAGAACGTCTCGAGCAGCTCCCTGGTGCGATCGCGGCGCTCGCGCTTGGGCATCCCGAAGTAGCCGGCGTGGTAGTCGAGCGTCTCCTCGACGGTCAGAAACCAGTCGAGGTTGAGCTCCTGCGGCGCCAGCCCGACGACCTGGCGCGCCTCGGCGTAGTCGCCGATCGCGTCGTGGCCGAATACCCGGATCGTTCCCGAGGTCGGCTGCGCGAGCCCGGTCGCGCAGTGGATCAGCGTCGACTTGCCGGCCCCGTTCGGGCCCAGCAGCCCGAAGAACCCCCCGGACTCGATGCCGAGGGAGACGCCGCGCAGCGCCTCGACGCCCGTCGGGTAGCGCTTCACCAGCTCCTCGATGTGCAGGGCCCTCTCGTTCGCCGGGGGACCGGCGCCGTCAAGTGCAAGGTGGTTGCTCACCCTTGGGCAATCTAGGGAAGCGCACGGCTCGGCCCGGCGCAGGCGACGCACGACCGCACAGCACGAGACGCATCCGCCCGGTCGCCGAGCCGACGGAACGAGGATATCCTCCGCTGCGTCCATGTCGTGGCGCACGCGCTGGCGCATCTACGAGTACATCCGGAACAGCCTCTGGATCGTGCCCGCGATCTTCGTCGCACTGGCGATCGCGATGGGGATCGCCATCCCGGCCATCGACGAGAACACCGACACCACGATCGGGATCGGCTACGGCTCCGACGCGGCCCGCGGCGTGCTCGGCTCGCTCGCCGGCGGCATGATCACCTTCACCGGCTTCGTCTTCTCGATCCTCCTGCTCGCCGTTCAGTTCGGCTCGAGCCAGTTCTCGCCGCGAATGCTGAGGCGCTTCCTCCGGGACCCGACCACGAAGCTCTCGCTCGGCGTCTTCATGGCGACCTTCATCTACGCGCTCCTGGTGCTGCGCACGGTCGGCACCGCCGCGGACGAAGCGTTCGTCCCCAACAACTCGATCTCGCTCGCGCTGCTGCTGCTGCTGCTGAGCATGCTGATGTTCCTGCGGCTGATCACCCGCACCACCCAGGGGCTGCGGGTCGCGGCGGTGCTCCGCGAGTTCGGCCGGGACGCGCGGCAGGTGATCGACAGGGTCTACCCGGAGCCCGTCGCCGACAGCGAAGACGAGCCGGATCGCGAGCCGGAGCCCACCGGCCCCGTTCGCACGGTCGCGCACCGCGGCGAGTCCGGGGTGCTCCAGAGCGTCGACTTCAAGGGGCTGATCAAGCGGGCCCGAAAGGCCGACGCGGTGATCGAGCTCGTGCCCCGGGTCGGCGACCTGGTCGCCATGGGTTCGGTGTTGTTTCGTGTCCGCGGGGACTCGGGCACGATCGACGACAGGTGGCTACAGCGGGCGGTGGCGATCGGCGACGAGCGCACGATGCGCCAGGACCCGGCGTTCGCGTTCCGCGTGCTCGCCGACATCTCGGCAAAGGCCCTCTCGCCCGGGGTCAACGACCCGACCACCTCGACCCAGACGCTGGATCAGATCGAGCTGCTGCTGCGGCAGATCGGGGGGCGCTGCCTCAACCCCGCCGGTCGCGACGACACGGGGGCCGTCAGGTTCCGGTATCCGACTCGCTCCTGGGAGGATTTCCTGACCCTGGCAATCGACGAGACGCGTCACTACGGTGAGGGATCGGTCCAGGTGACCAGGCGCCTGCGGGCGCTGCTCGAGGACCTGCGCGACTCCGTTCCTGAGTTCAGGCGAGCCGCGATCGACGCGGAGCTTGAGCTTGTCGACGCGGGCATCAACCGCACCTTCGCCGATCGAGGCGACCGCCTCGTCGCGGGAGCCAGAGACCATCAGGGCCTGGGAGCGACCGACACCTCCGACCGGACCCCCCGTGGGCAATAAGTGACTATTCCGAGCTGAGATGAAAGATCTGATGGCGATCGAGATGGGCGGTGCGACCGGGTGGGATCGCGAAGGTGGTTGCCACAGACTCGACGATGGCCGGCCCGGTGATCTCGTTGCCCGGTCTGACCTCGCCGAGCTCGTAGATGTCGGTCTCGCTCGTCGCGGCGGCGCCGTCCGCCTGCCACCAGACCTGGCGGGTCGCTTTGGTCGGGGGCGTGCCGGAGATCTCCTCGGCGTCGGGTAGAGCCGGCTTCTCCACCTCGACCTCGCCGAGGACGATCGCGTGGGTGACCAGATAACCCAACTCCGGCGAGCGGGCCGAGCGGGCGAAGATCTTTCCGTAGGCGTCTTCGAAGACGTCGATCAGGTGGTTCAGCTGGCTGGCGTCGGCGACCTCCGCGTGGGGGGAGATGATCTCGATGTCGTTGAGCTGGCCGTAGTACTGCATCCGCACCGCGTGGGTGAAGGCGATTGCGTCGCGCTCGATGCCGGACTTGTCGAACTCGGCAGCGACCTTCTCCTCGAGGCCCCTCCAGGCGGCCGAGATCATCGCTCCGATCCCGGCCTTCGCAGAATCGTCGAAGGCCGGCAGGATCGGCAGGTCGATGGTCTGGTCGTAGCGGTATTCGAAGGGGGCGCAAGCGCAGCCGTAGGCGCTGAACCCCGCTGCCCAGGCGGGAACGAGGACATCGCGGTAGGGCACCCCCTCGCTGTAGCCGGCGACGTGGAGCGGTCCGCCGCCGCCGTAGCAGAGCAGCGCGTAGTCGGCCGGCGAGTAGCCCTTGCCGAGGATGCGGCCGACCGCCTCGTTCTTCAGCGTCTGCTCGAACAGCTCGATCACCCCGGCGGCCGCCTGCTCGACATCGAGCCCAAGGGGCTCCGCCACCTGCCGCTCCACCTCGGCGCAGGCCCGCTCGGGGTCAAGCGCGATATCCCCGCCCAGAAAATAATCGGGATTGACCCTGCCGAGCACGAGGTTGAGGTCGGTGACGGAGACGGTCTCCAGACCCCCCTCCGGCCAGCAGACTCCGATCCGCGAGCCGGCGGAGTCCGGGCCCAGCTCCGGCCGGTTGGAGTTCGGGTTGACGCGGACGAAGGAGCCGGTGCCGGCGCCGATCGAGTCGATCTTGACCAACGGCATCGCCAGCAGGAAACGGGCGACATCCGGCGTCTGGGTGATCTCGAAGCGCCCGTCGGTGATCAGCGCGATGTCGAAGGAGGTGCCGCCGATGTCGGTGCAGAGCACGTTCGGCAGCTCCATCACCTCGGCGAGCTGGCTGCCGCCGACGGCGCCGCCGATCGGCCCGGAGACGAGCGTTCGCGCCAGCTCCTTGGCCTCGATCGAGATCGTGCCGCCGTGCGACGCCATCACCCGCAGCTCGAAGCCGGCGCCGGAGCTCTTGGTCTTCTCGCGCACGGCCTGCAGGGTGCCGCGCGAGGGCTCCGCCGCGTAGGCCTCGATCAGGGTCGAGTTGAGCCGCGGCAGGTCACGCCGCAACGGGTAGAGCTGCGAGGAGACGAAGACCGGCACGTCGCCCGCTGCGCCGTTCCCGCCCGCCGAGCCAAGCCCTCGCTTCGCCTTCTCCTCCTCGACGATCTCCGCGACGCGCAGCTCGTGCGCGGGGGTGCGATAGCTGAAGAGCAGCGAGATGCAGATCCCCTGCACGCCCGCGTCGAGCAGCTCGGCGGCCGCCTGGCGCGCGTCCTCCTCCCGCAGCGGCAGCACCTCGGTCCCCATGACGTCGATCCGCCCGCGCACTCCCTTCATCCGTTCGCGGGGGACGATCTGGTCGTTGTGGAAGTGGGTGGCGATGTGGAGGCGATCGGAGTAGGAGTAGCCGAGGTAGGTCTGGATCGCGCGCTCGATCCTCAGGTAGTCCTCCTGGCCCGCGCTGACGATGGCGCCGATCTTCAGCCCCTGGCGCGAGAGCAGACGGTTCAGCATCACGGTGCCGCTGAAGATCCCCGAGACGATCTTCGGGAAGGACTCCGACGGGGTGGAGCTCCACTGCGCCAGCGCGTCCTCGGAGGAGAGCATGAACCCGAGCGACTCGTCCTCGGGCGTCGACTGCGCCTTGCCGACGACGAACTCACCCGCCTCATCGACGATGAAGGTGTCGGTCATCGTGCCGCCCGCGTCGATCGCGAGGACCCGGGGACTGCGGATGTCGCGCTCGTCAGAGCCCACCCTGGCCGAGTCTATCCGCATGCGCCGCATCCGCCGCCGGGCGTGCGTGGGGGTTTTCGGATAGTCACTGAGGATGCTCGGCGCCGCGATAGTCTGGACGCGACCACCCGAGAGGAGGCTTGCATGGCGATAGTCGAGGCGACCAAGGGGCTGGAGCCGCAGGCCGAGGGAATCGGCTGGGACGGCGAGCGCCTCGATGCGATGCTCGCGAAGTCCGAGCGCCTCTTCGCCGAGACCGGGCGCTACCAGGGGATCACCGACCTCCGGATGATGGAGTCGGACCCGATCGGCTACGAGAAGCTCTTCGCCCGCCTCCGCGGCGGGCTCGTCTCCGCCCGCGAGACCGCCCTCAACATCTCCGCCTCGCCGATCGTGCGCGAGCTCGGGGAGCTGTGCTTCGCCCTCTACACGCCGGAGGGCGACTCGATCGCGCTCTCGACCGGGATCATCGTCCACGTCCACACGATGTCCGACGCGATCAAGTTCATGGTCCGCAACGGCTGGGAGGACAACCCGGAGATCCGGCCCGGCGACATCTTCGCCAACAACGACCCGGTGATCGGCGATGTCCACAACGCCGACGTGCAGACATTCGTGCCGATCTTCTGGGAGGACGAGCTGGTCGCCTGGGCGGGAGGCGTGACCCATGTGCTCGACATCGGCGCATCGACCCCCGGCGGGGTCCCGGTTGGGCCGACCAACCGCCTCGACGACGGCATCGACCTGCCCTGCATGAAGATCGGCGAGAACGACGAGCTTGCGGCCTGGCACCTGGTGCGTTGCCAGAAGCGGACGCGGGCGCCGATGTACTACGTGCTCGACGAGCGCACCCGGCTCGCCGGCTGCCACATGATCCGCGAGGCGGTGGAACGGGTGATCCTGGAGGAGGGGGTCGACCGCTTCAAGCAGTTCAGCCGCGAGGTGATCGAGGAGGGGCGGCGCTCCTTCAAGGCGCGGATCCGCGAGATGACCGTGCCCGGCCGCTACCGCGCCTCCGCCTTCATGGACACGACCTTCGCCGATGAGCCGCAGCTCCCGGCGCGGGCCCGGCGCGACTTCGTCATGCACGCTCCATTCGAGGTGCGCATCGGCGGCGACGGTGACTACGCGCTCGACATGGACGGCACCTCCGCCTGGGGCTGGCACTCGGCTAACTGCACGCCCTCGGGGATGCAGGGGGCGATCTGGGTGATGTTCACGCAGACGCTGATCTGCAACGACAAGGTCAACGACGGCGCCTACTACGCCGTCGAGACCAACTTTCCGGAGGGCACGGTGGCCAACCTCGGCGAGGCCGAGGGCTCGACCGGGATCGCCTGGGCGTTCCTGCAGCCCGCCTTCACCGGCTACCCGCGGACGCTCTCGCGGGCGCTGCAGTCGCGCGGATTCATCGAGGAGGTGATCGCCTCCTACTCCGTCTCGGGCAACGTCATCCAGGGCGGCGGGGTGGACCAGTACGGCAACTCCTCGGCGATCATGAACTTCGAGATCGCCGCCCAGGGCATGGGCGCCAAGTACGTCCTCGACGGGACCGACACATGCGCGGCGATGTTCAACCCCGAGGGCGACGCGGGCGATGTCGAGATGTGGGAGCTGATCTGTCCAATGATCTACCTCTCACGGCGCCTCAAGGCGAACAGCGGCGGACCGGGGCGCCACCGCGGCGGCTCCAGCTTCGAGTCGCTGCAGATGGTCTGGAACACGCCCTTCTGGGAGCTGCAGAACGTGGGGACGGTGCGCCTGTTCACCTCGCAGGGGGTCTTCGGCGGCTATCCCGGCTCGACCGCCTACATCCACAACATCAAGAACAACAATTTGCGCGAGCTGGCCGAGGCGGGAGAGGCCTACCCGGTCGCCGACGGCCCCTTCGACGATCCCGCGCTGCTGGCGATCGACGGGGACCGGGACCTACGGCTCGACAGCATGACGCTGCTGGAGCCGTTCGCCAGCGGCGACCTCTACCTCTCGGTGATGAAGGGCGCGGCCGGGCTCGGCGACCCGCTCGAGCGCCCCGTCGACGCCGTCGAGCGCGACGTCGCCGAGGGCCACCTGCTGCCCAGCTTCACCGAGTCCGTCTACGCCGTCTCCGACCGCGACGCGATGCGCGCAAGGCGCCTCGAGCGCGCCCGCCCAGCGCGGGAGTGGTGGGCCGAGCAGAGGGAGCGCGTCCTCGCGGAGGAGATCATCGATCCGGTCAAGGTCTCCTACGCGGAGTCGATGAAGCTCTCGCCACACTGGGCGGCGGAGTTCCGCGGCTTCTGGGACCTGCCGGAGGACTTCGAGTTCAAGATCGAGACCCCGACGGTGCCCGCCACGGTGACGACCAGCCCAGGGAAGATCACACCCGAGGAGTCGGCTGCCGAGTTCCTCGCCTCCTCGCAGGTAGCCGAGGTGGAGCCCTCACGCGCCGCCGGGCGGGCGCTGGAGCGCGAGACCCTCGCGGCCCTGCTCGACGAGAAGCTCTCGCGAGCGGAGGTCAAGGACATCCAGTCCGGCTACAAGGACCCGGATCGCTTCGAGAAGTGGATCGACGTCCTGCAGGAGCGGGTCCCCTACGACGACGCGATCGTGCTGCCGGTCGGGGAGGGGCTCAACGTGGTCCGCCGCGCCGCGGACGGCGAGCTGGTGATCCGCTCCGACGCTGGTCATGACTTCTGCCGCTTCGACGAAAACTGGAAGATGCACGCGCCGATGCTGGTGCGCGACAGCGACGAGCTGCTGGAGGAGATCTACCCGCGCATGGCCCACTGCGATCCCGAATGGATGGAGCTGCGCGAGTTCTACTGTCCGATCTCCGGCCGCCTGCTGGAGACCGAGGCGGTCACCCCCGGCTACCCCGTGGTCCACGAGTTCCTGCCGGACATCGAGGGCTTCTACCGCGGCTGGCTCGGCCGCGAGGTGCCCTGAGAGTCCGAGCGCGACAGGGACTCGGGCTCTAGCCGCGATCCGGCTCGGGCGGAGGGAGAAGACCGAGGTATCCATCAATTTGATGCAAAGCGGGAAGCGCAACGTGAGCAAGACGATGCGGTCAAGCAGGATGACCGATACTGGGGCCATGCCTGTCCCCTTGGTCGAGTTTCCCGCCGACGACCCCGATCGTGCTCTGCGCTTCTGGCGGGGCGTGCTTGGCGTCGAGCTTGCACCGAGGTCCGGCGAAGCCGGGATGGGCTGGGAGATCGAGGACGATGGCCTGCGGCTCGGAGTTCACGCGCGGGGCTCGGGCCCCGGCGATACCGGCTCCCTGCCCTACTTTTCCGTCGCCGACTTGGCCGCGGCGCTCGAGCGGGTCCGCGAGCTCGGGGGCTCGGTCATCCACCCCGGGGAGCGATGGGCTGTCTGCCGCGACTCCGAGGGCAGCCCATTCGCGCTGGCCGCGGTTCCCGTAGCCAGGGCCAAGTAGCTTCGTCCAGCTCGGCCCAGTTCTGCTCCAAGGAGCGGTGACCCGTGCGCGTCTACACCCCCGGGCGCCCCTCGTTCACCCAGGCGGCCAGCAGGGGGTCGATGACGCGCAGGCCGGTCGCAGTAGAGGAATCCTCGGCGAGCTGGCGCGCAGGGTGGGGCTGGTCGAGCTGCTCGACGCCGAGATCGCCGCAAACCGCCGGGCCCGGCCGGTCAAGGTACGCCAGCGCGGCGTCAGCCCCGGTGAGCTGATCGCCTCCCTCGCCGAGGCCCAGCTGGCGGGCGCGGAGTGCTTCGCCGATGTCGAGGAGCTTCGCGCCGATCGAGCTGGGGCGGAGCTGCGGGCCGTCACCGAGGTTCCCTCTGCGCCCACCGCCCTGCAGCTCGCAAAGCGCTTCCGCCGCAGCCACCTGCAGCGGGCCGAGCGGGCGATCGCCAGGCCCTGGAGCGCGGACTGACTACGCCGCGCCGGCTGCACACAGCAGCATCGCACCGCTCGGCGGGGGTCCGCAAGTTCATCGAGCGAAACCTGGACGGAGCGCCAGCGTGAAGTATCAGGACGGGCTATTTGTGGAGCCGGCGATGCGCGATCTCGTACACACTCGGCTTCCACGGTCGCGCCGGGTGACGCTCGCCGACCGCGAGCAGCACCAGCGCGGGCTTCGTGGCCTCCTCGTCGCCGGCGAGGACAGCGCCCCATTGACCGGCGGGCTGCGGAATGTAGAGCTTCACACAACCCCCGAGAAGCGTTCCATCCTGGCCTTCCTCTTCGCAGCGCAGAAGCCACTCGCGCGGAGCACCCTCGTCGCGCAGCTCAGCCACCACCGGCTGGATCGCCGCTCGTGCCGCCGGCGTGCAGCGAACGAGATCCTCCGCAAGCACCTCCTCCACCACCCGAACCTCGAAGCGCGGACCCGCGCCCGCGCTCACAACTACCTATCCCTCGCCGTCGGTGCGCAGCGATCCGAAGTGCCGGTCGAATTCCTCGGGGCTCATCGGCGAGGTCCCGGTCCGCTTGCGGATCTCCTCGATGGAGGTCGCCTTGGAGGGCCAGTCCGGCGCGAAGATGAGCTTCACCTCCGCCGCTTCCTCCTCGGTCATCGACTCGATCTGCTGATGCAGTTCAGACTTGGTCATGGGCAGATCGTACCGCCCGCATCCGCTGAATCTGGAAGCAGAATCTGATGCGCAACTTCGCCTGGTATGGACGCCTCTCGAGCAAGGACAAGCAAAACCCCGAGCTGTCCTTCCCCTCCCAGCGCAGCGAGTGCGCCCTCGCCTCCAAGCGCCTCTATACCGACGGCGCCGAGGTGCTCTTCGACTACGCGAACAAGCACGGCGAGCGCGAGGTGATGGAACTGGTGGTCGTCCGCACCCAGCAGCGCCAGTTCCCCGAGCTCGTCAAGGACTACCTGAAGCGCATCCACTACGGAGGCGACGGCTGGGCCGACTCGGTGCGCCTACCGACCTACGAGAACGCCGATGTGATCGTCGATCCCAAAGTGGCGTTTGGGCTACCCCTCGTCGTCCACGGCGGCGCCCGCGTCGAGGACCTTGTCGACCGATTCCAGGCCGGCGACTCCGTCGCGGGCATCGCGGCGGATTTCAGCGTTCCCCCCAATCAGGTCGAGGACGTGATCCGAGTCGCGACGCGAGCGGCGGCCTGATCCGCCGCGACGAGGGCGCCGCGTCAGATAGTCCGCGGCTATGGCCCCTCGAAGCGACAAGTCCCCGGAGTTCTTCGTCGATCGCAGCCTCGGCAAGAGCATCGTGGAGGGTCTGCGCGCCGGGGCTACGACCGCTCGCGCGACCAGTGCCTGTGGACCAGGTCGATCGCGGCTTGCTCCGTCAGCTTCTCGATCTCCTCGGCCGTCATGTGAAGCTCGCCGACGAGCACCGCGATCACCCACGACTCGTGTTCGACAGCTCCCTCATCGTCCGCCTTTACCGGCCGCTCGACCGGCTCGCCGCTGCGAATCGCCTCCCAGAACTCGGCGCGCGAGACCTCAAGCTGCTCGCGCAGGATGGTGCTGAGACGACCGGGGCTGATCGTGCTCGACCGATCATGTGAGATGTGGGTCTGAAGCAGGCGCCCGTCGGGCAGTTCCTTCTCGAAGAAGATGTGGGGCTGCCTGCGACCACCCCGCTCGCCGGCCGGAATCTGCCTCCAGCCGTCGGCTCCGAGGAACCGCTCGACATCGCCCCAACTCGGCGATGCCGGCGTCACGCCGTCTGCGGGGTCCGAGCCTCGCTGACGGGCGGCGGCGGAGAGAGAAGCGAGCGCCGCTGATCGGGGGCCGTGAGCGCGAGCTTCAGTAGCCAACCGAGCTGGCCGCGCCGATCCGTCTGCATGTAGTAGTCGAGACGGCCGAGGAAGTTCTGCGCCTGCTGCTCGGCAAGCTCGACCAGCTCGCCAAGCGCGTCCTCGTAGCTCGCGCCACCGGCGATCAGGTTCAGCTCGGGCAGGCGAACCACGAATTCTCCGTCCGACACGCTCACGCGAGGATGAAACTCGAAGCCCTCCAGAAGCATCCCCAGGTCGTCTACGGAGACAAGCACCGCCTGCTCCTTGCCGCGATGGCGATCGATCACCTGCATGCGGTGGTCATGGACCGCTTGGTCCATGAGATCCGACAGCTTCGCCTTCGCCTGCGCGAAGGCCTCCCGGGGCAAGAGCGGTGTCGCCGTGTCGGCCATTCGGGTCCGCACTCTAGCGCGATTGGTCAATCTGGTCAAGTTGGTCAGC
>VRUE01000029.1:0-2934 GCA_019456285.1 Solirubrobacterales bacterium | reverse complement strand
AGCGGCAGCCGTGCAGCGCTCGGATATCGCGGCGCGTGCGCAGCGCCCCTCGCCTCGCGCGGTGAGCATCTCACCCGACCCAGATCGCGCCCGTCCGGGCAGCCCCGGGGCGGCGCGGTGAGGGTGATGACGAGCGCAACCAAGCGCCCGGGAACCTCGGGGCTTGCCTCGTTCCTGAAGGCGCTCGAGGCGCGCCTCAGCGAGCTCCCGGCCTCGGCACCAACCTCAAAGGCGCGCCGTCGCGGCCTCGGATGTGCGGGCGTCGTGGAAAGCGATGACGACGACCTTGTCCTCCGGCTCGATGTACATGTAGACAACGATCAGCCAGCCCCAAGGGCCGATGAGAACGCGACAGTCCCGCCATACGCCAGAGAGGCGCTTACCGGCGCGCGGAAACTCCTCCAGGGTGAGCAGCGACCGCGAGACTCGTTCCCGAGTATCGAGAGGGAGGCGACGTGTCTCGATCAGCTCGCGGAGATCCTCGCGCGCGAGGCGCGTGACCTCGATGCTGAGCATCGACTACAGCTCGGAGAGCGGGATCGTTTCGCCGCGCCTCGCCTGCTCGATCGACTCCTGCGCGCGCTCCCAGGCACCGGGAATCCCATCGAGGATCTCGGTGATGCGAGCGGCGTCAGGGTCGGCCTCATCAAGCGCGCCGGAAAGCAGAGATCGCGCCAACGTGCCCTCCTGCACATGAGTGCGCTCGGCCAGGCCAGCGAGCTTTCGCGCGTAGTCAGGCTCGAGGGTGACGTTGATGCGGCGGTTGCGCTCTGCCATCGCCCTACAGGGTACACGCATGGGCACGCGTTGTGTGGCTCCTACTTGACTCCCGGCTCGGGTGGAGGGAGAATTTCGAGCTTCGCTTCGCCGGGGAGCAGGTCGGCGATGCCGTCGCTGAGCAGCTTGAAGTGAGCCTGATCCGCGGTGCAGACTGGCTCGCCCGCCAGCCATGCGGTCGCCGCAATCTGGATATCGGCTACCCATGCGACCCGACGCTCGGGCTTGGGGCCGCGGGAGCGCTTCGGGCGACTATCGGCCGGAGGAACCGGGTGCTTGGCGCGCAACCGACCGGCAAGCAGCGCCGCCTCCCAGGTCAGCGGGAGCGCCGTCAGCACACCGGCATCGAGGATCTCGGTGAACCAAGCAAGCGCCGCCTGAAACCTCGAATCCTCCGCCTTGCGCTGAAGGCCGAAGGCGATCTCCTGCACTGTCGGGGCGGCAAGGAGAACCGGCTCGCCCGACAGGGCTGCTTCGCTCGCCAGCTCGAAGAGGGAACCGCCGGGGTGCAGACCGGAGGCGACCGAGGTATCCCAGACTGGCATCGGCTGGGACGGCTAGCTTCGGTCGACGAGGATCGCCTCGCGCATCTCCTGCGGCGAGGGGAACTCTTCGACGCCTGACTGCTTCGATCCAGAGACCGCGGCGCGGCGCTTGGCTATCACCCTGCGAAGGTCGCGCTGGCGCTTCGCGGCGCCAGCGCCAATCTGCGCCAGGTGAACGAGCGCCTCGTTCTCGCTCGTCCCAAGGTCATGGGCCGTCCGCGACAACTCCGCCTCAAGCGCCGTCGGCACCCGCAGGGTGGTCCGGCGACCCTCGCGGCGCGGCGCTCTCGCACGGCTCGGTCGGCTGCCTGGCTTCGTTGCCATCAACATCAGCCTAGCGCATCAATTTGATGCGATCCTGCGATCTCCCAGAGGCCGCGGCCTCATATCGCCGCGGTAGCCTGGGAGGGCGGATTTCAGCGTTCCCCCTGACCAGGTATTTGTTGCCCCAGCGAGGCTATCGTCGCAAGCGGTGCTACAGTTGTGCACATGGCGCGAGACGTCTCTATCCGCGAGCTTCGGAACGCGACCTCCGCAGTCGTCGCGGAGCTGGAGGCCGGCGAACGGTTGACGCTCACTGTCAACCGCCGTCCGGTTGCGGACATCCTCCCCCACGCAGAGGATCGCGACCCCTGGGTCCCCGCCGCCGAGCTGCGCCGAATCGCGAGAGAGGCGCCAGCCGACCCCGGACTACTCGCCGACCTCGCCGAGATCCGCGGCGCCGAGCTCGAGGATTGAGCCGAGCGGTCGCCGACACGTCGGTCTTCATCGCCCAGGAGACCGGGCGGGAGCTCGACGATCTCCCCGAGCAAATCGCCGTCTCGGTGATCACCGCTGCCGAGCTCGAGCTCGGGGTCCTTCGGGCGGCTGGCCCTGAGGCTCGTGCGATCCGACTCTCCACCCTCTCGCGGGTGCAGGCCACCTACCCCCTGCTGCCGGTCGATCCCGAGGTAGCGAGCTGCCTCGCCCGGATCGCATCGTCCGAGTTGTCCCAGGGCCGCCGCCTTCGTCGCCACGACACCTGGATAGCCGCAACCGCGATGCGACACGGCGCTGCGGTCCTCACCCAAGACGCGGACTTCTCATCGTTTGAGGAAGTGGATGTGATCCGCGTCTGAAGACGTCGAGGGCAAGGGGGCGCGTCGCCCAGCGCGCTCGGCCAGTCATCGGGGCCGCCGAAATTGACGCAGGGCGACCCGACCGGGTGCTGCCCGAGGCGTCGCCCAACAGCCGGTTCGGACCTTTCGCCACATCCCAGAAACGCGAAACCCGCCCCTGCGCTTTCTACCGCCTGCAGAGGCCAATCTGATCTACGTCAGACATTTGGTGGACTTGATCACCCAAGATGCTGACCGCGCTTCCTTGCCCTCGACACCCCCCACCCCGTGCCGGGAGACGCAGCCGGCGCGCCGCTCAAACGGCCCTGTCGGTCCTCTCGCAGGAGGGCCACTCCTGCTGAGGCGTGTCGCTCAACAGCATAGGTTGGGCCCGAAAGCTACGCGGGAACGTGCTGGCGAGCGAGAGCGGTGCGCAGCGCGAGGGCCTCGATCGCGACCTCGGCGTTCTCGGCGGTGTCCTCGACCTCCCCCCTGCGCCAGGCATCGACGAAGGA
>VRUE01000133.1 GCA_019456285.1 Solirubrobacterales bacterium | reverse complement strand
CGGTCCTAAGGTAGCGAAATTCCTTGTCGGGTAAGTTCCGACCTGCACGAATGGTGTAACGACTTGGGCACTGTCTCAGCCATGAGCTCGGTGAAATTGTAGTATCGGTGAAGATGCCGATTACCCGCAACGGGACGGAAAGACCCCGTGAACCTTTACTATAGCTTAACATTGACTTTGGGTGAATGATGTATAGGATAGGTGGGAGACTGTGAAATGGTGTCGTCAGGCATCATGGAGTCGTCCGTGAAATACCACCCTTTATTTATTTGGAGCCTAATCCCGATTACCTCGGGAGAAAGTGTTTGGTGGGTAGTTTGACTGGGGTGGTCGCCTCCAAAAAAGTAACGGAGGCTTTCAAAGGTACCCTCAGCACGTTTGGAAACCGTGCATAGAGTGCAATAGCATAAGGGTGCTTGACTGTGAGACTGACAAGTCGAGCAGGGTCGAAAGACGGATATAGTGATCCGGTGGTTCTGTATGGAAGGGCCATCGCTCAAAGGATAAAAGGTACTCCGGGGATAACAGGCTGATCTCCCCCAAGAGCTCATATCGACGGGGAGGTTTGGCACCTCGATGTCGGCTCGTCACATCCTGGGGCTGGAGAAGGTCCCAAGGGTTGGGCTGTTCGCCCATTAAAGTGGCACGCGAGCTGGGTTCAGAACGTCGCGAGACAGTTCGGTCCCTATCTGTTGTGGGCGCTGGAAGCTTGAGAGGACCTGACCTTAGTACGAGAGGACCGGGTTGGACGAACCTCTGGTGTATCTGCTGTGACGCCAGTTGCATCGCAGAGAAGCTACGTTCGGATGAGATAAGCACTGAAAGCATCTAAGTGCGAAACTCACCTCAAGATGAGGCTTCCTTATAAGGGCCGTCAGAGATTATGACGTTGATAGGTCGCAGGTGTAAAGACAGAAATGTCAAAGCTGAGCGATACTAATTGCCCAAAAACTTTTTTATCATAGAGATGTATTTTTGTGCTCGCTCTTTCAATAATGTCAAAATTTATACATCCCGGGTACTCGGGAGTAGTTGGCAATATTGCCAACTGCCTTTTGCCAACTGCTAACTTTTACAATGGTGACTATAGCGCAGGTGAACACCTTTTTCCATTCCGAACAAAGAAGTTAAGCCCTGCAGCGCTGATGGTACTGCGGTAAAACGTGGGAGAGTAAGTCGTTGCCAGTTTTTTTTAAATTTTAATATGGATTTTAAAATTGAGTCCACTCCAAAAAGCATGCACTGAACGAAGTGAACGTGTCAATTTTCGCCACAAAAGCACAAAAACACCCGCCTGCCATAGGCCTTTAGCGGGCAGGCAAAATCCCACAAAAGTTATTTGATTGATTTTTCCCGAGTACTCGGGATGGGATTTAGTGCTTTGGTGTTTTAGTGGCAT
>VRUE01000002.1:69421-72221 GCA_019456285.1 Solirubrobacterales bacterium | reverse complement strand
CGCTGCAGGCCGTCGGTCGCGTCCATCGCCACCGTGCGCACCCGGTCGTCGCCGAGGTGCTGCTGCACCTCGCAGACCAGCTCGGTCGCCTCGCGGTCCTCGTCGCCGGCCATCTCGATCTTCACCGCCGAGTAGATCCCCGGCAGCGTGTCGGGGAAGACCGCGTCGACGACGACGCCGGTCACCTGCTCGACCCGTCCTACGTTGGTTCCGTCCTTGCTCTCAGCCATTGGTTCCTTTTTTTTGAATCATCGCTATCCAAGCGCCTCGGCGCCGGCGACTACCTCCAAGATCTCCTGCGTGATCTCCGCCTGCCGGACCCGGTTCATCTCCAGGGTCAGGTCATCCATCATCGTCTCCGCGTTCTCGGCGGCGCTGTGCATCGCGGTCATCCGCGCCCCCAGCTCGGAGGCGGCGGACTCCAGCAGCGCCCGGTACACGGTGATGTTCACGTACTCGGGGATCAGCTGGGCGAGCAGCTCCTCGGCGTCCGGCTCGTACATCCAGAGCGCCCTGCTGTGAGCCCTCTCGATCTCCGTCTCCTCGCGGTCCCGCTCCTCGTCCTCGACTCCCTCGCCGAGCACCTCGGCCCGCTGCAGTGGCAGCAGGGTCTGTCGCCAGACGTGCTGGGTGAGCGGCGAGACGTAGCTGTTGTAGACGAGCTCGACCCGGTCCAGCTCCTCGTCGACGTAGCGCGCCGTCAGCTCCTCGCCGATCTCGCGCGCGTTGGCGAAGCCGGGGCGGTCGGTGAAGCCGACGTAGGAGGTGCGGAGATCCTGTTTGCGGAAGCTGAGGGCGGAGACGCCCTTGCGGCCGACCGCCGAGAAGGCGGCCTCCGCGCCCTGCTCGCGAAGCTCGTTCTTCAGCCGCATCCCGTCGCGGATGATGTTGGTGTTGAAGGCGCCGGCCAGGCCGCGGTCGCCGGTGATCAGCACGACGCCGACCCGGCGCACCTCCTGGCGCTCGACCAGCACCGGGACGCGCGGGATCCCGCCCGCCTGCTCGGCGGCGCGGCGGGTGAGCTTGCGCATCCCCTGCGCGTAGGGGCGCAGCTGCTCGATCCGCTGCTCGGCCCGGCGCAGCCGCGCCGCGGCCACCATCTCCATCGCCCGCGTGATCTTGTTGATGTTCTTGATCGACGCGATCCTGTTCTTTACGTCCTTCTGAGTAGCCATGGCCTACCCGCCCGCCCAGTGCGTCATGCGGGAGTCGCCTCCTTCTCGGCCTCGGCGGCGCGGCTCTGCTTCGCCCGCTCCTCCCCGGAGCGGATGCGATCCGACTCGCCCTCCTCGACCGGGTCACCGAACTCGTCGAAGTCGGCGCCGAAGTCGTCGACGAACTCGCGGATCGCCGCGCCCAGCTCCTCCTCGTCCTCCTCCGAGAGCTTGCCGCTCGCGGCGATCCGCCCCAGCAGCTCGGCCTTCTCGGCGCGCAGCCGGATCCGCAGGTCGCGCAGGAACTCGCCGACCCGCTCGGTCTTGACCCGGTCGAGGAAGCCGCCGGTGCCGGAGTGGATCGCCGCAACCTGGTCGGCGACCTCGAGCGGCTGGCGCTCCTTCTGCTTCAGCATCTCGACCAGCCGCTCGCCGCGGTTCAGCGTTTTCTGGGTCTCGGGGTCGAGCTCGGAGCCGAACTGCGCGAAGGCCTCCAGGTCGCGGTACTGGGAGAGGTCGAGGCGCAGCTTCCCGGCGACCTTCTTCATCGCCTTGGTCTGCGCGTTGCCGCCCACCCGCGAGACCGAGATGCCGACGTTGATCGCCGGCCGCACCCCCGAGTAGAAGAGGTCGGACTCGAGGAAGATCTGGCCGTCGGTGATCGAGATCACGTTGGTCGGGATGTAGGCGGAGACGTCGCCCGCCTGCGTCTCGATGATCGGCAGCGCGGTCAGCGAGCCGCCGCCGAGCTCGTCGTTCAGCTTCACCGCCCGCTCCAGCAGCCGCGAGTGCAGGTAGAAGACGTCGCCGGGGTACGCCTCGCGGCCCGGCGGGCGCCGCAGCAGCAGCGACATCTGGCGGTAGGCGTAGGCGTGTTTGGTGAGGTCGTCGTAGACGCAGAGCGCCGCCCTGCCGTTGTAGAGGAAGTGCTCGCCCATCGCGCAGCCCGCGTAGGGGGCGATGAACTTGATCGGGGCCGCCTCGTCGGCGGGGGCGGCGACGATGATCGTGTTCTCCATCGCGCCGTTTTCCTCCAGCACCTCCTTCAGCTGGACCACGGTCGACATCCGCTGCCCGATCGCGACGTAGATGCAGACCAAGTCCTTGTCGCGGTTGTTGATGATCGTGTCGATCGCGATCGCGGTCTTGCCGGTCTGGCGGTCGCCGATGATCAGCTCTCGCTGCCCTCGCCCGATCGGGATCATCCCGTCGATCGCCATCAGCCCGGTCTGCACCGGCTCGACGACCGGCTGGCGCTGGACGACGCCCGGCGCTTTGAACTCGGCCGGGCGGGTCTGCGTCGTCGACAGCTCGCCCTTGTCGTCGAGCGGGCGGCCGAGCGGGTCGACGAGGCGGCCGAGCAGCTCCTCCCCGACGGGGATCCGCAGCAGGTGGCCGGTGCGCTTCACCGTGTCGCCCTCGACGATCTTGTCCCACTCGCCGAACAGGACCGTGCCGACGTTGTCCTCCTCGAGGTTGAGGGCGAGGCCGGTGACGCCGTGCGGCAGCTCGAGCATCTCCAGCGCCATGCAGTTGTCGAGGCCGTGGATGCGGGCGATCCCGTCGGCGACGGAGAGGACCGTGCCGACCTCGGAGAGGTCGGCGCCGCCGGTGTCCATCCCCTCGATCCGCTCGCGCAGGATCGA
>VRUE01000002.1:54027-69321 GCA_019456285.1 Solirubrobacterales bacterium | reverse complement strand
ACGCTCTTTCGAAGTTTCTCCAAGCGATTGCGGATGCTCGCGTCGAGGACCATATTGCCGACCTGCAGGACGATGCCGCCGAGGATCTCCCCGTCGACCCGGCTGGCCAGCTCGACCTTCTGGCCGGTCTGTCGCTCGATCTCCTCGCCGATCTTCGCCACCACGGCGGGGTCCAGCTCGACCGCGCTGGTCACGGTCACGTCGAGCCGCCGCTTCTCCCGCTTCCACATCTCCTCGAAGTGGCGCCGGATGCGGAAGATCTCCACCATCCGCTGCTTCTCGATCAGCAGCTCGAGGAAGTTGACCAGCTCCGGGTCGGCGCCGCTGACCGCCCGCCTCAGTCCCGCCGCCTTCTCCGCCGGGGAGAAGTAGGGGCTGAAGAAGAAGACCTGCAGCTCGCGCTCGGCGTCGAGGGCGTCGGCGAGCTGGGCCAGGTCGGCGCCGATCGCGTCGAGCCTGCCCTTCTCCCTCGCCACGTCGAAGAGCGCTTCGGCGTATACGCGGCTTGCTGCCTGCATCAGTCGCGGCCCCTGCAAACCGGCGCATCTCGGCGTCCTCGGTCGGGCGTCCACCGACCTGCTTGGTTTTCGCGGCCGTTCGTCAACTCGAACTCCCGCTTAGAGTTGTGAAGTCGACCTCGCTCAGCGCGTCCTCGACGAGGCGGCGCTGGTCCTCGGCGGTGAGGCTCCTGCGGGTCACCTTCTCGGTCGCCAGCACGGTGAGGTCGGCGACCTCCTTGCGGATCTGCTCCAGCGAGCGCCGCGTCTCGGCCTCGATGTCGCGCTTCGCGGCGGCGACCAGCTCCTCGCGTTTCTCCTTGCCCGCCGCGGTCGCCTCGGCGGCCGCGGTCTCGGCCGCCCTGCGGGCGCGGGCCATGATGTCGTCGGCCTGCTCGCGAGCCTCGGAGAGGCGCTGGCGGTACTCCTCCAGCAGCTCGTCGGACTGGTGGCGCTGGCGCTCGGCCGCCTCGATCGACTCGCGAATCGCGTTGGCGCGCTTGTCGAGCGCCTCCTGGATCTTCGGGAAGGCGACCTTGCTCAGCACCCACATCGTGAACAGGAACAGCGCCAGCGTCCAGATCATCAGGCCGAGGCCCGGGGAGACCAGGAAGCTGCCGCCCGATTCCTCGGAGCCGGGCGCGGTCTGCGCGAGGACGAGCAGGCCGCCCGCTATGTCGCCGAACGCCTCCACCGGCCTAGAGGAAGAAGGCGATCAGGCCGAAGATGAAGGTGTAGAAGGCCACGGCCTCGGTCAGCGCGAAGCCGAGCCAGCGGATGCTCTGCAGCTCGTCTTTCATCTCGGGCTGGCGGGCGACCGACTCGATCTCCTTGCCGAAGATGAAGCCGATGCCGATGCCGGCGCCGATCGAGCCGAGGCCGGCGCCGACGCCGAGGGCGATCGCCTTGCCGGCGTCGGTGATGCCGGCGTCGGTGACCTCGGCGATCGGTAGCAACATGGGATCCATCAGGTGACTCCTTTTTCTCTAGTGGCTTGCGGAGGTCGCTCCGCCGATGTAGATCGCGGTGAGGGTCGAGAAGATAAACGCCTGAAGCGTCGCGATAAGGCCGACCTCCAGCACGAAGAAGAAGAACGCGAGCGGGAAGGTCAGCGCCCCGAGGGCCGCGATCCCGAGCAGCACCGCCAGCCCGCCGCCCATGAAGAGCAGCAGCAGGTGGCCGGCGAGCATGTTGGCGAAGAGACGCACGGAGAGCGAGATCATCCGCGCGAAGTGCGAGATCGCCTCGATCGCGAAGATGAAGGTCTTGCCGATCGGGTTCATCTCCTCCAAGCCGGGGGGCAGCCAGCTCGCCAGGTAGGGGACGAGGCCTTTGGCCCGGATCCCTTCGACGTGGTAGGAGACCCAGACGACCAGGGTGAGGGCGAGCGGGATCGAGAGGTTGGCGGTCGCGGCGTAGAGCGCGAAGGCGGGGACCTGCAGGCCGAAGATGCTGAACTCGTGCTCGGTGTTGGTCGGCAGCGGCAGGAAGCCGATCATGTTCGAGAACCAGATGAAGAAGAAGAGCGCGGCGAGGAAGGGGAACCAGCGCGCCGCGGTCTTAGGGTCGAGGTGGCTGCCGGTGATGTTGTTCTTGGTCAGGTCGTAGGAGACCTCGATCGCGGTCTGCACCCGGTTCGGCTTCTGCTGCATGCGGCGGGAGATCCAGACCATCGTGCCGATCGTCAGGGCGCTGGCCAGGACGAGGTAGAGGACGGCCTTGTTGATGCTGAAGTCGATGCCGCCGAGGTGGATCGAGACCCAGGGCTCGAGCTTGAACTCGTTCTGCGGCTGGAACGCCTCGTTCTTGCCGGAGCTGCCGAAGACCAGCAGCATCAGGATCGCCAGCCCGAAGTAGGCGCCGAGCCCGATCAGGACCTTGGCCCTGGTCGTCATCGCGCCGCCGCCCCCTCGGGCTCGAAGAGGTGGGCGATGCCCCGGGCAGCGAAGGAGATCGTGAACAGCGTCACGACCAGGACGGCGGCGGCAAGGCCCACCTCTCGCTCGGCCAGCCCGGCGATCAGCACCGTCGTCGCCATCAGCCAGACGCGGCCCAGCGTCGTCGCGGCCAGCATCCCCATCGCCCGCTGGCGGTCGCCTGCGGCCAGCGCGGCGGCGACACGACGGCCGGCGAGCACCTGGATTCCCCGCTGCGCGAGCCACACCCCGGCCCCCACCGCGAAGCCGAGCATCGGGAACCCGCCGAGCAGGAACACCGCGAGCGCGGCAGTCAGCATCAGTGGGTCGACGTACTTGGGAGGAGGCATAAAGCCGCCCGGCTCAGGCCGAGCGGGCGGACGGGCGACTATACCCAAAAGGGCCCTCGATCGACGTTATAGAGCCAGTTCGTGAGCCTTGCCACTACCCCTGGTCCCGATCCGGCTCGATCGCCTCGAACTCGCCGGTCTCGGGGTCGATGGCCGGGAAGGTCCCCGTCTCCAGCTCCCGCGCGACGGCCCGGTCGACCTGATCGGCGCCCGGCGCCGGCCCGCGGGCCTCGCGACGGATCCCGACGACCTGGCGCAACCGCACGCGGCGCAGCTTCAGTATCTCCAGCACCTCGACCAGGTAAACGCTGGCCGCAAGCGCGAGCAGCCCGCAAACGGCCATCACGGCGGTCCAGGCGGCGTCGAAGTGGCCGTGGTCGTCGCTGTAGGGGACGAACCGCAGCGCCAGCGCCAGCGCCGCCATCACCAGGGTCCAGCCGTAGAGATAGGCGAGGGTGCGCCGCTGGGAGAAGCCGATGTTGGCCATCCGGTGGTGGAAGTGCCAGCGGTCGGCCCGGTAGATCGGCTGGCGGTACTTGAGCCGCTTGGCGACGACGAAGCCGGTGTCGAGGATCGGCACCGCGAGCACGAGCAGCGGGAAGACGAGGGCGACGGCGGCGTTCGTCTTCAGGGCGCCCTGGACCGCGACGACGCCGAGCAGGTAGCCGAGCAGGTTGGACCCCGTGTCCCCCATGAACGTGCTTGCCGGAGGGAAGCCGTGACGCAGGAAGCCGAGCGACGCCCCCGCGGTGAGGGCGGCGAGCACGCCGGCCGCGTTGCGGTCCAGCGACAGCGCGATCACCGCCAGGGTCAGCGCCGATATCACGCATACGCCCGCCGCCAGCCCATCGACGCCGTCGATCAGGTTGATCACGTTGATCACCGCGACGATGCCGATCACCGTCCCGACCGCGCCGAGGTCGACGGAGCCCCCCCAGGGGAGCCCGAACAGCTCGACGGAGCCGGGGGCCAGCGCGCCGAAGAAGGGGACCGTGAAGCTCTCGACCGTGACCCCGGCGGCGACGGGGACGATCACGGCCGCGGCCTGGCCGAGCAGCTTCGTCGCGGCTCCCAGCTCGAAGACGTCGTCGAGCAGGCCGACCAGGGAGATGCCCACAGCGCCCACCAGGATCGCGCGGCTCTCGGCATCCCACGGAAGCCAGATCAAGCCGGCCGCGAGCACCCCGGCGAGGATTGCCAGGCCGCCCAGCTTCGGCGTCGGCAGCTCGTGCAGCGAGCGTGGGGTCGGCAGGTCGATCGCCCCGACGCGGCGGGCAAGGCGCCTGGTGACCGGCACCAGGGCCAGTGCCGCGATCCCCGCCAGGAGGAAGGCGAAAAGCGCGTCGAGGGAGTTGGGCGTCTGCTCCATTCGGTTCCGGCCCGAGCGTACCCAAGCTAGATGGCGTAACGGTCAAACCAGAGCGTCAAGGCCATCAGCCCCCAGAGCTGCCGGCTGAGGTCCTCGCGCCCGGAGCAATGCCTCTCGATCAGCGGCGTCACGAATGCCGGATCGAGGCAGCCCTGCCGCGCCAACGTCGCGGGCGAGAGCACCTCGCGCGCGAACGTCTCCAGGGGGCCCCGCAACCAGGCGGCGAGGGGAATCGAGAACCCCTGCTTGGGACCGCGCAGGACCTCGTCCGGAAGCAGGGGAGCGAGCGCCCGGCGAAGCAGCCGCTTCTTGGCGAGGCCGCGCACCTTGAGCGGGGTGGCGAGGCCGAGCGCGAAGTCGGCAACCCGCTGGTCGAGGAAGGGGACCCGCAGCTCCAGCGAGTGCGCCATGCTGGAGCGGTCCGTCTTGACCAGCAGGTCGTCGACCAGGTAGGTGCCGAGATCGACGTCCTGAAGACGGGCAAGCGGCTCGGCGCCACGGGTCTCGGCATAGCGGTCGCGGTAGAGGTCGACCGGGTCCCAGCCCGGATCCCGCTCCCCCAGGAGCGAGGCCCGAAGCTCCGCCGAGAAGATCTCCTTCCAGGCGTGGTGGCGCTCCAGGGGCGGCAGCTTGGCGGCCCGGACGAACCGCTTCGCCTTGTAGTCGAAGCTGGCCTTGGAATCGGAGCTGGGCAGCGCCTCGACCAGCGGCGCTGCGAGCGCCGCGAGCCGGCCGAGGCGCGGAGCGAGCAGGTCCGCCACATAGGTGTAGTAGCCGCCGAAGAGCTCATCGCCGCCCTCCCCCGAGAGGGCGACCTTGACCTCGCCCGCGGCCAGCTGGGATACGAGGTAGGTCGGAACGGCCGAAGAGTCGCCGAAGGGCTCGTCGAAGGCTTCGACGAGCCTGGGGAGCAGGTCGACGGCGTCCGGGCGCAGGACCAGCTCGTGGTGGTCGGTGCGGTAGCGCTCGGCCACCAACCGAGCCTTCGACAGCTCATCGAAGCTGCTCTCCTCGAAGCCGATCGAGAATGTCTTCACCGCCTCCCCCTGCTCGGCCGCGGCAAGCGCCGTGATGCCGGCGGAGTCGACCCCCCCGGAGAGCAGCACCCCGACGGGGACGTCGGACACGAGGTGAGCGCGAATCGAGTCCCGAAGCACCTCGCGGAGCTCCTCCGCGAGATCCCCCGCGGGCCCGGTTCTGGCCCGCTCGGCCGGGACGGGGCGGGGCCGCGCGAAGCGGGTCTCGGTGAGAGCGCCGTCCCGCCACGAGAGCGCGCTCCCGGCGGGCAGCTTGCGGGCCTCGGCAAAGACCGTCAGCGGAGCCGGGACCGAGTTGAACGCCAGGTACGCGGCCACCGCGCGGGGATCGATCTCGCGGGAGAAGCCGGGCTGCTCGAGCATTGCCTTCAGCTCGGATGCGAAGGAGAGCGTGCCCCCGGCGACGCGGTAGTAGAGCGGCTTGATCCCAAAGCGATCGCGGGCAAGCAGGAGACGGGCCGCGCGCGAGTCCCAGAGCGCCAGCGCGAACATCCCTCGCAGCCGCTCCAGGAATCCGTCTCCGTGCTCCTCGTAGAGGTGAACCAGCACCTCGGTGTCCGACGCCGTGGCGAAGCGGTGACCGCGCCGCTCCAGCTCGCGTCTCAGCTCCCGGTGGTTGTAGATCTCGCCGTTCTGCACGACGACCACGCTGCCGTCCTCGTTGGCGACCGGCTGGTCCCCGCCGTCGAGATCGATGATCGAGAGGCGGCGAGCGGCCAGGGCCGCCCGCCCCTGGTGAAAGACGCCGTCGCTGTCGGGGCCACGGTGGCTGAGGCGGCGGCTCATCCTCGCCACCACCTCCAGATCCGGAGCCGCGCCCTGCTGCGGCGAAACCATCCCGCAGATTCCGCACATGCGGCAAGTCTCGCAGGAGGAGCCGAGCCCAGACCGACGTGGCGTAAGTTAACCCCTCATAGGGGGGCCAACTTACGTCACGTCCATCACCACAGCTGTGGTGGATCAACCGGGAGCGGCGGGGCCACGGCCGACGACCTTGGTCACGGTCGCGACCAGGACGCTGAAGTAGAGCCCGACCGAGCGGTCGGCGATGTACTCCATGTCGTGGGCGAGCTTGTTGGCCCACGATTCCTCCCTGGTCACCCGGGTCTGCGCGAAGCCGGTGACCCCCGGCCGGACGACGAGTCGCTGCCAGTACTGAGGGATCTCCTCGCAGAGCTCCGTGAAGAAAGCCGGCCGGATCGGGCGGGGGCCGACGATCGCCATCTCGCCCCGCAGGACGTTCCAGAGCTGCGGCACCTCGTCGAGATGCGTGGCGCGAAGCAGCCGCCCGATCCGCGTTACCTCCAGCTCCGTGCGGCGCGACAGCTCCTCCCCGAGATACGGGCCCAGCCGCTCCTCGGCGTCGGGCTTGAGGGTGCGGAACTTGTGCATCCAAAACAGCTGGCCGGCGCGCCCCACCCGGGCGCCGCGGTAGAGAACCGGTCGGCCGGAGTCGACGGCGATCGCCGCGGCCGTGAGCGCGAGCAGCGGCGAGAGGACGAGCAGGATCGAGGCCGAGATGAGGATGTCCAGCGCCCGCAGCACCGGGTCGACCGGGCGCGACTCCCCGTCCGCGGCAAGCGCGATGAGGTCCTCGAGTCCGGCGTCGAGCTGCTCGGACATGCCGAGGAGGCTAGGCAACGCGGTGCTCCGCCGCGGGGCGATCTCCAACCGTGCCGAGGATCGTCTCGACCAGAAGACCGGGGTCTCGCCTCGTGGCGGTCGCTCCTTCGACGCGCTTCTGCAGCCGCAGGGCTCGCGGATCCGTGAGCGGCCGCAGCCGCCCGGAGCGAATCAGCGCTTCGTCCACCCCGCCCAGGCGCCCACCGTACGTGGTGTAGACCGGAGTGCCGAGGGCGGCCGCCTCACGGTTCATCGTGCCGCCGGCGGAGACGACCAGGTCGGCCAGCGCGATCAGGCTCTGCGCCTCGACCGCGCCGGGCGGCACGACGAGCGAAGGCAGCCGCATGCTCTCGATGAGCTCGCGCTGCGCCTCCGTGCGGGGCAGGACGACGGCGTGCACGTCGCTGTCCTGGCCGAGCCGGGCGAGGACCTTCGGGAAGAGCGGATTGGACTTGCGGTGGTAGAGCGAGACGTCGGGCGGTGGCCGGACGACGACGACGACTCGCGAGGTGTCGACCGAGAGCCGCCGCAGGGCATCGGGGTCGGGCTCGAAGTCATAGAGGTAGTACTCCTCCTTGAGCCCGGGGTAGGGGAAGAGCTTCTCCGGCCCGACCCCGAAGCGGCGGAGCCTCTCCGGCGGGACCGACTCGGGAAACATGACCCGTCTGGCGAGACGGCAGCCGACCCGGTGCTGGGTGACGGCGAACTCGTAGTCGTGCATGTTCGCCTCGGGCACGCCGAGGATGCGGGAGGCGATCGCGAGATCGTTCGAGCCGTGCGCGAGGGCCAGGTCGAACGACCGGTTGCGGCCGTACCCGACCATCGCCGCGGTACGGGCGCCGAGCCGGTAGGCCTTTCGCAGCCGCGACGCCCCACCGTGGCGCCCGATCGGCGTGTGGGCAAACCCGTGCAACTCCAGCAGGGCCTGGGTCTGCGCGTAGTCCCGGGAGGTGACCTCGACGGAGTGGCCCCGCTCGCGCAGCCGCTCGATGATCGGGCGAAGGACCAGCACGTGCGCCGGCGCGCTCATGTCCACCCAGATGTCCACCACTCAGTTAAACGGCTGCCGCGGAGAGCTGGGGGTAGAGCGGGTAACGGTCCATCAGCGCCCCGGTGCGCTCGGCGAGGCCGTCCTTCTCGGCGTCGAAGTCGCCACCCAGCGCCGCGGAGATCACCGCGGCGATCTCACCCATGTCGTCCTCGGCCAGGCCGCGGGTGGTGAGGGCCGGGGTGCCGATCCGCAGGCCCGAGGGGTTCATCGGCGGCCGCTCGTCGAAGGGGATCGCGTTGCGGTTGACGGTGATCCCCACCTCCTCCAGCCGGGTCTCCGCGGCTTTGCCGTCGAGCCCGGTCGGAGTCAGGTCGACGAGCACGAGGTGGACGTCGGTGCCGCCGGTGAGGACGGGCAGGCCGCCGGCCTGCAGGCCCTCGGCCAGGGCCTGCGCGTTGGCGATCGTCTGCCGCTGGCGAGCCCGGAACTGCTCGCTGGCGGCGATCCGCAGCGCCACCGCCCTGGCGGCGATCGCGTGCATCAGCGGACCGCCCTGCTGGCCGGGGAAGACCGCTTTGTCGATCGCCTTCGCGTGCTCCTCGGTGCAGAGGATCATGCCGCTGCGCGGCCCGCACAGCGTCTTGTGGATCGTCGTCGTGACGACGTCGGCGTGCGGCACCGGGTTGGGGTGCTCTCCGGCGGCGACGAGGCCCGCGAAGTGGGCCATGTCGACCATCAGCTTGGCGCCGACCGAGTCGGCGATCCGGCGGAAGGCGGCGAAGTCGAGCTGCCGCGAGTAGGCGGACCAGCCGGCGACGATCAGCTTCGGCCGGTGCTCGTGCGCCAGCCGCTCGACCTCCTCCATGTCGACCCGGAGGTCCTCGCGGCGCACGTGGTAGGCGACCACCTCGTAGAGCTTCCCGGAGACGTTCAGCTTCATCCCGTGGGTGAGGTGGCCGCCGTGGTCGAGCGCCATCCCCATGATCGTGTCTCCGGGCTCGAGCAGCGCCATGTAGGCGGCGTTGTTGGCCTGGGAGCCGGCGTGGGGCTGGACGTTGACGTGCGCGGCGCCGAACAGCTCCTTGGCGCGGTCGATCGCCAGCTGCTCGGCGACATCGACCTCCTCGCAGCCGCCGTAGTAGCGGCGGCCCGGGTAGCCCTCGGCGTACTTGTTGGTCAGCACCGAGCCGACCGCTTCGAGCACCGCCTGCGGGGCGAAGTTCTCCGAGGCGATCATCTCCAGGGTCCCCTGCTGGCGCCGCAGCTCGCCCTCCAGCACCGCGGCGATCGCGGCATCGACCTCGGCCAGGGGCGCGGTCTGGAAGCTCTCGGGCAGCTCGGTCATGACCCGAGCGACGATACCAACGGCCCGGGAACCCCTCGGCCCCGCCGACTGATGAGTTGACCACACCAGAGGGTCATCAACTCATCAATTGCTGTCCAGAGCCTTCGCCAGCCGGGCCGCGAGGTCGCCCGCCAAGAGGGCGCCCTCGCGCAGGACCGTCCACTCGCCGGTGGCGTCGATGCGTGTGATGTCGACGATCGTCGAGGGCTGGCCGGTGAGGGCGCCGCCGTCGATCGCCAGGTCGGCGCCTTCGCGGACCTCGGCCGGGACGTCGTCGAACCTCGCTGGCGGCGGCTCGCCGCTGCGGTTGGCCGAGGTCTGGAAGAGCGGGCACATCGCCCCGGCCAGCGGGCCGCCGATCAGGCGGACACCGAGGCGCTCCGGGTCCTCGCGGCAGGCGAGCGGGTAGCGACGCTCGGGGTTGGCGACGATCAGCGTCACCGGGCCGGGGAGCAGCGCGGCGACCGCCTCGCGGCTGCGCGGGCCGAGCCCCTCGACCAGCTCCCGCATCGCCGGCGGCGAGAGGTACATCACCGCCGAGGGCTTGCCCTCGTCGCGGCCCTTCAGCCGGTTGATCCGCTCGATCGCCGCCGCATCGAGCGGGTCGCACGCCAGCCCGTAGAGACCGTCGGCGGGGAAGACCGCTACCCCTCCGCCCCCGACGCAGCGCTCCAGCGCCGAGCGCGCCGCCTCCGGCCCGTCGCGCTCGACCGAGACCAACATCACTGTTCCCGCTTCGCTCGCTGCACGAAGAATCGGATAGTGACGCTTGCTCGCTCCGCGCTCACGGCCGTCACGCGGCGCCGTCCCGCGCCCCGACCACGACCCGCGGGGCGCCGGCCAGGTCGACTCGGGTCTCGACCGCCCCGAAGCCGGCCCCGAAGAGCAGCTCGCCGACCGCGCCCGCCTGGCCGACGCCCACCTCCAGCGCCAGCACGGGGGCGATCCCGGCCGCGGCCGGGATCGCGACGCGGATGACATCGAGGCCGTCGGCGCCGCCAAGCAGCGCCTCGCGCGGCTCCCACTCGGTCACCTCCGGCTGCAGCGAGGGCCAATCCCCCTCGGCTACGTAGGGAAGGTTGGCGACGACCAGGTCGAACCCCGGGCCCGACGGCGGCAGCATCGCCTCGACGAAGTCGACCCGCCCGGCGAGGCCGAGCCGCTCCGCGTTGGCCCGCGCCACCTCCAGCGCCGCTCCCGAGGCGTCGGTCGCGATCACCTCGCACCCCGGCAGCTCGTCGGCGATCGCAAGGGCGATCGCGCCCGATCCGGTGCCGGCGTCGAGCACCGTGCGGGGGCGCAGCTCCAGCGCCAGCTCGACCAGCAGCTCCGTCTCCGGGCGGGGGATCAGCACCCGGCGGTCGACCGCCAGCTCGATCCCGCGGAACCCCCTGCGGCCGAGGATGTAGGCGACCGGCTCACGCCGCAGCCGCCGCCGCACCATCTCCCCGAACCGCCGCCCCGCGCCCGCCGGCATCTCAGCATCGGATTCGGCCGCGAGCCGCGCCCGATCCCAGCCCAAGGCCTCACTCAACAAGAGTTCAGCATCAAGGCGCGGGGCGTCCACGCCCACCGCTTGCAGCGCGTCAGTTGCAGCGCTCAGCGCTTCGCGCATACAAGTCAATTCAGTGTCGGGGGTGCACGTGACCAAGCAGATCGAGGATGCAGGGAGCGTGGCGTGCTCTGCACGCGAGCGACTGAGAACGCCGATATGCGCCGGCCACGCGCATCCTCCGCGGGAGCGTGGCGTGCTCTGCACGCGAGCGACCGAGGACGCAGATACGCGCCGGTCACGTGTGCCCCCGACGCGAGCGACCGAGGACGCCGATATGCGCCGGTCACGTGTGCCCCCGACGCGAGCGACCGAAGACGCAGATACGCACCGGTCACGTGTGCCCCCGACGCGAGCGACCGAGGACACAGATATGCGCCGGCCACGCACGTCACCCGACGGCTGCCGCCTCGAGGCGCTGGCGCTTCTCCTCAGCCGCCAGGGCGTCGGTGAACTCGGCCAGGTCGCCGCCGAGCACGCGATCCAAATTGTGAGAGGTGAGCTTGATCCGGTGGTCGGTGACCCGGCCCTGCGGGAAGTTGTAGGTGCGGACCTTCTCGGAGCGGTCGCCGCCGCCGACCTGCGCCTTGCGCTCCGAGGCGATCTTCGCCTGCTGCTCGGCCAGCTCGCGCTCGTACAGCCGCGCCCGCAGCACCCGCATCGCGCGGTCCTTGTTCTGGAGCTGGGACTTCTCGTCCTGCATCGAGACGACGATCCCTGTCGGCTTGTGGGTGATCCGCACCGCCGAGTCGGTCGTGTTGACCGACTGGCCGCCGGGACCGGAGGAGCGGTAGACGTCGATCTGGAGGTCGCTCTGGCTGACCTCGACCTCGACCTCCTCCGCCTCGGGCAGCACCGCGACGGTCGCGGTCGAGGTGTGGATGCGGCCCTGGGACTCGGTCTCCGGCACCCGCTGCACGCGGTGCGTGCCGCCTTCGTACTTGAAGACCGAGTAGGCGCCCTCGCCCTTGACCGCGAAGGTGACCTCCTTGAAGCCGCCCATCTCGGCCACCGACTGCGACAGGACCTCGGTCGAGAACCCACGCTCCTCGGCGTAGCGGGTCAGCATCTTGTAGAGGTCGCCGGCGAAGAGCGCCGCCTCGTCCCCCCCGGTCCCGGCGCGGATCTCGACCAGCACGTTCTTGGCGTCGTTGGGGTCGCGCTCGACCATCGCCAGCCGGATCTGGTCTTCCAGCTCCGCCAGCCGCCCCGGCGCCTCCTCGACCACCTCGCGCAGTTCGGCGTCCTCGCCTTCCTCCAGCAGCTCCCGCGCCCCCTCCAGATCATCCTTGAGCGTCAGCCACTCAGCCGCCAGCGCATGAGCAGGCTGAAGCTCGCGGTATTCCCGCCCAACCTCGGCATACCGCTCCCGATCCCCGATCACACCTGGATCCGCCATCTGGGCCTCGAGATCGGAGAATCTCGTTTCGATCTGTTCGACCAGCGACTCGATCATCTCCGTGAACCATAGGCGTCCCTCGCGCGGGTGGCACGGCGCGAGGGGGTGTCCGGCCAAGCGCGGCGTCCTCTTTTTCGCCCCACCGACTCATCGAGAGACGCACTCCCACCTGGCGAAAAACCCAGCGCCAGGCCGGACACCCCCTCGCGCCGTGACAGGACCCGCGGGCCGGAGCGACCGGCCGGACACCCCCTCGCGCCGTGACAGGACCCGCGGGCCGGTGCGACCGGCCGGACACCCCCTCGCGCGGGTGACAGGACCCGCGGGCCGGAGCGCTACGCCACGATCTCTATTGGCGACTCTTTCGAGTCAGAAGGAGTCTCCTCGGCCAGCACCTTCTCCAGCGCGGCGATCGCCACCGCAAGCTGCTCCTCGTCGGGCTCGCGCGTGGTCAGGTTCTGGAGCATCAGGCCGGGCCACATCACCGCCCGCACCCAGCGTTTGCGCCGGTTCCTGCCCGCCCACTTGATCACCTCGTAGGAGAGCCCGGCGATCAGCGGGATGCCGAGGATGCGCGACGCCAGCAGCCAGTACCAGGCCGGCAGCCCGATCGGCGCGAAGACGAAGATCGCCAGCACCATCACGATCAGCAGGAAGCTGGTCCCGCAGCGCGGGTGCAGGCGCGAGTAGAGCTTGGCGCGGGCCGGGACCAGCTCGTCCTCCGCCTCGTAGCAGGAGATCGTCTTGTGCTCGGCGCCGTGGTACTCGAAGACGCGGCGCAGGTCGCGCAGCCGGCTGATCGCCGCGATGTAGCCGATGAAGATCGCCGTCCGCAGGATGCCCTCGACCAGCCAGAAGAGGAGCGGCGAGCCGAGCCGATCCTTGATCAGGCTGGTCAGCCCGACCGGGACGACGAAGAAGAGCCCGACCGCCAGCGCCAGCGAGAAGGCGATCGTCACCCCCCACATCCAGCCGCCGATCTCCTCCTTCTGCCCGTCCTCGTCCTCCTCGAGCTGCGCGTTGGCAGAGATCGCCAGCGCCCGGAAGCCGATCTTCAGCGACTCGCCGAGGGCGACGACGCCGCGGATCACCGGCAGCCGCCAGATCCGGTGCCGCCGCGCCCAGGGGACGAGCGGCTCGGCGCTCAGCTCGACCTCGCCCTCGGGGCTGCGCACCGCCACCGCCCAGACCGAGACACCGCGCATCATCACCCCCTCCAGCACCGCCTGCCCGCCGATCGGCGCGTCTCGCTTGGCGACCAGGGCGCCGTCGGGCATGCGCAGCGGGTCCGCCCCGTTCGAGGCGGCAGCCTGCGCCTGCGGAGAGCCCCCCTCCGGGCTCACCGCCTACTTCCCAGCCTTGGTGTGCTTGGCGGCGCGACGCTGGAACCGCTCGACCCGGCCGCCGGTGTCGACAAGCTTCTGCTTACCGGTGTAGAACGGGTGGCACTCCGAGCAGAGCTCGACGTGGAGGTCCGCCTTGGTCGAGCGGGTGTAGAACTGGTTCCCGCACGAGCAGTGCACGTTGGCGAGCGTGTACTCGGGGTGAATTCCTGCCTTCATCGCCCCTCCAGTCTAGAGAAGTGGGCGCTCGCCACCGGCACGACCCGCGTGGCGACGGCAGCCGGCGTCGACGTCCTCCCTGCGCCCGGTTCGTGAGAAGCTACGGCCACCCGAACCCCACCGTAGGAGGAAGACGCCATGACCCCGTCCCTCGAGCGCCGCGAGATCGAGCTACCAGCCGGCAGGGTCCGCTACCGGGAGGCCGGTGAGGGCAAGCCGGTCGTCTTCGTCCACGGCTACCTGGTCGACGGCCGCCTCTGGGACGGCGTTGTGGACCGGCTCTCCGACCGCTGCCGCTGCCTCGCGCCCGACTGGCCGATGGGCGCACAGCAGATGGCGATGAAGCCTGATGCCGACCTCTCCCCCTACGGGATCGCGGCGCTGGTCGCGAGCTTCCTCGAGGCGCTCGACCTCGAGGACGCGACGATCGTCGGCAACGACTCGGGGGGCGCGATGTCGCAGGTGCTCGTCAGCCGCCACCCGGAGCGAGTCGGCCGCCTCGTCCTCACCAACTGCGACACCTATGAGAACTTCCCGCCCGGGATCTTCAAGGCGCTACCGATCCTCGCCCGCATGCCGGGCGGCATGACGATCATCGGCGCTCCGTTCAGGATCGGCGCGATCGCCCGCGCCGCCTTCCGGCCCTTCACCAGGGACCCGCTGCCGCCCGAGCTGATCGCCTCCTGGGTGGAGCCGGGGGTGAAGGGCAAGGCGCCCGGCGTCCGCCACGACCTGAAGAAGTTCACCGCCGGGATGAACAAGCGCTACACGCTGGAGGCGGCGGAGAAGCTACGCGGCTCGGAGCTGCCGATCCTCCTCGCCTGGGCGGCGGGCGACCGCCTCTTCCCGCTCAAGCACGCAGAACGCCTCGCCTCCGAGGCGGGGAACGCCCGCATCGTCGAGATCCCCGATGCGAAGACCTTCGTCCCGCTCGACCAGCCGCAGCGCCTCGCCGACCTGACCGCGGAGTTCGTCAGCTCCGCGTAGGGGCGCAGTGGCGCTTTCTTCGGGCTATCCCCGAGCAAAGCGCCACTCGCCGGGCTAGGTCTCCTGGTACAGCGGCCCGTCGCCCCCCTCGGGAAGCGTCAGGTGCCCGCCCTTGGCGGTGATCGCACCGCACTGCACGCAGTTGGATGCGGTGACCTGGACGTCGACCTCGGCGGCCCCGTTCTCGAGCTGCTCGTCGGGGATCTCGTAGACCTGCGCCGGGCACATCGAGACCCAGGTCCGGGCGATCTCGCGCGGCACCCTGGTCTGGATGCGGATGTGGTTGGGAGCATCGTCGCGGGTCGCGTTGCCGGACAGGAAGACCGAGTCGAGCTTGTTGAAGGTCAGCTCGTTGTCGGGTTTCGGGTACTTCTCGGCCGCGCTGCCGATCTGCATCTCGTTCTCGGCGTCATCCTCCTGCGTCCAGTGGCCGCCGGGAAAGGCGCCTTTCGTGATCGTCATCGCCGCAGCGATCACGCCGCCGGCGAAGAACCCCTTGGAGAAGGGCTGGCGCATGTTGCGCGAGCGGTACATGTCCTTCTCGATCGCCGAGTTATGGACCTTCTCGTCGTAGGCCTCGAAGTTGACCGAGTCCTCCTTCAGCGCCTCGACGATCGCCTCCGCCGCGTAGATCCCGGCGTGCATCGCGTAGTGGACGCCCTTCAG